>JASJBK010000093.1 GCA_030066555.1 Halieaceae bacterium
GACCGCGCTGCAGTGAGTGCTGAAGAGGTCGATATCACGCCCGCCATGCTGGCGATCGCGGCCGAGGAAGAGGACGTGCCGGTCGAGGAATTGGCAATCGATATCAAGGGTGTTGAGTCTTCATACGACGGCAAGCTGCTGGTGTTCGCCGCCCGCATCGTACCTGAACCGGTAGACGCCAACCTCGAGAACACCACCTGGAACCTCTGGTTCATGGACACGGAAACCCTCGAGCCCCGCTACGTGATTCCGTCCCGGCTCAAGCGCAACGACGGCTTCGAGGCCGGCGGTGGACAGGACATCGACCCGCATTTCCTGCCGGATGACCGCATTGTGTTCAGCTCCACCCGACAGGTGGCCGAACAGGCCCGGCAGCTCAACGAAAACCGCGCGCAAATTTTCTCGGCACTGACCGAGGACGGCGATGAACCGGCGGCACTGCTGCATATCTATGACCCGCAGCAGCGCGATGCCGAGTTCAAGCAGATCTCCTTCAACCGCAGCCACGACCTCGACCCGACGGTGATGGCCGACGGCAGGATCCTGTTCAGCCGCTGGAACAACACGGTGGGCAATCACATCAGCCTCTACACGGTTGCGCCCTCGGGAATCGGCATGTCGCCGCTGTATGGCATGGATTCCCAGGACAGCGGCACCGACGGCAGCCCGGTTGAGTATTCCCAGCCCCGGGAGCTCGACGATGGCAGCATCGTCAGCCTGCTGAAGCCCTTTGCCTCGGATACCCTGGGCGGCGCCATCAATATCATCGACGCCGTGAACTTCGTTTCCGCTGACCAGCCGGTACCCCAGGCCGCCGGTGCCGGTGGCAGCGGCCAGGAGCCGCTGACCGACACCGAGGTGCGCACTGACGGCCTGCTGTCGCGCGGCGGCCAGTTCGGCAGCGTCTACCCACTGCGCGACGGCACCGGGCGACTGTTTGTCACCTGGAGCGAGTGCCGCCAGATCGAGGTACCCGATCCGGACGACGAGATCGTTGAAGAGGAACCCCCGGTCGAAGAAGTAGAAATGATGGAAGAAGCGGGTCGACTCATCCCCTGCACCCTGGGCGACGACAACGACCTGCCGGCTGAGCCGCTGTACGGCGCCTGGGTCTACGACACCCTCGCCGATACCCAGCGCCCGATCGTGTTGGCGGAAGAGGGTTTCTGGATCAGCGAAATCATCGCCGTCGAGCGCCGCGATTTCCCGAGCCTGGTACCGCTGCCCAACAACTTCAACGCTGATCTGGCGCTCAAGAACCAGGGCCAGCTGATGATCGACAGCGTCTACGATCTCGACGGGGCTGACAATTCCCCCGCGGGCATTGCCGCACACCGCCGGCCTGCCACCGATGCGTTTCTCCAGCGACCGGCACGTTTCCTGCGTTTGTTCATGCCGGTATTGCTCCCTGATGACGATGTCTTCGAGGTGCCGCGCTTTGCCTTCGGCGTGAACCGCGGCAACGGTTTCCGCGAGATCATCGGCTATGTGCCGATAGAGCCCGACGGCTCGGTAGTAGCTACTGTGCCCGCCAACCGCGCTTTCAGTTTCAGCGTGCTCGACGCCGAGGGCCGCCGCATCGGCGGACGCCATGACTACTGGCTGCAGGTAGGTGCCGGCGAAGTGCTGCGCTGTGCCGGATGCCACGAGCGCGGCAGCGGTGTACCACACGGTCGCCTGGATGCGCAGCCGATCAGCGCCAACCCCGGCGCGGTCGATGTGGCCGGCGGCGGCCTGGGCTTCCCGGACACCGACGTCGACAGCCTGTTTGCCACCGAGCCGGGCGTATCGATGGCCGCCACCTGGGATTTTCACCGTCCACTCGGCGATGAGACTGCGGCAGCCCGCGAACCGGCCCTGGAGCCCAACTATGTGGACGAGTGGACCGCGCCCACCCTGACCCCGGAAAGCCCTATCGAAGACCGCGAATACGACCCCAACTGGGAAGGCGTGCCGGAGGAGTACCCGATCGTGGTCAATAATCTCGACCCCGATGCACCGGACCGCATCGTCATCAACTACGAAGACCACATCCAGCCCATCTGGGAGCGTCAGCGTGAGGCCGTCGCCGACCTGGACGGTAACATCTTCACCACCTGCCTGGGCTGCCACAACAGCCAGTCCAACATGGTGGTGCCGGCAGGCCAGCTCGACCTGGAGGCAGTGCCTTCAGAGCAGGACCCCGACCAGTTCCGCGCCTACCGCGAGCTGCTCAGCGGTGACATCGAGCAATGGATCGATAACGCCGGCAACGTTGCCGACCGCCAGCGCCTGTGTACCGAGGTCGATGACGAGGGCAACATCCTGACCTTCACCCAGACTATAGGCATCGGTTCACCGATGCGCGCCGGACGCGCCAACAGCAGTGGCCGCTTCTTCAACTGCTTCGAAGGCGGAACCTGCGGCCTTGGGCCGGCGCCTGCCCTGCCCGACAACTGCGTCGAGGACGGCGGCGTGCCAGTGCCCCGCACCCAGAACACCATAGACCACCGTGGCCTTTTGAGCCCGGCGGAGCTGCGCCTTATCAGCGAATGGCTGGATATCGGCGCCCAGTACTACAACAACCCCTTCGACGGGCGATTGGTGGACGATTAGATGCGCTCCCTTCTCACCCCCCTCATCGCCCTTCTCCTCACCAGCCCCGCACTAGCGGAGCAGGACTTCCTGCAGAGCACCGTCGTGGAGGCCTTTGTCGAGATGCGCACCGCACCCGGTCGTGGCTACCCGGTGTTCTACGTGGCCGAACGCGGCGAACTGATTACCTTGCTGAAGCGCAAAACCGACTGGATCAAATTGCGCAATTACCGGGGTGTCGAAGGCTGGGCTCATGTCGACGACATCGGACGCACGGTGGACGCTGCCGGCGACCCGCTGGCCTTCAAGGCGGCGGATCTAGATAGCTTCTACAACCGGCGCTGGGAAGTAGGCCTGATGGCAGGCGATTTTGAGGATACCGACGCTGTCACCGTCTACGGCGGCTGGCACTTCACCCGCAACCTGTCTATCGAGGCGCACTACACCGAGAATTTCGGCGACTTTTCGGATGGTCGCCAGGGCACTGTAAACCTGGTTCACCAGATGTTTCCGCAGTGGCGTTACTCACCCTTCATCACCATCGGCGGTGGCGTTCGTGAGACCAGCCCCCGGTCCACCCTGGTGCAAACCAGCGACCGCACCGACAACGTGGCCAGCGTGGGCGCCGGACTGCGGGTTTACCTGACCCGCCGGATGATGCTGCGCTTCCAGTACAAGAACACCGTGGTCATGACCGACCGCGACGACGACGAGGAGATCAACGAATGGCAACTTGGCATCAGCGCGTTCTACTAGCGGCTGCGCTGGCCGGTTCCTCCCTGGCGAGTTTCGCCGAGGATACGGACCCGGTCATCCTGCCCGAGGTTGAGCGACGCGACATCACCCCCGCCGCCATCGACTCCGAAGACTTCGAGGTGGGCGCCTTCGCGGGCATCCTCTCCATCGAGGACTTCTCGAGTGAATGGGTCTACGGCGTTCGTGGCGCGTGGCACGTCACCGAAGACTTTTTCTTCGAGGCAAGCTACGCCACATCCGAGGGCGACCTCACCAGCTATGAGAAGCTCAGCGGCGGTGCGCCGCTGTTCGACGACGCCGACCGCGACTACACCTACTACAACCTCGTGGTGGGCTGGAACATCATGCCCGGCGAGATCTTCCTGTGGGATGACGTGGCGCTCAAGTCCGACCTGTACCTGATCGGCGGCGCCGGTAGCACCGACTTCCTGGGCGACAACTGGTTTACCGCCACCGTTGGTATCGGCTACCGGGTATTGCTCAACGACAGCTTCGCCTGGCGCCTCGACGTGCGCGACCACATCTATGACCGCGACGCCTTCGGCACCGATGAGACCGTCAATAACATCGAATGGTCCACCGGCCTGACGTTTTTCTTCTGAAAACAAAAACATGGAGTGAAGGGGGAAACACAATGAAAAAGATTATCGCCTGCCTGCTGCTGGCTGCTGCAGTACCCATGGCCTACGCACTGACCGGATCGGGCCCCGCCGCCAATTTCACGCTCAAGGACGCCGATGGCAACAACGTGCGCCTCAGCGAGTACCGCGGCCAGGTAGTACTGATCAACTTCTGGGCATCCTGGTGCGGACCCTGCCGCCAGGAGTTCCCGCTGCTGGACGATTTGCACCAGAAGTACCAGCCCATGGGTTTCACCGTATTCGGTGTCAACGTCGAGCAGGAGCGTGAGCTCGCCGACAAGGTACTGCGCGAAATCCCGGTAACCTTCCCGATCCTGTTCGACAACCAGAACGAGGTCAGCGAGGAGTACGACGTCGACGCAATGCCCGCCACCGTGCTGGTAGACCGCAGCGGAGTAATTCGTTTCATGCACCGCGGCTACAAGCCCGGCTACGAGGACCTGTATGAAAAGCAGGTTCGCGCGCTGATCAGGGAGTAGAGCAATGAAAAGCCTGTTAACTCGCATCGCCGTCGCGGCCACAACGCTCGGGCTCGGCGCCTGTTCCGGCACCGGCATGTCCAGTCTGCAGCCAGAGCCCTGGGTAAAGCCCTACGAGCGGCACCTGCTGGCCGACCCGATCATGCGCTTCGACCGCGACCCGATTGCCAGCTCCTATCTGCACCACGTCTATGAATCCCGCGAAGGCGCAAGGGGTGCGTTGGGCAGCGGCGGAGGCGGCTGTGGCTGTAACTGAGCTCCGAACGAAGCTGCCTCAGCCGGCGCGATACGGCGTTGAAAGGGCGCGCGCAATGCTCATTTACTGGCGTGTAAACTCCGCTTGCACGCGCCCTTTCGCCTTGTCTCGCACTCGCCTGAGACAGCTTCCCGCATTTGCGTTGCTCTCCCTACTGCAGTTCTTTCCAAACGTGGCGGGGGCGGTGACGCTGCCTGAGGAAAGGGCCGACGCGCTGTACCACCGTTACGACGGTGACAACGTGACCATCGACGGGCCGTCGCTGCTGGTGCGCAAGAACTTCAAGGAGACCGTGTCAGTCTCCGCCAACTACTATGTCGACAATGTCTCCAGTGCCTCCATCGACGTGGTTACCTCCGGCGCCAGCGAGTACAGCGAGCGCCGCGAAGAAGTCAGCGTCAGCGGCGAATACCTGTACGGCAAGAGCATCTTCAGCGCCGGCTACACCAACAGTGACGAAAGCGACTACGAGGCAGACACCTACTACTTCTCCGCCAGCCAGGACTTCTTTGGCGACCTGACCAACGTTACCTTCGGCTATGCCCGGGGTGACGACGAAGTGCGCCAGAATGGCAACGACGACTTCGTCGAGGAGATCGAGCGTAATGCCTACCGCGTCGGTATAAGCCAGGTGCTGAGCCCGCGACTGTTGATGGCACTGAACTATGAGGCCATCACGGATGAGGGCTACCTCAACAACCCCTATAGGGTGTACCGCTACCTGACCGACCCGCTGGATCCCAGCGCCGGCTTCCAGCAGGCCACCGAGGTCTACCCGGATACCCGCACCAGCGACGCCGCCGGACTCAAGTTCCTGTATCACATGCCCTGGCGCGGCGCGTTGGGCACAAGCTACCGTTACTTCACGGACGACTGGGGCATCGACGCCCACACCGCGGAGATCGGCTATACCCACACCTTCGGCCCCCACTGGATCGCCGAGCTGCGCTATCGCTACTACGAGCAGGGGCAGGCAGATTTCTACAGCGACCTGTTCCAGTTCGCCTCACAGGATGAGAAGGATTTCCGCGCCAGGGACAAAGAGCTCAGCGAGATGAGCAGCCAGACCGTGTCGCTGTACGTGAACTACGAACGCAAGATCGGCTTCGGCCCCATGGACAAGGTCGGTGTGAGCCTGCAGTACGACTTCATCATGCTGGACTACGACAACTTCTCGGATCTGCGCGACACCGAGGCGCTGCCCGGCGAAGAGAAACTGTTCGATATGGATGCCGACGTCATCAAGGTCCTGTTCACGCTCTGGTATTGAGTCTATGGAATGCCGGCCCGGCTGCGGCGCCTGTTGCATCGCGCCGTCCATCAACGGGCCGATACCCGGCATGCCGCAGGGAAAACCCGCCGGTGTGGCCTGTGTAAACCTCGACCCGGTCAGCTACCGGTGTCGCATCTGGGGCCAACCCGACTACCCGCAAGCCTGTCGCTCGTTCAGCGCAGAGCGCCAGATCTGCGGCGACAACCGCGAACAGGCGCTGGCGCTGATCACCCTGCTGGAAGAGCAGACTTCTGGATAGAGAGGCCCTAGGGGCCAATCAGCACCAGTTCCTGCTGCGGAGGTATGAGGTAGTGGGCGCCGTCCTCCTTGATCTCCACCATCTCTTCTACCGAGATGGTTTTCAGCCCGCCGCCCTCCAGGTACCAGGCGTGGAAGCCGTCAAAAGCGAATACCATGCCGGCCTTGAGCGGCTTCATGGCCGACGGCCGCACGCTGGCGCTGACACTGCCGCCCAGGTTGGGGCCGGTATCGTGGGCCACATAGCCCACCGGGTGGCCAGTGCTCCACATGACATGCTCTGAACCGTTTTTCTCCATGGACTTGCGCTGGGCCGCATCCACGTCGATGCCGCGCACGCCGGGCTTCATGGCCTCAAAGGCGGCGCGACCGCCGTCGCGGGCCGAGACCCAGTAGTGCTGGATATCAGGGGGCGGTTTGGATTCACCAGGCTTCAGCACGTAGGCAAAGCGCTGGATGTCGGTAACCCAGCGATCGTACACGCGGATACCGAAATCGGTCTGAATCACATCGCCGGGCATGATGACCTTCTCGGTCGGGTGGGAGTGGCCGCGGTCGGGGCCCGAGTTCACCGCCGGGTTCTGGTCCGGCGCCCAGGCGTCCCCGACGCCCGCCTGGGCCATCTTCGCCTTCAGGAAACGCGCGATATCCGCATCGGTGCTCTTGCCCGGCACCACCGTGGCATAGGCCTCCAGCTGCCAGCGAGCGGTCATCTCCGCAGCTTTGCGCATGATCTCCACCTCAAGGGGCAGCTTGATACTGAGCCACTCGTATACCAGCTCGTCCGAGGACACCAGGCGGGCCGCAAACTTCTCGCCCAGGGCAGCTGACAGGGCCTGGTGCTGGGTGTAGCTGAGGCCGTCCGCCTGGGCGTTGCCGGACGACATATTGACTGCCAGGTTGCCGAAATCCTGTTCGCGTACGAACGCCGCCACCTTGTCCAGCGCCGATTCAGCGCGCAACACCGGGATCACCTTGTCGTGGATTTTCAGCTCGGCCAGGGCGGTGGCTTCGCCGACCGGCGAATACACCCGCGAGTGGAAACCCTTGTCGTCCCGATAGAACAGAAACCCGGCAGTACCCCCGGCGTTTTCACAACCGACGTGATCGGCCAGCGGGTCATTATTGTTCTCCCGGCACAGCAGCAGCCAGGCATCGATACCGGCGGTTTCCATCGCTTTCGGCAACAGCGTGGCGATGCGCTGTTTGCGAACTTCCGGCCAGGGCGACGGCCCCTTCGGATCGATATCTGCCAGCGCCAACGGGGTCGCCAGCGCCATACACAATACCAGGCAAAGCCGATTCAACATGGGGTGCTCCTGAGGGTTGGGAATTACGGTGTGGCGGGCGCTTCCGACTCGGATTCCAGATCACTGCCCAGCAACAGACCGTCGGAGTAGTGCAGCACACCGCGGTCATCGATGATGATGGCGTCCACCCCGTGCAGGCTGTTAATCAGTTCCAGGCCCTTCTTCACGCCCAACACAAAGGTCGTGGTCGACAGGGCGTCGCTGTCGATCGCGCGCTCGGCCAGTACACTGGCGCTCTGCACCTTGCCCGAAGACTTGCCGGTGGTGGGATCGAGAATGTGGTGAACACGCTGGCCATCGGCGTCGATAAAGAAGCGCTCGTAGTCACCGGAGGTGGAGATGGCCGTGTCCTCCAGCGGAATCATGACAATGAAATCGTCTCTCTTGCGCGGGTGACGGATGCCGATAGTACGCGGGCGGTCGCCCAGGTTGCCGAGAATGCGGCTGTCGCCGCCGGCACTGACCACCGCCGACTCGATGCCCAGCCGCTGCAGGGCAGCCATGGCGCGGTCCACTGCATAGCCTTTGGCGATCCCGCCCAGGTCGACCTGCAGGCCTTCGATGGCGTAGCGCACGGTACGCAGCTCGGCATTTATCTGGATATAGGTATAGTCGATGCGACTGACCGCTTGCTCCAGCACTTCCTTGCTCGGTGCCACACCCTTGCGGTAATCGTAGTGCTGTCCGGCAGAGGCAAAGCTCACATCGAAGGCGCCGCCGCTCAATTTCGAGTACTCAATGGAACGAGCCAGCACCCGGAACAGGGCGGGTGACACCCGCACGGGACCGCGGTGGGCTTCCCGGTTGAGGCCCGAAAGCTCACTTTCCGGGTCCCAGGGGTTCATCAACCGGTTGACCTCGTCCATCTCCGCGAACACCGCCGCCAGCGCCTGCTTCCCCAGCACCCGGTCCTGGGACCAGAGTTCGACGGAAACACGCGTTCCCATCATATCCCGCTCTTCCCGATACCATTCGGCGGCGGCGGGGAGGGGGACGAGCAGGGAGAGCAGGAGGCTGAAACAACACAATAAGCGCATGCAACGAGGTTGCCACAGGGTGTGGCCGGCGGCAAACTACCGGACCCCAAATTCTGGCCTTGAACGTGATCGACTGGAGCCAAATCGACACCGTCCTCCTCGATATGGACGGCACCCTGCTGGACGCGCACTACGACAACTTCTTCTGGCAGCAGCACTTGCCGCGTCGCTATGCGGAAATTCACCGGCGCAATGAGAAGGAGAGCCATGCCCGGGTGGAAAGCGAGATTGCCAGCGCTCGCGGCACCCTGGCCTGGTACTGCGTGGACCACTGGTCGCAGCAGTTCCAGCTCGACATCCCCTCTTTGAAGCGGGAGGTCGCCCACATGATCCGCATGCGGCCCTTTGTAGAAGATTTCCTGTCACGCCTGCACCGCTCTGACAAACACACGGTGCTGGTCACCAATGCCCATCGCACGGTGCTGG
>JASJBK010000094.1 GCA_030066555.1 Halieaceae bacterium
GGCTCGAACGCGTCCGGATTGTCGCGATTCTCGAGGAACTTGAGGCCGATCTGCGGGAACAGCGCGTAGGTCAGCACGTCGTCGATCTTGTTGTCGCCGGCCGCAAGCGCTACGCCCTTCTCACGCGCCAGCGTGTCCAGCTCCGCCGTCAGCTTGTCGAGTTCCGGCTCCAGCAGGTCTGCCGGTCGGCAGGTAATGGGCTCGGCGCCTTCCAGCACCCGCTGCTGCAGTTCGGTATTGACCGCGGCGGGCGTGGCGCCGTACTCGCCTTTCAGGACACCTGCGGTCTCACGGGAAACCGACTTGAAGCGCTCGCCGGTCAGCACGTTGATCACTGCCTGGGTGCCGACAATCTGCGAAGTGGGAGTGACCAGCGGAATGTAGCCGAGGTCCTCGCGCACCCGCGGGATTTCTTCCAGCACCTCGTCCAGCTTGTCGGTAGCGCCCTGTTCGCGCAGCTGGTTTTCCATGTTGGTCAGCATGCCGCCGGGGACCTGGGCCACCAGGATGCGGCTGTCGACACCGCGCAGGGCGCCCTCGAACTTCGCGTACTTTTTGCGCACCTCGCGGAAGTAGGCGGCGATCTCCTCCAGCAGGCCGATATCGAGTCCTGTGTCGCGCTCGGTGCCCTCGAGAATGGCCACCACCGTTTCCGTGGGCGAGTGGCCGTAGGTCATGGACATGGACGAGATCGAGGTATCGACGTTGTCGATGCCCGCCTCCACGCACTTGACGATGGTGGAGGTCGACAGGCCGGTGGTGGCGTGGCACTGCATGTGGATGGGGATATCGCAGGATTGCTTGAGACGGGTCACCAGCTCAAAGCCGTCGTAGGGACGCAGCAGGCCGGCCATGTCCTTGATGGCAATGGAGTCGGCGCCCATGTCCTCGATGCGCTTGCCCTGCTCCACCCAGGTCTCGATGGTATGCACCGGGCTCAGCGTATAGGCGATGGTGCCCTGGGCGTGCTTGCCCACCTGCTTGACCGCCGCCAGGGCCCGCTCAATGTTGCGCATGTCGTTCATGGCGTCGAACACGCGGAAGACATCGACGCCATTGATGGCGGCGCGTTCGACAAACTTGTCGACCACGTCATCGGCGTAGTGGCGGTAGCCGAGGATGTTCTGGCCGCGGAACAGCATCTGCTGCGGCGTATTGGGCATGGCCTTCTTGAGTTCGCGGATGCGCTCCCAGGGATCCTCACCCAGGTAACGGATACAGGCATCGAAGGTGGCGCCGCCCCAGGACTCCAGCGACCAGAACCCTACCCGGTCGAGTTTGTCCGCGATCGGCAGCATGTCCTCCAGGCGCACACGGGTGGCCAACAGTGACTGCGAGGCGTCCCGCAGGACGACGTCGGTAATGCCCAGTTTCTGGCTCATGGAGTCTGGTCCTGTTTCTGTATGGAGTGGGTTGCTTGGTGGCGGTGCTGGTGGACGGCAGCAGCGATGACCGCCAAAACCCTGGCATCAATCGCTGACGCTTCCACTATCGGTGGCGGAGGCGGCGGGAAGAAGCGCGCAATAAAGGCCGACATGCCCGAAGTGACGAACACCAGCAGGGTGAGGAACACCACCACGGTGCCCATGCCGAACAGCGTGAGTTCCAAACCCTGTGAAATGAGATCCTGCTGCATATCAAGACCAGGCGGTGGGGATGACCGCGTCGATCAGCACCGGCCCGCGCTGCGCCATCGCGGCGCTGAAGCGCTCGTTGAATTCATCGGCGCTGGTCACCTGCCAACCGGTCACCCCCATGCCCGCCGCCATGGCGGCAAAGTCCATATCGGGCTTGCCGACGTCGAGCATGCTGGCGGCCTTGGGGCCAGGCACACCACCGCGGGCACCGGTGCGGGTGAACTCCAGCTCCAGAATGGAGTACTTGCGGTTGTTGAAAATCACCACGGTGATATCCAGGTTTTCTCGCGCCATGGTCCACAGGGCGGAGATGGTGTACATGGCCGAGCCATCGCCTTCCAGGCACACCACTTTGCGGTCCGGGCAGGCCAGTGCTGCGCCCACCGCATTGGGTAAACCGTAGCCGATGCTGCCGCCGGTCTGGTTGAGCCAGTCGTGGGGGCGCGCGGTTTCCGAGTAAACGGTGCAGGGAATACCGCTGGTAATCCCCTCGTCCACCACCACCGCGTTCTCCGGCAGGAAGTGTGCAAAGGCAGCCCCCACCGCGTTGACATCGAGGTCGGCTCCGGTCACCAGCTCGGGGAGCTGCAGTTCATGGCGCTCGGGGTCTGCGTCACTGCCACCGACAGCGGCCAGCAGGTCCTCCAGGCAGGCGCTGAGGTCATCACCGGGCACCGCGAGCTGGAACTCTTCGCAGCCCTCGGGAGCGATCACGCTGGGCAGGTTGGGGTAGGCAAAGAAAGACACCGGCGCCTTGCAGCCCACCAGTATCAGCTGTTCCACGTCCTTGATATGGTCCAGCGCCAGCTCTGCCAGGTAGGGCAGCCGCTCGATCTTGGCGCGACCGGCGCCGCGGGCGATGCGCGGCGGGAAAGTATCGGTACCGACCCGGGCGCCGGTAGCCTGCTTGAGCTTGCCCAGCAGGTCGGAGTCGGCCGCGGTGATCTCACCACCGCCCACCATGATCATGGTGTTGCGACCGTTGCCCAGCCACTCCACCGCCCTGGCGATGTCCTCGGCGGGCACCCGGCGCGGCGACGCCTTGGGTCTGGCCCTGGTGGCGCCGTTGGGGTTGTCACCCCAGGATACATCCGCCGGCAGCACCAGGGTGGCGATGCGGTGGCTGCCCGCCTCTTCCACCGCGCGGGCGCCGTCCTCGGCGATGGACGCGGGCGTATCCGCCGTGTGCACCCAGTGGGAGACCGGCCAGGCGATTCCCTCGATATCCGAGGTCAGCGGCGCATCGTACTGCACATGGTAGGTGGCGTGGTCGCCGATGATATTGACCATGGGCTGGTTGCCTTTCTTGGCGTTGTGCACATTGGCCAGTGCATTGCCGAGCCCGGGCCCCAGGTGCAAGAGGGTCGAGGCGGGCTTGCGCGCCATGCGCGCATAGCCATCGGCGGCGCCGCTGACCACGCCCTCGAACAGGCACAGCACGCAGCGCATTCCGTCGACTTCATCGAGGGCGGCCACGAAGTGCATCTCCGAGGTACCGGGGTTGGTGAAACAGATATCCACGTCGCTGTCGACGAGGGTCTTGATCAGGCTTTCTGCACCATTCATTGCGGTTTCAGGTCCTCGAGGGTTCAGGGGGCACGAGCGGCGCTGGACTCATCGCGCGTCGCCTTGAACTCGGTGCCTTCATTCCAGTTGGGCCAGTCGCGTCCGGCCGCCAATGCCGTAGCGATATCGTAGAACAGAACTACGTTATCCGCCGCTCCGCTCAGGTCCCAGTCGGGGGAATACTCGTCGCTGGGCTTGTGATAATCATTGACCACGTAATTGATAAGCTGCTGCTGGCCCCACTCCCTGTCGTGCTCCAGGCTGTCCACGCCGCGGGTGAGATACAGTGCCGGAACGCCGTAGCGGGCGAAATTGAAGTGGTCGGAGCGATAGTAGTAACCCTTTTCGGGATTGGGTTCCTGCACCAGCACCCGGTCCTGTCGGTCGGCCGCGATCGCCAGCCAGTATTCCAGCTCGCTGTTTCCGAAACCGACGACCGCCACGTCACGGGTGCGGCCATCGACCCCGCCGTAGATGTTGTCCATGTTGAGGTTGGCGACCGTGGTCTCCAGTGCATGGGGCGGGTTTTTCACGTACCACTCTGCGCCCAGCAGGCCCGACTCCTCGGCGGTCACTGCCAGGAACAACAACGAGCGCGGCGCAGCGCCGTCCTCCATATGCAGCCTGGCCAGCGCCAGCAGGGCAGCGGTGCCGGAAGCATTGTCGCTGGCGCCATTGTAGACCTGGTCGCCCTCGCCCTCCTTGGTGCCGAGATGATCCCAGTGAGCGCTGTAGACGATGTGCTCATCGGGGTGGGCGGTGCCCGGCAGGCGCGCCATCACGTTGCGGCTCCGGGAACTGGTCAAGGTGTTGGAGAGCTCGGTGGACAGCGTCAGGTCGCCCAGCGGCACCGCCTGGAAGCCCGGCTGGGCTGCCGCCGCCTTGAGGGCATCGAAGTCGGCGCCGGCGGCGGTAAACAGTTCCCGTGCCACCGATTCGGTAATCCAGCCCTCGGCGGCCACCCGGTCAAGGTTCTGGTTGTCCGCCGTCAGGCCGATCTGCGGGCCCGACCAGCTGTTGCGCACCACATCCCAGCCATAGGCGGCGGGTGCAGTCTGGTGAACAATAATCGCGGCGGCAGCACCGCGGCGCGCGGCCTCCTCGTACTTGTAGGTCCAGCGGCCGTAGTAGGTCATGGTGTTGCCGTTGAACACCTCCGGGTCCTGGGTGGCGTAGCCCGGGTCGTTGATGAGAATTACCACCGTCTTGCCGGCAACATCGAGGTCGCCGTAGTCATCCCAACCCCGCTCCGGTGCGGCAATGCCGTAGCCCACGAACACCAGCGCGGAATCCTCGACTTTGATGCTTTCGACCTGGCGCTGGGTAAATACCACCATCTCGTCTGCGTAGCGGAGATCGCGTTTGAAGTCGCTGCCGCGAATGGCCAGCACCGCGGAGGGGTCGGTAGTGACCGCGGTAATCGGCACTTCCTGCACCCAGCTCTCGCCGTTGCCGGGCTCCAGGCCCAGGCCCTCGAACTGTTCTACCAGGTAGTTCACGGTCATCTCTTCGCCAGGCGTACCAGGTCCGCGGCCGCCAAAGGCGTCAGATGCCATCACCTCAGTGTGGGTGTGCAGGTCGGCTTCCACCTGGCTGCGCTGGGCATCGAGGGCGCCGGTCGCCGCCGGGGTTTCTGCTACCGGTGGCTGTTCCGACCGGGAACAGGCCGTGAGCAGGGCAAAAAGGGCAAACAGCGCCGACAACCTCGCGGCACGCAGGGGAGAAAGCAGCATGGGGATCACCTGTTATTCTGATGCGCGGATTCTATCACCCCGGGAAATTTCCGCGCCACGACCCGCCGCCATACGTATAATGCTGCGACAACAATAATCCCCGGATCAGTTTCATGAGTGAAATCGCGAGTACCGCCGTTGCCGAGCCAGCGGATGAATTCCTGGGCCACCCGCGAGGCCTGTATGTCTGCTTCGCCACGGAAATGTGGGAGCGCTTTTCTTTCTACGGCATGAAATACCTGCTGTTGCTGTACCTCACCAAATACCATCTCTTTACCGACAGCATGGGGCTGGATGTACTGGGCGGCTATGCCGCGCTGGTATATGCCATGCCGGTGATCGGCGGCCTGTTGGCCGACCGCTACCTGGGCATGCGCAAGGCGGTGGTCTTCGGCGGCCTGTGCCTGGTGCTGGGCCACCTGGGTATGGCCTGGGAGGGACAGGCGGCCAGTAACGTTGAGGGTACCGTGGTGCGGGATACGTTCGCATTGCAGGTGTTTTACTTCTCGCTGGCACTGATCGTGGTGGGTGTAGGCTTCCTCAAGCCCAATATCTCCACTATCGTCGGCCAGCTGTACAGCGAGGATGACCCGCGCCGGGACTCCGGTTTCACAATTTTCTACATGGGCATCAACATCGGCTCCTTCACAGCCACCCTGCTGTGCGGCTACCTGGGCGAGACCTACGGTTGGGCCTACGGCTTCGGCGCCGCGGGCGTCGGCATGCTGTTCGGACTGGTGGCCTTCCTGCGTGGCCAGAAGCACCTGCACGGCCATGCCGAGCCCCATGAACCGGAGCTACTCAAGCAGCCGGGCCTGAAGCCTTTCAACAAAGAGGTCACCATCTACCTGGGCGCGCTGGTCGCCGTGTTCGCCGTCTGGCAGATGCTGCAGTTCCACGCGGTGGTGGAAGCCACCCTCAACACCCTGGCGCTGGCGGTGCTGGCAGGCCTGGCCTGGTTCCTGACCCAGCGCTGCAACAAGGTTGAGCGCGAGCGCATGTTCGTATTGATCGTGCTGACCATGTCCACTGTGGTGTTCTGGGCCCTGTTCGAACAGAGCGCGGCCTCCATGACGCTGTACGCCGACCGCGTACTGGATCGCAACCTGCTGGGCGTGGAGCTGACCGCCGCCCAGTTCGGCTCCATGAACGCTTTCTTCATCTTTACCTTCGCTCCCGTATTTGCCCTGCTGTGGACCTGGCTCGCCAAACGCGGCCTGGAACCCTCTACGCCGGTGAAGTTTTCACTGGGCATCGCCCAGGCGGGCCTGGGCTTCGGCGCCCTGGTGCTGGGCGCCACCATGCCCGACGAGACCGGCCGGGTGGCCGCCATCTGGCTGGTACTGGCCTACATGCTGCACACCACCGGTGAACTGTGCCTGTCGCCGGTGGGCCTGTCGGCGGTGACCAAGCTGGCGGTACCCAGCGTGGTCGGGGTAATGATGGGCGCCTGGTTCCTGGCCACCGCCTACTCGGAATTCGTCGCCGCACAGATCGCCAAGGTCGCGGCCATACCCACGGAAAACGGCACAGTTGCCGATATTTCCAGCGCGCTGGCCAGCTACACGGCGCTGTTCAATGACCTCATGTGGGTGGGCCTGGGTGTCGGCGGTGTCGTGCTGCTGATTTCACCCCTGCTGCGGAAACTCATGCACGGCGTTCACTAGGAATTGCACCATGGCTGAATCACCTCGCGACTTCGACGTCGTCCTCTACGGCGCCACCGGCTTTACCGGCAAACTGGCCGCCGAATACCTGCTGAACAAATACGGCGTCGACGGTGGCCTGCGCTGGGCCATGGCCGGGCGCAGCCTCGGCAAGCTCGAGCAGGTGCGCGACGAACTCCAGAACGGCAATATCCCACTGTTGACCGCCGACTCCGACGAGGACGCATCTCTAAAGGCTATGGCGGAGAAGGCCAAAGTCATCTGCACCACCGTCGGTCCCTACGCGCTATACGGCTCGAAGCTGGTGGCCGCCTGCGCCTCAACCGGCACCCACTACTGCGACCTGACCGGGGAAACCCAGTGGATGCGCCGCATGATCGACGCCCACCAGGCCGACGCCGAAGCGTCCGGCGCGCGCATCGTGCACACCTGTGGCTTTGACAGCATCCCGTCGGACCTGGGCGTGCTGTTCCTGCAGAACGCCATGCAGGCCAAACACGGCGTGCCGGCCCAGCACGTGAAGTACCGCGTGGTAGAAGCCAAGGGCGAATTCAGTGGTGGCACCGTTGCCAGCCTGATCAATGTGATGGAGGAAGCGGTCAAGGACAAATCGCTGCGTAAGCTGCTGATGGACCCCTACGCGCTGAACCCGGAAGGCAGCCCCACCGGGGACGACGTCAACGACCAGACCGGCGCCATCTACGACGAGGACTTCGAGCGCTGGACCCTGCCCTTTGTCATGGCGGCCATCAACACCCGGGTGGTGCGCCGCAGCAATGCGCTGCTCGACCAGCAGTACGGCGATGACTTCCGCTACGACGAGGCCATGCTTGGCCCGAAAGGCATGGGCGCACTCAAGGCGAAGATCGCCGCCGGCGCCATGACCGCCGGCACCGCGGCACTGGCCATCGGCCCGCTGCGAGCCATTGCCAAACGCTTCCTGCCCAAACCCGGCGAGGGCCCCAGCCAGGAGGTCCGCGAGAACGGTTTCTACGAGATTCTGCTGCACGGCATCCACCCGACCGACCGCGACAAGGACATGGTGGCGAAAGTCACCGGTGACATGGACCCGGGCTATGGTTCCACTTCAAAGATGCTGGCGGAATCCGCCGTGTGCCTGGCGAAGGACGAGCTTTCGTGCGGCGGCGGCTTCTGGACCCCGGCCAGCGCCATGGGCGAGGTGCTGATCGCGCGCCTTGAGAAGGATGCGGGCCTGACCTTCGATATTGTGAGTGGAAACTAGATAGATACGCCCTTCTGGCGCTCAAGCCAGGCGCATTCCTCAGGCGCAGAAGCCGGGCAATGCTCACACACCCACTGGTATTCGCGACGTAGCAACAGTGCAAGCGCCGCGGCCAGCAGTACAGTGGCAGGCACCGCGAGAACGGGCTGCGGCGGGCTCAGCGCCATCAAACCGATACCCATCACCAGCAACAGCACTGCCAGTGCCAGCATGCGCGGCCCGCCCGCCACGCGCCAGCTGGCCCGCAGTTCGCCACGACAATGCGCACAGCGCGTTACCTCGTGTTCCCTCACCTACCACTCCCTGGCACTCGGTCAGGGAGAAATACTAGGACGCCAACTGGATACCGTCTCCCAAACGGACGGACTAGGCCAAAGGATTAGTTGCGGGCCTTCCTGCGGCCAAGCGCGGCAAAGCCTCCCAGTGCGCTCAGGAAAAGCCACGCTGCGGCGGGGAGTGGAACTGTCGTGACGGTGAGGTCGTTGCGGGCATGCACACGGACGAGGAAGTCGTCGTGGTTGTCGTCCGGTCCAGCTCCGTCGTCGTCATAGGATAGAAAGGCGAACATTGAGCTGCCTGTCAGGTCGTAGTACAGGCCCATACCAGTTTCACCGAGCTGCGCCGACTGGCCGGCCGGCGAGCCATTCTTCATCGCAGTGAACTTGAATGCGTCAGAAGCCAGGACGCCGGTGAACGTCATGCTGAAACTCCCCATACAGCTGCTGCCACCATTACATGCCCAGGGTTCGTTGCCAAACTCCGTGAGCGACTCCGTATCGGTGCCATTGGTGGCCGTGAAGGTATTGGTAAATCCGCTTTCCGACCCCCACTTCGTAAAGGTCAAAGTCTCATTGGTCCCGACAGTGACACCGGTCAGGATCCCGAAGCCCACATTTGCTGCACCGCCGAACGCCGCGGCGATGTCACCAGAGAAATCGTTAAAACCGCCCGGGGTCTCGGGCAATACGTTGAGTGTTGCAGCGGAAGCACCCGCAGAGATCGTCGCCGCAGCCGCGCCTGCCAGCAAAACATTCCTTATCTTCATAGCAACCCCCGGCATTCCTTGCCAGCGCAACTTACTTTCACTCGTTATAGCAGAACAGCCAAACTTGGATGAATAGCCCACCCGGGCTAGCTCAGCAGGGCCCAAGTAGTCACAGGACAGGCGCAAAAAATCTGCAACTTATTGAAATATATAGATAATTTGGTGCCGGAAAGAGGAGTCGAACCTCCGACCTTCGCATTACGAATGCGCTGCTCTACCAACTGAGCTACTCCGGC
>JASJBK010000095.1 GCA_030066555.1 Halieaceae bacterium
GAAACCGGTGAGCGCCTCAACTACCAGCAGCTGTCTGCCGATCTCGAGCGCCTGGTGCGCGACAAGTACCAGGGCGACAATATCAAGATTCACATTACCGGCTTTGCCAAGCTGGTCGGCGACCTGATCGACGGCGCCGTGCTGGTGGGCGCTTTCTTCGGCATCGCCTTCCTGATTACCGCGGTGATGCTCTATGCCTACTGCCGCTGTCAGTGGTGCACCCTGGGCGCGTTGCTGTGCTCGACGGTCGCCGTTGTCTGGCAGCTGGGCCTGCTGCACACCATGGGCATGGGTATCGACCCCTACAGCATGCTGGTGCCCTTCCTGGTGTTCGCGGTGGGCATCAGTCACTCGGTGCAGATGCTCAATCGCTTCGCCAACCTGTGCCACAGCGGTATGGACAACGTGGCTGCCGCCCGGCTGTCCTTCGTACGCATGTGCAAACCCGGCTTCGTGGCACTGCTCAGTGACGGCGTCGGATTCCTGACCCTGCGGGTTATCGACATCCCGGTTATCCAGGAGCTGGCGCTGGTGGCCAGTACCGGTATCGCGGTACTGGTGCTCACCAACCTGCTGCTGTTGCCGGTGGTGCTGTCCTATACCGGCATCAGCCGCGGCTGCAACAGCTATCGCGCCGCGAAAGACAGCAGTGAGTACGCCCACTGGCGGCTGCTGTCGAAGACGGCCAGCAAAGGCCCGGCGATGACCATCATTGCCGTATGTGCGCTGCTGTTCGCCGGTGGTATCCACTTCGGCCAGCAGCAGAAGATCGGCGACCTCGACCCCGGTGCCCCGGAGCTGCGGCCTGACTCGCGCTACAACAAGGACAATGCCTTCCTGACCGAGAACTACTCCACCAGCACCGACGTGTTCGTGGTCATGGTGCGCACCGAATCCCAGGCCTGCGGGACCTATGAGACGATAGCCGCTGTCGACTATTTCCAGGGCGTGATGTCGGCGGTGCCAGGCGTGCAATCCATCATCTCGCTGGTCGACGTTTCCAAGCTGGTGATCATGGGCATGAACGAGGGCAACCCCAAGTGGCACGCCATCAGCCGCAACCAGTTTATACTCAACAATTCACTGAGTCGGGTTCCCAGCAACCTGCTCAACACCGACTGCTCGATGGTGCCGGTGATCCTGTTCCTGGAAGACCATAAGGCCGATACCCTGACCCAGGTCGTCGACGCGGTGGAAGCCTTTGCGGCAGAACACAACAGCGACAAGATTCGCTTCATGCTGGCGGCGGGCAATGCCGGCATCGAGGCGGCCACCAACATCGTTATCCGCCAGGCCCAGTGGGAAATGCTGATGTGGGTATACGGCGTCGTGATCCTGCTGTGCCTGCTGACCTTCCGCTCCCTGAGCGCCACCGCCTGCATCATCATCCCGCTGATGTTGACCTCGGTGCTGGGCCAGGCGCTGATGGCCCTGTTGGGAATTGGCGTCAAGGTGGCGACGCTGCCGGTGATTGCCCTGGGTGTCGGCATCGGTGTCGACTATGGCATTTATATATACAGCTCCCTCGAAAGGGCTTTGCAGGAGAAGGGGAATCTCGTCGAGGCCTATTTCGAAGCGCTGCGCGCCAGCGGCACAGCGGTGGCATTTACCGGCCTTACCCTGGCCGTGGGCGTCGGCACCTGGATCTACTCGCCCATCAAGTTCCAGGGTGACATGGGCCTGATGCTGACCTTCATGTTCTTCTGGAACATGATCGGCGCGCTGTTCTTCCTGCCGGCTCTGGCCTGGCTGTTCGGAATCGATAGCAAGTATCGCCTCGCCAATTCCAGCGCCGAGGCCGGCACCGAGGCCGGCACCAAGGCCATCGTTTGACCCGCAGGCTTTGCATAGCACTGCTAGCCGCCACCATCTCGACTGCCAGCGCCGAAGAGCTCAAGGTATCCGATCCGCAGGTGGGTGAGGCGTCTGCCATTGCCCTGGTGTTCATGAGTCGGCTCAAGCCGCAGTTGCAGGCGGCGCTGGAGTCTGGCCCGCCGGCCGAGGCGATTTCGGTCTGTTCCGAGGTGGCGCCGAGGGTTGCTGCCGAGCTGAGCGAGGAAACCGGCTGGTCGGTGAAGCGTGTGAGCCTGCGGCCGCGCAATCCCGGCGCGCAGCCGGACGCCTGGGAGCGTGAGCAGCTGCTGGTGTTTGACCGCACCGTCGCCGCCGGTGGCAACCCCGGCTGGGCGGCCGCCGAAGTCGATGGCCAAGTGCGCTTCCTGGCACCCCAGCGGGTGGGTGGTGTTTGCCTGCTGTGCCACGGTGAGTCTATCGATGCCGACACTGCTGCCGCCCTCAAGCGGCTCTACCCGGAGGATCGGGCCGTCGGCTACAAGCCCGGTGACGTGCGCGGCGCCATCAGTCTCTCCGCGGCCAGAAAGCAGTAGACCGCGCTAGCGCTGCAACTGGAAGGCTGTACAAACCCCGAGGATAAACACCGCCATCGCGACCAGGATGATCGTTTCCCGGCGCGGCCATACCAGTTGTTCGCCGCGCACATCGGCTCGTCCCATCACTCCGGCCAGTATTGCAGCGCCGCTCATGGCGACCGCAAACCCAATCACGTTCCACCACAGCCAGGACACCTGGGGCAGCACCAGCCAGGTCATCAGGTTGGCAGCCAGTCCCAGGCAGAAGCCGACGATGGCGCCGGCCTGGCCAAAACCCGGCCGGAACACGGCGATGCAGAACAGCGCCAGCAGCGGGCCGTTGGCCATGGAGCCCACCTTGTTGATGGCCTCCAGCACCGTCGGCGCGATGCGTTCCACCTGGTAGGAAAACAGGATGGCAAAGGCGCCCCAGAACAGGGTCGCCAGTTTCGAGGTCAGGAACAGCTGGCGCTCTGAAAGCGATTTGAAGCGGGCGACAAAATCCTCGACGGTGCTGGCTGACAGGCTGTTAAGGGCCGAGTCGATGGAAGACATGGCCGCCGCAAACAGGCCAACGATGGCGAGCCCCGCCAGGCCGGGGGCAAATTCGCGCGCCACAAAGGCCGGGAATACCAGGTTGTAGTTGGGGCGGCCGTCACCGGTTACCGGCAGCCCTGACAGGAAGTCCGCGTGCTCGACAGCATAGGCAGCGAGCCCCATGCCCAGCAGGCAGTAGGCCAGCACCAGGGGAAAGCGCAGCACCCCGTTGAGCACCAGTATCTGCCGGGTGGTGGCGGCGTCTCGTGCGGCGAGTAGCCGCTGGGCCTGGCTCTGGTCACAGCCGTAGTAGGCGGTGTATAGAAACAGCCCGCCGAACAGCATGGGCCAGAAGCCGTAATTGTTGCCGCTGAACCCCCAGTCATTAACCAGTGTGGTGCTGCGCTCGGCGAGGGATCCCCATTCACTGATCAGCGGCTCGCCCAGGCTGGCGAGGGTGTACAGTACCGCCGCTGTCAGCAGCAGCATCTGCACCACGTCCGAGATCACCACTGCGCGCATGCCGCCGAGCACATCGTAGGCAATGGTAATGCCCATCAGGATCAACACCGCGGTGGTGTAGCTGGTGCCGGTGACGAGGCCGATCACTGAAGCGACGCCGTAAACGGTAACGCCGGTGGCCACCCCGCGGAAAAACAGGAAGCAGGCGCTGGCGAGCAGGCGGCTGCCCAGGCCAAGGCGCTTTTCCAGGTAGGCGTAGATGGAAATCACGCCGCTGGCGCGTATCGGTAAGAACAGCAGGCACAGGGCCAGCATCGCCAGCGGTACTGCCAGTTCGTACTGCAGCCAGAGCAGGCCGCCGCCCAGCACGAAACCGACGAAGGCCGGCGCTCCCAGCAGGCTGTTGGTGGAACACTGGGTGGCGATGATGGAAGTGGCCAGCGCCCAGCCCGGCAGCCTGTTGGCCCCGAGATAGTAATCCTCCCGGGAATGCTGGGTGCGCCCCAGGTAAACCGCCAGCAACAGCATCGCCGCCAGGTAGCCGCCGATGACCAGCCAGTCGAGAGTGCTCAAGGTTTTCGCTCCAGTTAACGCAGCACCTGGGTGCAGCATAATGGCAGCGCGTGGCTGCCGTCATCCCCGCTGCTCGCGGCGCTCGGGGCAGGTGCATATTGGCTGCGAGTTCCATACACTTGGTGGCGGAAGCAGGGAGCACCTTTGGTCAGGGTGCAATGACACATGATGTATCGGGCGACACAAACAATAAATGTACCTGGAGTACTTCGGCCTCGATAAACCTCCCTTCCGTATCACGCCGGACACCAATGTTTTCTTTGAAGGATGCGATCGCGGCGCAACGCTGCACGCATTGTGCTACGCCATTTCGCAGGGGGAAGGCATCGTCAAGGTCGTTGGGGAGGTTGGTAGCGGAAAAACCATGCTGTGCCGGATGCTACCGGTGCGACTGGGCGATGCCGTCGACTGGGTGTACCTGGCCCACCCCAGCCTGTCACCGGAGCAGACCCTCCACGAGATCTCCCGCGAGTTGGGTCTTGCGGTCCCCGCCAATACCGACAAGCTCATCGTCATGCGGCGCCTGCATGCCGACCTGCTGGACCGCCACGCCCGCGGGCGGCAGGTGGTGGTGCTGGTCGAGGAGGCCCAGGAAATGCCGCTTGATACCCTCGAGGAAATCCGCCTGCTGACCAACCTTGAGACCGATGAGCACAAGCTGCTGCAGCTGGTGCTGTTCGGGCAGCCCGAACTTGACGAAAAGCTGGCGCAGCCGCGCATCCGCCAGCTGCGCGAGCGTACCACCCATAGCCTGTACCTCGATCCGCTGAATCTGGACGATGTACAGGCCTATCTGAACTACCGCATGCACACCTGCGGCTATGCCGGCCCCGACCTGTTTTCCCGCCCTGTGGCGAGGGCGATTACGCGCTACTCGCAGGGTCTCGCCCGACGCGTGAACATTCTTGCCGACAAGGCGCTGCTGGCGGCTTTTACCCACGATCGCCATAGCCTCAAGGTCGAGGACATCCGCAGCGCCGCCCGTGATAGTCAGTTCCAGGCAAGCCCCTGGTGGCGCTTTGGTCGCCACAACCGTACCTGATCGCCGAAAAACCGCTTTGCCCCCCTGACGATGAAGCCAGTTTTTGGCCTTGTCGCGCCAGCTTTCACTCCAGCAATCGCCAAACCGGTCGATAAACATCACACAAACGACAAAAACCAGCCCAACGGCTACCAGAAATAGAAGGACCAGGCTGCTCCATGGGCAGCCGCGGAGAGTGAACAATGACGAGGTGGTTAATCGGAGTCTCGCTGTGCGTGATGCTGCTTGCCGGCTGCGAGAGCGTGCGCGACAAGCCAGACCTGTCAACAGGTCACATACAGCCGACTGACTCGGGCGCAGGGCCGGCCGAGGATATCCCTCCGCCGGTAAGGATTACCCCCCGGCTGCCGCTGCCGCAGGTAGAGGAGAGTGAAACTACACATACCGTAGTGGTCTACGACGTACCGGTGAGCGAACTGTTGTTCTCACTGGCGCGGGATTCCGACCTCAACCTGGATGTCGACCCCGACATCGATGCCACGGTGACCATTAACGCGGTGGAACAGCCGTTGCCCGTGATTCTCGACCGCATCGCCAATTCCGCCGACCTGCGCTACGAGCTGAGCGACAATCTCTTGCGCGTTAGCCGCGATACCCCGTACCTGCGCAACTACCGGCTGGACTCACTCAATATGTCGCGGCGCAGCACCGGCAATGTCGCGGTGGCGACCCAGATCCAGTCCACCGGCACCGGGGAGGTGGGCCAGGCCGGCGGCGGCGCGGGCGGTAACGTCGGAAATAGCTCCGATACCCTGGTCCAGATCGATTCGGACTATGACCTCTGGAGCAGCCTGTATAGCAATGTCAACGACATCCTCTCCGACGGGGTGATCGATGACAGCATGACCGCTGAGAGTGGCAATCCGAATATCGTTATCAACCGGGAGGCCGGGGTGATGGGTGTGCGTGCCACTGGCCGCCAGCACCGTGTCATCCAGAAATTTGTCGATTCAGTTGAACACAGCATCGGCAAGCAGGTGTTGATCGAGGCCACTATCGCCGAGGTACGTCTCAGCGACTCCTTCCAGGCGGGCATCGACTGGGCGTTGCTGCAGGAAGAGGGCACTTCAGGGGTCAACGTCAACCAGGGGCTGATCGGCGAGAACCTGCAGACCCCACCCAGCTTCGTCTTCAACATCACCGACTTCAACGGCGGTGACGTGTTGAGCGCCACCCTGCGCGCCCTGGAAACCTTCGGTGATGTCAGCGTCATGTCCAGCCCCAAGGTGATGGCCATGAACAACCAGACCGCGGTGCTAAAGGTGGTAGACAACCTCGTCTACTTCACTACCGAGGTCAACATCGACAACGGATCCAGTGTAAACGAGGGTCGCCTGACCACTTTCGAAACGGAGATCTTCACCGTGCCGGTGGGCTTCGTCATGTCGGTTACGCCGTTCGTTGACGACGAGAATGAGGTGATTCTCAACGTGCGGCCGACCATCTCGCGGGTCATCGACTTTGTGCAGGATCCAAACCCGGCCCTGGCCGAAGCAGACGTGGTCAGTGAAATCCCGGTCATCCAGGTACGCGAAGTGGAATCAGTGCTGAAGGTGGCCAGCGGTAACATCGCCGTGATCGGCGGCCTGATGCAGGATGAGGTGCAGCGCAACACCAACCAGGTGCCGGTGCTTGGCTCTTTGCCGGTGATTGGCCCGGCGTTCCAGTTCGCCGACGACAAGACCGAAAAGAGCGAACTGGTGATCTTTATCCAGCCCCGGGTGACCGCCAACGCCAGCCTCGATGCAGACCTGCGGGACTACCGCCGCTACCTGCCAGAGACGCCCGCCCGCTAGCGCCATGAGCGTACTGCTGGAAGCTCTCAAAAAGGCTGCGCTGGAAAAGCGTACGCGGGAGGAGTCTGCTGACGCAGAGGGCCTTCCTGCGCCTGTACTTGAAGCATCGGCCGGCGACCTGGCGGAAGCTGAGCCAGCAGCGCCTGTCGCTGAAGAGCCGGTTCCGCTCAAGGCGGTGGTAAATACGGCCGCGGTCGACTACCTGGCGCGACAGGAAGCCATGCGCGCTCCTCGGGCATATGAGGATATTGAGCAGGAGGCCGAGCTCAAGACCCAGGCAGCAGAACCCGGACCTGTCCCTGCAATCCCCGATTCGAAACCTGATCCAGCGCCCGAGCCTGAGCCTGATGCCGTGCAGGACAGTGCAACCAAACTGCCCGAAGTGGCCGGCAGTCAGCGGGACGATGAAGATCTCGAGGAATCTCCTGAAGCATTACCCGGGGAGCACCTGGAAGCGGCTCCTGCCGCAAACGATTTTTCCCTGCCGGAGCCTGCTGTCGAAGCACCGGAACTCCCCGCGGGGGTGTCGGCTTCAGAAGAGCTTCTCGCCGGGCTTTCCTTCTTGCACGAGCACGAGCACGAGCACGGGCACGAGGAAGACCTGGATCTTGACCTCGATGTTTCCGCCGCCGCTGAGTTTGACGCCCTGGCGGCAGAACCTCCCGCAGCGCCCGAAACGGAAGTAAATCCGGCTGCGGCCGCCGCTATCGACCAGGATCAGCAGCGACGCGCTATGCAGCAGCTCATCGGGCGCAGTCGCGAGGTGCTCAAACGCAGCAAGCGTCGTGGTACCTATATGCATGCAGCCCTGCTGCTCACCTCCGTCGGTGCCATAGGCCTGTACTACTGGGTGTTGTCCCAGAGCGGAGATCTGACGACGCCGGAGCCGATGATTATGGCCGGACAGGGCGAGGCAGTAGTGCAGCCGGCGCTACCTGAAACAGTTCCCGCCGAAGCCCCCGGCGTCAGCGACACCAACGCTTCCGAACCGGCGGTTGCTGCCGAGGCGTCTGTCCCCGCGGAGCCGCCCGCAGCTAGCCCGGTAGAGAAAGCGTCCGTACGCGACGCAACACCCGTGGCGCGTGAGCCTGTAGCGCTGGTGGAGCCGGTGCGCGAGGCTAGACGCGAAAGAACGGAGTCCGCCGATGCCAGCGAATCCAGATTGCTCATCGAACGCCGGCAGACACCGCGGCCGCTGGCGCGCAAGGTCAACGACGCGTATCGCGCCTACCAGGGCGGCGACCTGGACCACGCCTCGCGGCTGTATCGGCAGGTGCTGGAAGAAGCACCGCGCCAGCGCGATGCACTGCTGGGCGTCGCTGCCATTGCAGTACAGCGCGGCCAGTACCAGGAAGCCCTGCGCTTCTACCAGCGGCGACTGGTGGACGATTCCACTGATCATTTCGCCCGCGCTGGGTTGCTGGCGCTGGCGGGCCAGGGTGTGGCCGACCCGGAACTGCAGAGCGAGGTGAAAATCCTGCTGGATGACTATCCCCAGCAGGCGCATTTGCATTTCCTGCTCGGCTCCCTGCAGGCCGCCGCCGGGTCCTGGCCCGAGGCCCAGCGCTCGTTCTTTGAGGCGCGCAGCTGGGACCGTGACAATCCGGATTACGCCTACAACCTGGCGGTGTCACTGGAGCACCTGCGGCAGCCGACCCAGGCACTGGCGCAGTATCGGCAGGCGCTGGAGCTGGCGGCGCTGACTCCACCGCAGTTCGACACCGCTGTGGCCAGCCGCCGCGTAACCTACCTCGAGACGAGGCAGCCATGAGTTTCCAGGTCAACAAACAGGAGCAGGTTGCGAAGACAGCCATTGGCGAGCCGCGCAAGAAGCGCCTCGGCGAACGCCTGGTCGAGAAGGGCCTGATTACCCAGGACCAGGTCGCGATCGCGCTGACCGAGCAGAAGAAGACCGGCAAGCTGCTGGGCGAGTGCCTTGTCGAACTGGGTTTCCTCACCGAGTCGATCATGCGCGACATGCTTGGTGAGATTCTCGGCCGTGAGAGTATCGACCTCACCGAAGTGCTGCCGGACCCTGACGCACTGGCCATGATCGACAAGGCCATGGCCCAGCGCCACAACGTGTTGCCGGTCAGCTACGATCCGGCAACCCGGCAGCTACACCTGGCAATGACGGATATCACCGATGTGGTAATGCTGGACCGGGTGCGGGCCAGCATTCCCCAGGACGCTGACCTGGTGCCGCTGCTGGCCACCCGGGCCGAGATCCAGCAGGCGGTGGACAACTTCTACGGCTACGAGATGTCCGTGGACGGCATCCTCCGGGAAATCGAAACCGGCGAGGTGGATTACCAGAGCCTGGAGGCCGGCAACGACGAATACAGCCAGCCCATGGTGCGGCTGGTGGATTCGATACTCTCCGACGCGGTAAAGCGCGGTGCTTCGGATATCCACTTCGAGCCGGAATCCAGCTTCCTGCGC
>JASJBK010000096.1 GCA_030066555.1 Halieaceae bacterium
TCGGCAACCTGCGGCAAGGGATCTACCCGGCTGCTCTCCAGGCACAGCTGGCGCAGGCCGGCATCGTCGATTTCGATGGCCGGGCGGGCATCCTCACGGAAGTAGTCGACCTCGGCAGCGGTGTAGGCCGTGTTGAGGGGCACCAGCACCAGGCCGGCGCGCAGGCAGGCCAGGTACAGGGCCACAGCCTCCGGGCACTTCTCGACCTGCATCAGCAGCCGATCCCCCGGTTGCGCTGCTTTCAGCAACACCGCGGCCATGCGTGCCGACAGGGTGTCTAGCTCGCGGAAGCTCCAGGCGCCACCGTCGAGGAGTTGCAGGCAGCACTTGTCGGGCTGATCCGCAAAGCCGCCGGCCAGCGTAAGGAAGAGGTTCTCACTCATCGCGCCACCTTATCACAGCGGTTCTCATTCCGCGGGCAGCTCCAGGCGGTCTGCACCGCGCTGGCGACTGTTTGACCACTGGCAGCTGCTGTGGATTACTAGCTGCAGCGCAGGAACCCGGATACCCATGGAAAGACTGACCACGATCTACATCGACAAGGAAAGCCACAAGTTCTCGGCTGCCCACTTCACGGTGTTCTCCGCCACCGAACGCGAGCGCCTGCACGGCCACAACTTCAGCGTGTCCGCGCGCATTGTTGCGCCGGTGGATAACAACGGCCTTACCGGCGACTACGCGGTCTACAAGAACCAGATTCGCAAGCTCTGCGACACGCTGGACGAGTACACGCTGATTCCGTCGCAGTCGCCCTACCTGACGATTGACGAAGAGGGTGACTACTACCGGGTGACCCACGACCAGGACACGCTGATTCTGCTCAAGGCGGATACCCTGATCATCCCGGTGCGCAACACCACGGTGGAAGACCTGTCCCACTACCTGCTGGAAACCCTGGTGGAGGACAAGCCCTTCCTCGAGGCCCAGGATATCCGCGAAATCGAGGTGATGGTGTCCTCGGGTCCCGGGCAGACCGGTTCCAGTTTCTACCGGGTGAAATAGGCCTTGGCCCTGACCCTGGAGGACCGGCTCGATATTCACGAGCTGATCGCGCTCTATGGGCACCTGATTGACGATCGCAGTTTCGATCGACTGGGTGAGATTTTCACCAAAGACGCCGTTTTCGACCTGTCCGGTTTCGATGGCACCCGCTTCGAGGGCCTGGCGGCCATCGTCCGCATGATGGAAGACAGCGAGCAGCACCCGCTGGGCCATCACGCCAGCAACGTGGTGGTGGGGTCCGGCGACCCGGTGCAGGTTCTCTCCAAGGGGATCGGGGTGGGTCACGCCGGGCGGGTGGGCAGCGTCGTTTACCGGGACACCCTGCGCCGCACCGACAGCGGCTGGCGCATCAGTGAACGTTACTGCGAGCTGCGCCGCGCTCCGGAGAAAGCCCCGGAGTAAGCCACGGATTAGTCGTCGTGCTCGCCCAGCTTTGGCGGTGGTCTCAGGTATTCGACCGGCGTGCGCGACAGCTTGATGGGGTTGCCGGCGACCTCCAGGTCGGGGTTGTCCGGGTGTGGCAGCTTAACGCGCATGCCTCTGGCCAGCACCTGCGGGTCCGCAAACACCTCATCCACATTATTGATGGGCCCGGCGGGAACGCCCGCCGCTTCGAAGGCAGCCAGCCAGGCGTCGCGATTGCGCGTCAGCATTCTCTCCTCGAGCAGCGACACCAGGGTCTCGCGGTTCTCCACGCGGCCCTGGTTGCTGGCGAAGCGTGGATCGTCAGCCAGTTCCGCAAGGCCAAGCTCCGTTACAAAACTGCCGAACTGCCTGTCGTTGCCGACGGCCACAATGCAGTGCCCGTCAGCGGTGGCGAAGGCCTGGTAGGGCACGATGTTGGGATGGGCGTTGCCGAGCCGCGTTGGCACCTGGCCGCCGACCAGGAAGTTGCTGGCCTGGTTGGCCAGGGTGGCGGCGGTGACATCGAGCAGGGCCAGGTCGACATGCTGGCCCTTGCCGGACTGCTCGCGCTCTGACAGCGCGGCGAGGATGCCGATGCTGGCATACAGGCCGGTCATGATATCGCTGAGGGCCACGCCCACTTTCTGGGGTTCACCCCCGGCCGCGCCGGTTACGCTCATCAGGCCGCCCATGGCCTGTATCAGGAAGTCGTAGCCGGGCCGCGCCGCATAGGGTCCGGTCTGGCCGAAGCCGGTGATCGAGCAGTACACCAGCCGCGGGTTGTCGGCGGCCAGGCTCTCATAGTCGAGGCCGTACTTGGCCAGCCCGCCGAGCTTGAAGTTCTCCACCAGCACATCGGCGCTGCTGGCGAGTTCTCGTACCCGCTGCTGTCCCTCCGGGCTGCGGAAGTCGATGCATACCGAGCGCTTGCCGCGGTTGGCGCAGAGGAAGTAGGCGGATTCTTCGCTGCCTTCCAGCCAGGGCGGCCCCCAGCGACGAGTGTCATCACCTTCCGGGCTTTCTACCTTGAGCACGTCGGCACCGAGATCGGCCAGCGTCTGGGTGGCCCAGGGCCCCGCCAGGATGCGTGACAGGTCGAGGACCTTGATGTGCGACAGGGCGCCCATCAGAAGGCCGGGAGGTCGGTCTGGGTGCGCCCGAGGATCAGGGCGTGGATGTCGTGGGTGCCCTCGTAGGTGTTCACTACCTCCAGGTTCACCATGTGCCGCATCACCGGGTACTCGTCGGAAATGCCGTTGCCGCCCAGCATGTCACGGGCCTGGCGGGCAACATCCAGCGCCTTGCCGCAGCTGTTGCGCTTGATCAGTGAGATCAGCTCCGGCGAGATGTCGCCGGAATCCATCAGTTCGCCGGCCCGCAGGCAGGCCTGCAGGCCGATGCTGATTTCCGTCTGCATGTCCGCGAGTTTCAGTTGGATGAGCTGGTTGGCCGCCAGCGGACGGCCGAACTGCTGGCGTTCCAGGGTGTAGCTGCGGGCACTGTGCCAGCAGGCTTCCGCCGCACCCAGTGCGCCCCAGGCGATTCCGTAGCGGGCATTGTTGAGGCAGCCGAAGGGGCCCTTAAGGCCCTCAACGCCGGGCAGCAGTGCGTCCTCGGACACGCGTACGCTATCCATGACTATTTCGCCGGTGATGCTCGCCCTGAGAGCCAGTTTCCCCTCGATCTTGGGCGCCGACAGGCCGGGCATACCCTTCTCCAGCACGAAGCCGCGGATGCGATCGTCGTCGGTCTTGGCCCAGACCACGAAGACATCGGCGATCGGGCTGTTGGAGATCCACATCTTGGCGCCGCTCAGCTCGTAGCCGCCGTCGACGCTGCGCGCCCGCGTCACCATGCCGCCCGGATCGGAACCGTGGTCGGGTTCGGTAAGGCCAAAGCAGCCGATCCACTCCCCGCTGGCGAGTTTTGGCAGGTACTTCTGTTTTTGCTGCTCGGTGCCGTAGGCGTAGATGGGGTACATCACCAGCGACGATTGCACGCTCATCATTGAACGGTAGCCGGAATCAACGCGCTCAATCTCGCGTGCCACCAGGCCGTAGCTGATGTAGTCGACCCCCGGGCAGCCGTAGCCCTGTATGGTCGGCCCCAGCAGGCCGAGCGCGCCCATCTCTGCAAAGATGGCCGGGTCGGTGGATTCGGCGCGAAACGCCGCCTGCACCCGCGGCGCCAGCTGCTCCTGGGCATACTGGCGGGCGGCATCCCGCACCATGCGCTGCTCTTCGGTAAGTTGCTGCTCCAGCAGGAAGGGATCCTGCCAGTCAATCTTCTGCCATTTGCGCCCGGACATGGCGGTTCTCCAATCAGGTTTGCGGCCATTCTAGGTCGCGGAAATACATAAAAAAAATATATTCAAAATATGAAAATGATAAGATCTGAATATGCTGGATTTACGCAAGCTGGAGATCTTTGTCGCCGCCGCCAGGCGCGAGAGCATCAGCCAGGCTGCCACAGACCTGCATATGGCGCAGCCCGCGGTGAGTATTGCCATCGCCCGCCTGGAGGCTGACCTGGGAGTATCCCTGTTCGAGCGCAGCGGGCGTCGGGTGCGGCTGACTGCAGAGGGTCGCAGGTTGCAGGAAGATGCCGAGGCGCTGCTCGATCACGCCGGTGCGGTGCAGGATGCGGCGCGGCGCCTGAATCGACTGGAAAAGGGCGAGCTGCACCTGGGCTGCCCGGCCATGTTGGCCACCTACTACCTGCCGCGCCTGCTGGGCGATTTCCTAGCCCAGTACCCGGGTCTGCAGGCTTCGGTCACCCAGGCGGGCACCGCCGACGTGGAGCGGTTGCTGCTGGATGACCAGCTCGAAGCCGGGGTCATCACCGTACAGCAGGACAGTGCCGATATCGGCCTCGAACTACGGCGCCTGTTGCGCGAGCGGGTGGTAGTGCTGGTGGGGCGCAAGCACCCGTGGGCGGCCCGTCGCTATCTCAATATCACCGCGCTGGCAGGCGCGCCCATGGTGCTCTACGAGCGGGGCTACTTTATTCGCGAGCGTTTCGACAGCCTGTGCGGCGAGCACGGGGTCGCGCCGGATATTCGCATGCAGACCAATTTCCTGCCGTTGATAATCGACATGGTGCGGCGCGGTGTGGGCGCCGGCATTGGCCTGCAGATGATGGCCGATGCCGAGCCCGAGCTGGTGGGTATTCCGCTGCGACCCACCATCGAACTGGAACTGGCGCTGGCCAAGCGCCGGGGCCGGCGCATTGCCATCGCCAACCAGGCCTTTATGGACTGGCTCGCCGCTTCCTGAGACCATGGGCCCTCACGCAGACCCGGGCCCGCGATGCTAGATCAACCCCTCGGTGAAACCAGAGCGGTCAAGCGCCAGCTATTGACCCTGAAGGCCCTGTTTATACCGCTGCTGACCCACCCGAAAATCGCCCAGGTCATCAAGTACACGGTCTATGCGGGCCTGGCCATCAATACCGTTTTCTACGTTGCTGACGACTACGGTGCGATGCTCTCCACCCAGCCCGAGGACGCCTCCCTGGGCGACCTGCTGACCACCTTCGCGACCTCCATCGATATGTTTGCCTGGCTGGGCCTGATTGCCCTGTTCGAGCTGGAAACCTATGCGCTCCCGGACGAGGCCTTCACCCGCCGCATCACCCGCCTGCTGCGGGTCGGCAGGGCGCTGTGCTATGTCTCCATTATCTATGCGGCCTATGGCTACACGGTGGAAGCCATGGACACCTACGTGGTGACCCTGGTCGAGGGCGTCAGCGACCTGTGCCAGGTCGCCGGGCAGGGGGCCTCGGTACAGGTCGACGTGATCCACTATACCGAGGTGGTGGCCGCCAATTGCGCCAGCCTGACTGCCGATACCCGTTTCTACACGCTCGATGGCGAAGTCGCCCTGGTGCCGGAATCCATGCTTTCGCATATCCGCCTGATGGGCTGGCTCGATATCAGCAATGCCTATGTCTGGCTGCTGGTGGTGGCGCTGATCGAGGCGGAAGTCTGGCTGCAGACCGAAGACCGCTTTGCCAGCACCTGGCTGCTGGTCGTGCGCTCGATTAAGACGCTGGGCTACCTGGTGCTGATCGGCAACGCCATCACCTGGGGCCTGCACGACTATTACCTGTACGCCTGGGATTCCTTCCTGTGGATCTTCGGTTTCTGGGCGATCGAGTTCAACCTGGCCTACTGGGAGCAGGAGCGCCTCAAGGAGCTTGCCGCTGAGGGGGCGTCGATTGACGCCGCCGCTGCAGATGCCTAAGGTGTGCGGCCTATGAAGATAGATGTTCCCTTGCGTGACCTGGGTGAGGTGCCTTCAGAAGCCCTGCGCGACACGGTGCTGGGTCTCGACGATACGGCCTGGGCCGATCACGAATACCGCCAGTCCACCTACGAGGTGCACCGCCAGACCGAATCCCTGGTAATGGTATTTACCGACGGCTCCGGCTGGCCGGATATCGAGGTCACCCGTGAATCCGGCTGGGACTGGCTCGCGGACGCGGCGCTGCCGCTGATGAACCAGCTGATTGCCGAGCACTACCAGCCCGGCGGCACTATTATCCGCGCCATGGCCGCACGTATGGCACCCGGTGCCATTATCAACCCCCATCGTGACAGTCATCCCAGTTTTCATGCGAGTCATCGCATCCATGTACCGTTGGCGACCAATCCGCGGGTACGCTTCACGATTGACGGCCGTCCCTACAAGTTTGAAGTGGGCAAGGCCTACGAAATCAACAATCAGCTCATGCACTCGGTGATGAACAAGGGCCAGGAGCACCGTGTACATTTCATATTTGACTACCTGCCGCCGGGATCCAGCGTCCCGCTGCACTGAAAGCTGCGCCAACTGTGCGCGGGCCGGCAGTCCCTGAGCCACTTCCAGTTCCAGATTTTCCTGTTTGAGTAAGAGAGTTCCATGATCATCCGTTCACTGTTCATTTTGTCCTGCGGCCTGCTACTGGCCTGCGAATCCAAGCAGCCTGACCAGACTGCGACTACCCCCGCGGCCCCGGCGCTGGTGTCAGGTATTGACCTCGACGCCATGGACACCTCGGTGCGCCCCGGCGACGATTTTTTCAGCTACGTCAATGGCACCTGGTACGCCGAGACCGAGATCCCCGCGGACAAGGCCACGATCGATTCCTTCAGCATGCTTCACGATGAGTCGCAGGATAACCAGCGCAAGATCATCGAGGCGGCCGCCGCCGCCGATAATCCGCCCGGCAGTGACCGCCAGAAAGTGGGCGACCTGTTTACCTCCTACATGGATACCGCCGGTCGCGACGCCCGTGGCCTGGCACCGCTGCAGGAAGACTGGAAGCGTATCGAAGCGGTCGACAGCCTCGAGGCCCTGGCCGAGTACTTCGCCTGGGCCAACCAGCGCGGCTTCGGCACGCCCTTCGTGCTGACCCAGTACGCGGATTTCAAGGACCCGACCCGCTACATGATGTACACCTGGCAGAGTGGGCTGGGCCTGCCGGACCGCGAGTACTACCTCAAGGACGACGAGAAGTCGGTGGAGCTGCGTGAGCAGTACCAGGCCCACATCGAGACCATGATGGGCCTTGCCGGCTACCCGGAGCCCACTGCCGCTGCCGCTATGATCCTGGCATTGGAAACCCGCCTGGCGGAAGAGCACATGCCCAAGGAAGAGACCCGCGACCGGGTCAAACTCTACAACATGTTCCCGCTGGATCAGCTCCCGGAGGTCATGCCGCAATTCAGCTGGGACGCCTACCTGGCCGAAGCCGGTGTTGCAGATATTGACGGCCTGATGATCGCCATGGTCGATTACATGAAGGCCCTGGACAGCATCATCGTCGAGACCGAACTGGAAGACTGGCAGACCTACCTCAAGTGGCGGGTACTGCGCACTACCGCCAGGCGCCTGACCAGCGAGCTGGATGAGGCCAACTTTGATTTCTACGGCAAGACACTGCAGGGCAGGGAACAGCAGCTGCCCCAGTGGCGGCGCGGCGTCAGCGCGGTCAACGGCAGCCTCGGTGAGGTAGTGGGCAAAGTCTACGTGGAGGAACACTTCCCGCCCGCCGCCAAGGCGCGCATGGAAGAGCTGGTGGACAACCTGTTGGCCGCCTATGAGGCCAGCATCAAGGAGCTGGAATGGATGACCGAGGCCACCCGCGCCGAGGCGCTGGACAAGCTCTACAAGTTCACCCCCAAGATCGGCTACCCCGACCAGTGGCGCGACTACGACGGCCTCGAGATCCGTGCCGATGACCTGTACGGCAACCTGGTGCGCGTCGCCCGGTTCAATTATGCCCGCGACCTGGCTCGCCAGTCTGGCCCGGTGGATCGGGAGGAGTGGCAGATGACGCCGCAGACGGTCAACGCGTACTACAACCCTCCGCTCAACGAGATCGTGTTCCCGGCCGCCATCCTGCAGCCGCCCTTCTTCAATATGGAAGCTGACGATGCGGTCAACTACGGCGCTATCGGCGCAGTGATCGGCCATGAGATCGGTCATGGCTTTGACGACAGCGGCAGCGCCTTTGATGGCGACGGGGTGCTGCGCAACTGGTGGACCGACGACGACCGGGCCGAATTCGAGATGCGCACCGCGCGGCTGGTCGAGCAGTACAGCGCGTTCCAGCCCTTCGAGGACCTGCACGTCAATGGCGAATTCACCCAGGGTGAGAACATCGGCGACCTGGGGGGTATCACCATTGGCCTCAAGGCCTACTTGATGTCCCTGGATGGTGAGGAGCCGCCGGTGATCGACGGCTTCACCGGCATTCAGCGGGTGTTCCTGGGGTACGCGCAGGTCTGGCGGGACAAGACCCGTGAACAGACCGTGCGTCAGCAGATCGCCACCGACCCGCATGCGCCGGCGGAATACCGCGCCAACGGTCCCGTGCGCAACGTGCCGGAGTTCTACGAGGCCTTCGACGTGGCGGAAACCGACGCGCTGTACCTGCCGCCGGAAGAGCGGGTCAAGATCTGGTAGGCAGGAAAGCCTGCCGGGGACTGACCCCGAACGAGGTCAGTCCACATTAAATTTCCCCCTATAGGGGCCGCGATAGAAGGGTTGCGGAGTTTCGGGGACAGACCCCATTCGGGGTCAGTCCCCTCTTAGCCTAAGGGGCCCTGAAATGCTCCGGGAAAAAGCTGGCCATGTAGTTGAGGCTGATATCCCGGGCCAGGCCCCGGTCCATCTCGTCCGGGGTCACCAGGATGTCCAGCCACAGGCCGTCGGCGAGGGCCGTGTAGCCGGTGGCGATCAACTCCCCGCGTTTCTTTGAGCGGCACCCCAACTCCCGGCACAGCTTCAGCACCGAAGCGCTGGTCTGCAGGTCGGCCTCATTACAGATGTCCCGGTAGGTCGGTCGCGAGCTGGTTTCCCCCCAGAAGGCGAACCACACCGACAATTTGGCAGGATGGGCGATCTCGGCGCTGAAGTCGTACTCGATCAGGGCCTGCACCTTCTCTGCCGGCGCCAGCGTGTCATCGTTGGCGATGGCATCCCAGCCCTGCTTGTACTCCTCGGCGATGTAGCGCAGCACCTCGATCAGCAGCTTTTCCTTGCTCTGGAAGTGCAGGTTGACGATGCCCAGGCTGAGCTTCGCCGTCTTCGTCACATCCGCCATGGTGGTATTCGACAGGCCCTTGCGGGCGATGCACTTGATGGTGGCCTTGATCAGCTGCTCGCGGCGCAGCTCGGGAGAGGCGGCCCGGCGGCGGGTCTTGGGAGCAGCGCTGCGGCGGGTCTTTGATGAAGCGCTGCTGCGGGTCTTTGGAAGGGACATGGCGCAACAGTAGTACAGGTGTCGGTTCCTGTCCAGTGAATGAATGATCATTCATTCACTG
>JASJBK010000097.1 GCA_030066555.1 Halieaceae bacterium
CTGCGGATGTAGACATTCGGCGAGGCAATGGCGTTCAGCAGCCGCGAGGTCTGGTGTGGTTCTGCCGGTGCCACCGAGATGGAAATCTGGCGACCGGTCTTCTCATAGGCCTCCTGGAAGGTCATATCCGGGATCAGCCGCTCGACGATGGACTGTACCTCGTGCACGTCCATGGTGGGGCTGCGGCCGAAAAACATCTTGTCCACCACCGTGGCTTCCTTCTGGGCCTCCCAGGACACGTGCTTGGGATCGAAGAACTGTTCCAGCTCCTCGTCGGTATGGGTACCGAGTACACCGGCAATCATGGAACCGGCGCTGGAGCCGGATATCACGCGCGGTAGCAGCTTGTGTTCCATCAGCGACTTCACCACGCCCAGGTGGTAGAAGCCCAGCACCCCGCCGCCGCTGAGCATCAGCGCCGAGCGACCGTAGCAGTGGTTGGCACGGTAGAAGAAATCCAGCTTCTCGGAGAGGGAAATCTCGTCTTCGGGAAGCTCTGCCAGGTATTTCAGGGCATCGACGATCTCGTCGATGTAGTCCTCGATCAGCCGCTTGGTACCGCTCTTGGCCTGCTCGTGCAGCTTGCTGCTGCCCATGCCGCCGAGGTTGCCGTGGATGCCTTCATTGAGCGTAAACAGCAGGCCGACGTCGTCGTGGCGGGCCCGGAGGCTGCGCAGCCGGTCCAGGCGACGGCGGATAGAGGCGTAATCGTAGAGCTTGGTCTGGTCCACTTCGCGCCAGCGCTTCATGCCGCTGGCGGCGTCGTGATCCTTGGCCAGGTCACGCCACTCGTCGTAGGATTCGGCCCGATTCATGTCCTTTTCGAGCCGTTTCAGCCTGCGATTTCTCAGTACCATAAGTATCCCTTCAACGGATGTTGATGATTTAAGAATATCCCATCAAATCGGCCCCTGTCAGGCTTGAAATTTGATTCTGGGCAAGGGGTCGTATGGTCTATTCCGGCCATGCGACCGCTTTCAACCCACCGCGCCGAAGGCTTTTCACAAGCCCGCTGAGGGTTTTCTACAAGACCGCTGAGGGCTCTTTACCCAATACCGCCGAAGGCTCTCTATCCAACACCGCCGAAGGCTCTCTATCCAACACCGCCGAAGGCTCTTGGCATCGGCATGTTGGTGCGCTCCAGCCCGCCGTTTACAGCGAGGATCTCGCCGGTCACGTAGGCAGCCGCAGGCGAGGCCAGGTATAGCGCCCCCAGGGCCACATCCTCCACCTCTCCCAGCCGCGCCATGGGCGTCAGCTCGACCATCGCCTGCTCGATTTCGTCAGTGAGTACGGTATTGAGGGCGTCGGTCTTCGTCGACCCCACCGCAATGCCGTTGACCCTGATCTTCGGGGCAAACTCCTGGGCCATTTGCCGCGTAAGGAACGTGAGTGCTGCCTTGGCGGTGCCGTAGGCAGCAAAGCATGGAGCCGGAGCCAAACCGGCCACCGAACTGATATTGACCACACTGCCGTTATGTTGCGCCAACTGTTCCGCGCACAGGGTGGTAAGCCTGAAGGCCGTACCCACATTGAAACGAAACGCAGATTCGAATTCATCGGTGCTGGTCGCCAGTGCCGGCTTGGGCGGAAAGCCGCCGGCATTGTTGACCACGATATCGATACGCCCCAGTTCAGCCACCGCCTGCGCGGCCAGCGCTTCTACCTGGGCGGAGTCCATTACGTCCGTCGGGCAGACCAGTGCCCGCCGCCCGAGGGCACGGACCTCTTCCGCTACCACTTCGAGGTCGGACTGCGTTCGGGCCGCCAGCACCAGGTCAGCCCCCGCTTCAGCAAAGGCCCTGGCGGTGCCGGCGCCGATGCCCTTGCCGGCACCGGTGACAATGGCCACGCGGCCGTCGAGTCGGAATCTATCGAGTATGCCCATATGCGCTACGCCCCTGTTTACTGGCTATTTGGCGGGAAACACCTACACTGGCAGCCCGACCTCCGGCAAGGATGAGAAGTGAGAGCATATCTAGTTGTAGGCGCCCTGTTGCTGGTGATCTTCGGCTCAATTGGCGGCTACCTCTACAGCAAGTTCTCGGCGCTTGCGGCGCAGGACTTCAGCCCCCCTCCAGTTACCATCGCCGCCGCTACCGCGCAAGGCGAAACCTGGGATAGCTACCTGGAGGCCGTGGGTACCGTGCGTGCGGTTCGTGGTGTTGAACTGACCTCCGAGACCAGCGGCGAGATTACCGCCATCGAATTTGACAGCGGCGACCAGGTCGAGTCCGGCAAACTGCTGCTGGTGCTCAACGACGAGGTCGAGCAAGCCGCCCGCCTCAACGAGATCGCCTCGCTGGAACTGGCGGAAATTCTCTTCAAGCGCGATGCCGACCTGATCACCAAGAACTCGATTTCCCAGACCCAGTACGACCGCTCCAAGGCCGACCTGGCCCGGGCCCGGGCCCAGCTCGCCGAAACCGAGGCGCGCATCCGCAACAAGCGCATCTATGCGCCGTTTTCAGGCACCGTGGGGATTCGCCAGGTGGACCTTGGCGACTACGTATCACCCGGTACCGTGATCGCCACCCTGCAGGACCAGAGCCAGCTGGAGGTGGATTTCACCCTGCCCGACCGCTTCGCTCCGCGACTGCGTCCGGGGCTGCCGATCCGCTTGTCGGTCAATGCCTTTCCTGACAAGAGCTTCCCCGCAGAGCTGGTGGCACTGGATAGTGCGGTGGACCCCGGCACCCGCAATCTGCTGTTGCGGGCCCGTATCCAGGACAACAACGGGCTGCTGCCGGGCATGTTTGCCATCTTGCAGCTCGACCTGCAGGACGTCATGGACGTGGTGACCGTGCCCGAGACCGCGGTGACCTACTCCCTGCAAGGCAATACGGTGTACGTTGTCGAGGACACGGAGGATGGCGGCCTTACCGCCGTGTCCCGTATCGTCAAGGTCGGCGAAACCCGAGACGGCCGCACTGCCGTACTGACCAACCTCGCCGCCGGTGAGCGGGTGGCCACGGTAGGCCAGAACAAGTTGTATCGCGGCGTGCGCGTTGTTGTCGATGACGACGTGTCGCTGTAGGTGAGCGGGCAGCCGGGAGGAAACAACATGCGTTTTACCGACACATTTATCCGGCGCCCCGTGCTTGCCGTGGTGGTAAGCGCACTGCTGCTGATGCTGGGGCTGCAGTCCATCGCCCAGCTGCAGGTGCGCCAGTTCCCGGATGTTGAGAAGTCGCTGATCCTGGTGACCACCGCCTACCCGGGCGCCAGTGCACGTACCGTGCAGGGTTTTGTCACCGACCCGCTGCAGCGCCGCATCGCCGCCGCCGAAGGGGTCGAGTACATGACGTCTTCCAGCGAACCCGGCGTATCGAACATTTCTGTGAAGGTACGCCTGGGTGAAGATGCGACCCAGGTGATGACCGAGGTGATCGCCAAGGTCAACGAGGCCAAGTTTGAACTGCCCCGCGAAGTCGAAGACCCGGTGGTAAGAAATACCTTCGGCGACGACGCCATGCTCTACATGGCATTCCTCAGCGAGCAGATGTCGATACAGCAGATTACCGACTACGTGCGGCGCAATATCCAGCCGGAGATGGCCACCCTGGACGGTGTTGGCGAGGCCAAGGTGCTGGGCAACCGTGAGTTCGCCATGCGGGTATGGCTGGACCCTGCGCGCATGGCCGCGTTTGGCGTTACCGCTACCGACGTTACCGACGCGATTCGTGAGCAGAACGTGATCTCTGCTGCGGGCACTACCCGCGGCGCCCTGGTGCGCGCCAGCGTGGATGCGGAAACCGACATCCAGCGACCGGAGGATTTCGAGGGCATCGTGGTACGCCAGGACGAGGAGCGCCGGGTGCGACTGGCCGATGTTGCCGAGCTCGATCTTGCCAGCGCCACCTATGATTCCGCCACTTTCTCCAGCGGCGTGGAAACCGTGTTCCTCTCGATCACGCCCGCCCCCGGGGCCAACCCACTGGAGGTGGCCGAACGCGTGAAGTCCACCATGCCGGCACTCTCCGAGGAAATGCCCGCCGACCTGGAGGTGTTCTACGACTCGGACGCCAGCATCTTCATCCAGGAAGCGCTCAACGAAGTGGCCATGACCATCTTCGAGGCCGGCATTATCGTGATCCTGGTAATTCTGCTGTTCCTGGGCTCAATGCGAGTGGTACTGATTCCGCTGGTGGCTATACCGCTGTCGCTGGTGGGCGTGTTGTTCCTGGTCTGGCTGATGGGTTTCTCCATCAACCTGCTGACGCTGTTGGCGCTGGTGATCGCCATTGGCCTGGTGGTCGATGACGCCATCGTGGTCGTGGAGAACGTGCACCGCCACATCGAGGAGGGTATGCAACCCTTTGATGCTGCCATCCAGGGCGCGCGGGAAGTGGCCCTGCCGGTCATCGCCATGACTCTGACGCTGGCAGCGGTATACGCCCCGATCGGCTTTCTCGGCGGACTTACCGGTGTGCTGTTCAGTGAATTCGCGCTGACCCTGGCGGGCGCCGTCGTCGTGTCAGGTATTGTCGCGCTGACCCTGAGCCCGATGATGTGCGCCTACTTCCTCAAGGATCACGATCACCAGGGCGCCGCCGCCGACTGGCTCGACGAGAAATTTGAGGCCCTGCACGACGGCTACCAGAAACTGCTGGAAAAATGCCTGAACAACCGCGGCGCCGTGCTGGTGTTCGCCTTTGCCATTCTATTCAGCCTGCCGGTCCTGTTTGCCATTGCCCAGAAGGAGCTGGCGCCGGAAGAAGACTACGGCAGCCTGTTTATCGTTGCCACGCCGCCCGACTACGCCAGCGTCGACTACGTGAACTACTTTCTCGACGAAATGGTCTCGGTCTGGAAACAGGTACCCGAGGTAAGCCACTCCTGGCAGGTGAACAGCCCCGGGCAGGTATTCGGCGGCGTCGAGATGCTGCCCTGGGATGAGCGCGAGCGCAGCCAGCAGGAAATCCAGGCCGACCTGCAGCAGGGCTTCGGCAAAATCAGCGGGCTGGAGATTTTTACTTTTGGCTGGTCTTCCCTGCCCGGCACCGATTCCGGCCTGCCGGTGAACTTCGTGATCGCCAGCACCGCCGACTATGCATCTCTGGACGCGGTGTCGGACCAGGTACTGCAGAAGGCGCGCGAGTCGGGGCTGTTTGCCTTTGTGAACAAGAGCCTGCGCTATTCGCGGCCCGAGGTGCGGGTGAAGATTGACCGCAACCTGGCGGCGCGACTGGGCATCACCATGCAGGATATCGGCGATACCCTGCAGATCATGCTCGGTGAGGCTGAAGCCAACCGCTTCAGCATCGAGGGCCGCAGCTATAAAGTGATTCCCCAGGCCGACCGCGGTTTCCGCCTGACCAAGGAGTGGCTGGAGCGCTACTACCTGCGCACCGAGTCCGGCTCCCTGGTACCCATGTCGACGGTGATTGAACTCGACCAACGGGTTGAGCCCAACACGCTGAGCCAATACCAGCAGCTCAATAGCGTCACGGTACAAGGCTTGATGATGCCACCGAACTCCCTCGGCACTGGCCTTGCCTTCCTGCAGGACACCCTCGACGAAGTTGCACCGGTGGGCTATCGCCCGGGCTACGAAGGTGAATCCCGTCGCTTCATCCAGGAGAGCGAGAGCTTCGGCGTGCTGTTCGCCGTGTCGATGATCTTCATCTTCCTGGTGCTGGCGGCCCAGTTCAACAGCTTCCGCGACCCCTTCGTGGTGCTGGTGGCGGTACCGTTGTCGATCTTCGGCGCCGTGGTGCCGCTAACACTGGGCATGAGCACACTGAACATCTACACCCAGGTGGGATTGCTCACCCTGATCGGCCTGATCAGCAAGCACGGCATCCTCATTGTCGACTTCGCCAACCACATGGTGGAACAGGGCATGGACCGCAAGCAGGCCGCGCTCGAAGCCGCCGCCCTGCGCCTGCGACCGATACTCATGACCACTTTCGCCACGGTGCTCGGCGTGCTGCCGCTGGTGATGGCCAGCGGCGCCAACTCAGTCAGCCGCTATGCCATCGGCCTGGTGATTACCACCGGCATGCTGGTGGGCACCCTGTTCACCCTGTTTGTGCTGCCGACGTTCTACCTGCCCTTCTTCGCGAAAAAGCCAAAGCCCGCGGCCGAGCCCGCGAAGGCAGACACCGGACTCGCGAGCACCTCATGATCATCGTGCATGGCGCCATCGAGATCGACCCGGATCGCTGGGAGGAAGCGATTGAGCTGTCGCTGGAACACGTCGAGCGCTCTCGCGCGGAACAGGGCTGCATCAGCCACGCCGTACACATCGACGCCGAAAACCCCAACCGGCTGGTGTTCTTCGAAGAGTGGGAAAGCATGGACGCCCTGCAGGCCCACTTCCAGGTGCCGGCGTCTGGCGAATTCGTTCAGCAACTCGGCGCTCTGGCGACGTCCGACCCCCAGATGCGCATCTTCGAGAGCGAACAGAAAGCCTGACAGACCGCCATGGACCCGGTGCAGACCTCACGCCCCGCAGATGCCATGCATGCCCACATCTTTGACATAGACGGCACCTTGATCGATTCAAATCACGTTGATGGTGAACTCTTCACCAAAGCAGTGCGCCTTCACGTGCGGGACTGCAAAGTGCGGCAGAACTGGGGAGACTATACACACGTCACCGACTCAGGAATTCTGGAAGAACTATTGCGTGATAATTCGACAGATCCCACGCCGGAACTGGCCAGTGCGGTTCGCACTTCCTTTGTCAAACTCATGGAAGATCACCTTTCCAACCACGGGCCATTCCCAGTTATTGCCGGCTCGAGGGTTTTTCTTGATTCACTGCGGAGAACTCCAAATGCAGCCGTTGCATACGCCACAGGTGGCTGGAGAGAGACTGCACAGCTCAAACTGGAGGCGGCGGGCTTTCCTACCTCAGGCATACCCTTAGCTTCAGGTAGCGATCATCATGATCGTATTGAAATCATGCGTCTCGCCGTAGACAGGCTCGGTGGAGAATTTGAATCAGTAACCTACTATGGGGATGCTCCCTGGGATCGGGTTTGTGCTGACGGTTTGAACTGGAATTTCATGGGCGTCGGCGCACGCATCAACGGCATCAACGACTACACCCACCTTGCAGCTCTAAGATACGGTGGGAAGCAACCGTGAGTCGCCAAATCAGCTTTTCGGATAGCTGCTACATGCCAAACTAAGTAACGATGCGCGAAGTCTATTTGCTGCGTCATGGCCAAACCGAATGGAACCTGGAAGGCCGTCTCCAGGGTCACCTGAACTCGAGTCTTACCGAACTCGGCAAGATCCAGGCGAAGACCTGCGGGCAGATCCTAAAAAGCCATTTGAACGATTCACCAATCAAGCTGGTTGCAAGTCCTCTCGGTCGCTGTATTGAAACAGCGCAGATAGTCGCTTCTGCGCTGGGCGTATCTGTAATTGAGAAAGACAGTCGACTAAAGGAAATCTGCTTCGGACGGTGGGAAGGGATGATTCGCCATGAGATTCAGGAATCCGATGGCGCGGCCTTCAGAGCAAGGAAGGCTGACAGATGGAACGTTCCTGCTCCAGATGGCGAGAGCTACCGGGATGTCGCTGACAGGGTGATGTCCTGGTTCTCGGAGCTCCCGGATGAGAGGATCGTTGCAATAAGTCACGGTTGTGCGGGAAGGATACTGCGCGGGGTGCATGCAGGCCTGGACCACAGTGAGATCTACCGCCTGGAAGAACGCCATGATGCTGTGCACGTGCTTAGAGAGGGTGGCATAGTTGAAGAACTCAATCCCGAACAAGCTCTATAACAACGCCAGAACGAGGGTGCCATCATGATCATTGTCGTCGCCAAGATCAGCTTCAAATCGGAGGCGGACCGCGACCGTGCCGTCGAGCTGTCCGCGCCTGTGCAGAAAGCCACCCGCGAGCAAGAGGCGGGCTGCCTCGACTACTGCTTTGCCCCGGACCCCTGCGAGCCCACCGTCATCCAGGTCTACGAGCTGTGGCAGGACAGCGATTCCCTGGCGGCACATTTCGATCACCCCAACTACCAGGCCATGGTGGAGCTGCTGTCCAACATCGGCTTTGTCGACAGCATCAATCGCGCCTACCTGACCGAGCGAGACGAACCGGTGTATGGCGAGACCGGCGAAAAGAAGACTGCGTTTTTCGTATAGTAAGTGTGAACACCGTTGGCCGATGAGTCTGACGCCAAACTTAAACATGTGTGCAATGAAGTCTGCTGTGCTCTTCGCGGTCATTGAATGGGCACCGTCTGACACTGAGGGACGTCGATGAACAGAACCATTTTTTTTCTGCTTCTCACCAGCTTGCTGGTGTCTGCCCACACGCACGCAGATGACCGTGTCTCGGCAAGGTATACCGGCCCCATCATCGATATGCATGTGCACGCCTACGATGAATCGCAGCCGATGTTCGGAATGCCGCACCCGCCAACGCTTCGGGGTGAAACCTATACTGCCGTCACCACTCCGGAGGAGCAGTGGGAGAAAACCCTCGAGCAGTTTCAGCGGCACAACATCGTCAAGGCGCTGACGTCCGACGGGCAGCTCTGGGTGCACAAAGACCCGGGTCGAATTCTAGTTAGTGCTCGCAATATTCCTGAAGAGGAGATCATCTCTCTACATTCTGCAGGCCGCCTGGCTGCCATCGGCGAGTTGAACCCGTTCTACGGTGGGATCAGGGCAGATCATCCATCGCAGGCGCCGCTGTTCGCACTCGCCGAGACGCTGGGCGTACCCGTGGGATTCCACATAATGCCCGGTGGTCCGCCGGGAGCCATCTACTCACTCGGCATGGTCAAGGTGCGAGTCGCAAACGCCAATCCAAGGCAACTGGAAGAAGTGTTGGTCAGGCACCCGCGGCTGAAGGTCTACATCATTCACGGTGGATGGCCTTACGTCGACGACCTTAAAGCCATGCTCTACGCCCATCCCCAGCTCTACGTCGATATATCGGCCATCAACTGGGCACTGCCGGCAGCCGAACTCCACTCCTACCTGAAAAGCCTGATTAACGCCGGGTTTGGGGATCGAATCATGTTCGGCTCGGATCAGATGGTTTGGCCGCAAACCATCGAGGTAGCCGTAGAGAGCGTCAATTCCTCTGACCTGAGCGTGGAGCAAAAAGCTGCGATCTTTTACGACAACGCAGCGAGGTTTCTGGGTTTGAGTGACAAGGAGATCGCTTCGCACAAACGCGAATAGCCCGGCTCACAGTGAGGTTTCTCAAGAGTTATTTCGACACCGGTACC
>JASJBK010000098.1 GCA_030066555.1 Halieaceae bacterium
ATGCTGCTGCTGGACGAGCCCACCAACCACCTGGACGCCGAGAGCGTGGGCTGGCTGGAGCGCTTCCTGCTCGATTTCCCGGGCACCGTGGTGGCCATTACCCACGACCGCTACTTCCTCGACAATGCCGCCGGCTGGATACTGGAGCTGGACCGCGGTCGCGGCATCCCATACGAGGGGAATTACTCGTCCTGGCTGGACCAGAAGGAAAAGCGCCTGGAGATGGAGCAACGCCAGGAAGCTTCGCTGCAGAAAACCATCAAGGCGGAGCTGGAGTGGGTGCGCGCCAACCCCAAGGGGCGCCAGGCCAAGAGCAAGGCGCGCCTGCAGCGCTTTGAGGACCTGCAGTCACAGGAATTCCAGACCCGCAACGAAACCAACGAGATCTACATCCCCCCGGGCCAGCGCCTCGGTGACCTGGTGATCGAGGTCGACAAGCTGAGCAAGTCCTTCGGTGACCGCCTGCTGCTGGACGAGGTGAGTTTCACCGTGCCCAAGGGTGCGATCGTCGGCATCATCGGCGCCAACGGCATGGGTAAATCCACCCTGTTCCGCATCCTCACCGGCGCCGAACAGCCCGACAGCGGGACCGTACGAATCGGCGACACCGTGCAGATCGCCTACGTGGACCAGAGCCGCGACGACCTCGATGGCGGCAAAACCGTGTGGGAGGAGATTTCCGACGGTCATGACAACCTGCAGATCGGCAGCTACGAGATCAACTCCCGCTCCTACGTCGGCAAATTCAACTTCAAGGGAACCGACCAGCAGAAATTCGTGAAAGACCTGTCCGGTGGTGAGCGCAACCGCCTGCACCTGGCCAAGCTGTTGAAACAGGGCGCCAACGTACTGCTGCTCGACGAGCCTACCAACGACCTTGATGTGGAGACCCTGCGCGCCCTGGAAGAGGCACTGCTCGCCTTCCCGGGCTCGGCCCTGGTGATTTCCCACGACCGCTGGTTCCTCGACCGGGTGGCCACCCACATCCTCGCCTACGAGGACGACGGCAATGTGGTCTTCCACGAGGGTAACTTCACCGACTACGAGGAAGACCACCGCGCTCGCGTCGGCGCCGAGGCCGATCAGCCGCACCGGGTGAAGTACAAGAAGCTCAAGTAAGCCCTGCTCCCTCGCCTCCGCGCAGGCGGGGGCCCAGCGACCGCACATGCACTGGATCCCCCTGCGCGGGCCGCCGCCTACGCGGGGATGACGGCGCGGGTTTGATTGCGCGGGGATGACGGTGCGGGGTTGACGCAGACGTAGTGCGAGCCTCAGTACACGAAGATACCGGGATTGTGCTTGCGCCAGATCGCCAGCTCAGTCTCGTGGGGCAAACTACCGTCTGGCGAATACTGCGGATGGGATACCCACTCGGTACAGGTAGCGATCATCTGCTCCAGCGAGTAATAGTACAGGTCGATACCCTCGAACACGGAGACAACCGGGCGCTGCAGTGACGCGTTGAACGGGTGGCCGCCAGCCGGCAGAACATACCAGGCGCCGTTGAAGGCGGCGAAGGGAAAGGCAGATTTGAGCAGACTGCGATCGCCGGGGAACAGCCCGTAAGAAGACAGGATGCTCTGGTAGTCATCCCGGGCCCTGACGATGGTAGAGAAGCTGACGTCGCGGAACCAGAACGGATGCTCGGACTCCCAGGCGTCTTTCTCCTGCCCGCCCCGCCAGCCATATAGGGCGACGATCTCCGGCGGCAGTTCCTGCGGAAACCAGTCACAGGCGGTTCTGAGCTGCGCCTCATCCAGGGGCGGCAGCAAGGTATCGCCGACGGGTATACCACGGTTTTCGTAGGCGGCCAGCAAACCATCGAGGGCGGTGTGCAGCCGCTCCGTTGAAAATTCCGGCACCTGGAGGATCGCCCCGTTGCGGTTGACGGCCTGCTCAGGCTCACAGCCGGCAAGCACGGCTCCGCCGGCCAGGGCTGCGAGGGACTTCAGGCAGTCCCGGCGTTTCAACTTTTCCCTTGTGCCATGCTTACGCCGCGATCCACTCGGGATAGGGCAGCTTGTGCTCCCACAGGAACTCGGCATTGAACAGCTTGCTGGCATAGCGGGCGCCGGAGTCGCAGAGAATGGTGACGATGGTGTGCCCCGGACCCAGCTCCTCGGCGAGACGCACCGCGCCGGCGATATTGACCGCCGCCGAGCCACCGACGCTGATACCCTCTTCCTTTAGCAGATCATAGAGGTAAGGCAGCGCTTCCTCGTCGCTGACCTGACAGGCGAAGTCCACCTCCAGGCCGGCCAGGTTGCCGGGCACGAAACTCACCCCAACGCCCTCGACGATGGAGGACCCCTCCTTGCGGGGTTCACCTTCCTTGAAGTAGTTGTAGACCCCGGAGCCCATGGGGTCTGCCACGCCGATCTTCACCTCAGGTTTTTTCTCGCGCAGCGCAGCCGCCACGCCGCTGAGGGTGCCGCCAGTCCCCACTGAGCAGATGAAGCCGTCAACCTTGCCATCGGTCTGGTTCCAGATTTCCTGGCCGGTGGTGTCGCAGTGAATCTGCGTGTTGGCGGGATTGTCGAACTGCCGCGCCCAAATGGCACCGTGTTCTTCCTGGTGAGCGCGACCGGCGGCTACCTGCTCTGCCGTGTGGATGTAATGGTGAGGATTGTCGTAGCCCACGGTGGGCACCAGGATCAGCTCCGCCCCCAGCATTTCCACCTGGTCGATCTTTTCCTTGCTGGCACCCTGGGGCATCACCACCACGCTCTCGAAGCCCATGGCGTTGGCGACGATGGTAAGCCCGATGCCGGTATTGCCGACCGTGCCCTCGACCACCACCCCGCCAGGGCGCAGGTCACCCGCCGCCACCGCCGCCTGGATGATACCCAGCGCGGTGCGGTCCTTGACCGAGCCGCCGGGATTCATGAATTCCGCCTTGCCGTAGATATGGCAGCCCGTGGCTTCCGACACCTTGCGCAGGTGCAGCAGTGGGGTATTGCCGATAATTTGGGGCAGGTGCTTGTCCATGGATGACCCTCGCAGTGGAATCGTCATCCCCGCGGAAGCGGGGATACAGTTCTCGCAGGGTAATGGATTCCCGCTTTCGCGGGAATGACAAAACTATGCGCTGAAACGGCAAGACTGCCCGCGGGGGTGATAAATCAGAAGCTGACCTCGAGCGGCGCCCGCCGCCCGCGCGGCAAAGGCCCGTAGTTGGCCTCCAGGTAGTCGAGTATCACCGGCTCCGCCTCGCCCAGCGGCCACAGGTTCTGGGTGTCCTGCATCCAGCGAATCATCTGCAGCCAGCCGTCCCGGTCCGCGCGGTTCTGCGCCACCAGCCGCACCGAATGGCAGGCCGTGCACTGGGCGCGCACCTGCTCAAAACCAGGTGCAATTACCAGGCCGCTGGCTGGGTCCAGTTTGGGTTCAGCATGCTGCGCAAGCGCCGAGGTGGCGAGCAAGGTCGACGCCAACATGATCGAGACCAGAAAGGACAGTGGCATTTTTCCCCGGGAAGACGCTCCCCTGGAGTTTCTCCCGCTCGGCTGCTGGATCCCCGCCTGCGCGGGGATGACGGATGGATTCGCGGTCATACCACTTTCACGGCAATCCGATGGGTGGCGTTGTTCAGATAACCGCGGGGATTCCACCCCGGCACCACCATAGGCTGCATGATCCCGGAAGAATCGGTGGCCCGCGCCCACACTTCGTAGTAGCCCTTGTGCGGAAACTCAATTTTCATCGACCACTGTTGCCAGGCCAGCCGGTTGACGGGCTTGCGCACCCGGGCCGGTCGCCAGGTCTGGCCGAAGTCGATAGAGATATCGACATCGCTGACGCTATGGTCCCCCGCCCAGGCGTGGCCGCGTAGCTCCAGGTCCTGCCCGGCGCGATGCACCAGCCCGGACCTCGGGTAGGTCACCAGCGACTTCACCGGCATGGACTCGATAATGCACATGTCCTGTTCCGGTACCTCGGCGCCGGGCACAACCGGCTCACAGGGCACCCGGTAGGAGTAACCGCCCATTTTCGGACCGTCGTGTTCGCGGTCGCGCACACTGATACGCGTCAGCCACTTGCCCGAGGTAGAGGCTGGCCAGCCGCCAAACACCAGCCGCAGAGGGTGGCCGTTGTGGATCGGCATGTCTTCGCCGTTGATAGCCCAGGCAATCAGTGACTGCTTCTGCATCGCCTTGGCGATAGGCACGCCGCGAGAAATGACTACCTTGGAGGGGTCGCCCGACAGGTGGGTATCGGCACCGTAGTAACCGATATAGACCGCGTCGTCCTTTACGCCGACATCCTTCAACACGTCCCGCAGCCGCACCCCGGTCCAGCGCGGGCAGCCGACCGCTCCGGTGGTCCACTGGTTGCCGCGGGCCGGCGGGTTGAATTCGCTGCGGCCGTTGCCGCCGCACTCGAGGGTGAGCTGGTAACTGTGGGTCTTGAAGCGTTGCTTGAGATCGGCGAGCGTGTAACGGCGCACCGATTTGGCCGACTCGCCGCCAATGGTCAGCGCCCATTGGCTGGCATCCACAGCCAGCGGCGGGATGCCGTTATTGCGTACGAACAATCGGTCCGCCGGTGTCACCGGGTCATCCAGCAAATGCGGAGGGGTCTCGGCATTGAGCGGCCGGTCGTTGAGCACCACCAGGCCCGGGTCCTTGCCGGGAATTAAGAAGGGCTCGGTGGATTCCGCCAGCGCCGCCGGGATCAGGCCCGCGGGCATGAACCTCCCAAAGACGACCTCCGCGCCCAGTACCGCGCTTATACCAGCGAGGAAACTTCGGCGCCCGAATACCAGGGCCTGGGCGCGCTCTGGATCTTCCCGATAGAGCTCGTGCAGACCACGTTCTCTCTTGCTACTCGGCATTATCAGCACCGCCTCGTTCAGGCACAGTCTCCGACCAATCCCAGCGCGACTCGCCGATATCGTCACAGGCCAGCGGCCCGGCGCACCCCAGGGTCTCATCGTATTGCAGGATCAGGCGACTATCCGTGTAACTGTAGATATGCCGCGTCAGGTAATTGCCGGTACCGACACTGCGAGGCTCCCGGGCCGATTCTTCCACCACCAGCACCTGTCCGTTGCGCAGCGTAAGGGATTCCTGGAAGAGCCCGTCCGCACGCGCGGTGTTGATGAAGGTGACAAACGCGCAAATCAGCAGGAAAGCCACCGCGACACGCACCATCTCAGGACTCCAGCGCGGCGAGGGCTTCACCAAGTTTGCTGACGCCTTTCACCTCCATGCCGGGGATCGGCTGCTTGGGCAGGTTGGCGCGCGGTACTATGGCGTGGGTGAAGCCGTGCTTGGCGGCTTCCGCCAGCCGCTCCTGGCCGCTGGGCACCGGGCGAATCTCGCCGGCCAGGCCCACTTCGCCAAAGATCATCAGCTCTCGTGGCAATACCCGGTCACGGAAGCTGGAGACGATGGCGCACAGCAGCGCCAGGTCGGCGCTGGTCTCGAGAACGCGTACACCACCCACCACGTTGGCAAACACATCCTGGTCGCCCACCTGCAGGCCGCCGTGGCGGTGCAAGACCGCCAGCAGCATATTGAGTCGGTTCTGTTCCAGCCCCACTGCTACTCTGCGCGGGTTGGCGATCTGCGAGTCGTCTACCAGGGCCTGGATCTCCACCAGCAGCGGCCGGGTGCCCTCCCACACCGCCACCACAGCGGAACCGGAAGCCGGCTCGGTGGCGCGATTGAGGAAGATTGCCGAGGGATTCTTGACCTCCTTGAGACCCTCGCCGGTCATGGCAAATACCCCCAGCTCGTTGACCGCTCCGAAGCGGTTCTTCTGGCCGCGCAGGGTACGGAAGCGCGAGTCGGCAGTGTCTTCCAGCAGGATGGAACAGTCGATCATATGCTCCAGCACCTTGGGCCCGGCCAGGGAGCCGTCCTTGGTGACGTGGCCCACCAGGAACAGCACGGTGCCTGTCTGTTTGGCATAGCGGGTCAGCCAGGCCGCGCATTCGCGGACCTGGGAGACTGAACCCGGCGCCGAGGTGAGCGAATCGGTATGCACCACCTGGATAGAGTCCACTACCAGGATCTTCGGCTGGATAGATTCCGCCGCGGCCTGGATCGCCTCGACGCTGGTTTCCGACATCAGCTGCAGCCTGTCGGCGGGTAGTTGCAGGCGCTGGGCGCGCATGGCTACCTGCTGGGGCGACTCTTCGCCTGTGATGTACAGGGCCGGGAACTGCTGGGCGAGATGACAGAGTGTCTGCAGCAGCAGGGTGGATTTGCCGGCACCCGGGTTGCCCCCCACGAGGATCGCCGAGCCAGGCACCAGGCCGCCGCCCAGCACCCGGTCCAGCTCGCTCATGCCGCTGGAAAAACGCGGCAGTTCGTCCAGCGCGATATCCTTGAGTACCCGCGCCTCGGCCAGGGCGCCGCTATAACCGCCAGGTTTGGGGGCCGCCGCACCACCCCGCGCGGGGTTGCCAATACGGAACTCCACCACCGAGTTCCAGGCCCCGCAATCGCTGCACTGGCCCTGCCACTTGCTGTACTCGGAGCCGCACTCGTTGCAGACGTAGGCGGTCTTGCTCTTGGTTTTTGCCATCTGTGTTCTTACCACTGGAAGAGGCTCATGCTAGCAGAGCCCGAGGCGATGCCCTAGAATGTCCGGCCCGATTGCCGAGCGCTGGCCATGTCCGACTCTTCCATCATTCCCGAACGCCAGCTGGTCTTCTCACCGGCGCTGGCGCAGACCATCGGGCTGGAAGAAGCGATCCTGCTGCAACACCTGAGCGAACTGTTCAAGCACCGCGAATCCCAGGAGCACCGGGGATACGCCTGGCTGCGGGTGCAGCGCGAATGGCTGCTGGAAACCCTGCCCTTCTGGAGCGCCGTGGACCTGCACCGGGTCACGAAAAGTCTCACTGACAAGGGCCTGATCCTGGTGGAATCGCCGCCCCTGCACGAGGCCGAGGCGTTGGTATTCGCGATCAATGAGTCGCGCGCCACCGAGCGCCAGGCCGCGCGCGCCGCCACTCCGCAGCAGCCCTACCAACCGCCCCGCCGCCAGGGTGCCGGCCTGCTGGCCGCGGCCTGGGCGCCGAGTGAAGACCTGCTGCAGCTGCTGGCCCTCAACCACGGTATCAGCCGCCAGTTTGCCCTCGAGCAGCTGGAAGATTTTGTCTGCTACTGGCGCGAGCGCGGTGAGGTGTCCCACGCCTGGGAGAACAAGTATCGCCAACATGTACTGAGCCGCTGGCGCCAGAGCCAGCAGGACACCGGCGAGCGCTTCCGGCCCAGCGACGAATCGTTGAGCGATAACTGGTACCCCAGCGAAGATGCCCTGGAGATCCTCGAGCGTACCGGTGTGACCCGCGCCTTCATCGACGACGCGGTACCGGAGTTCGTGTTGTACTGGCGTGAGCGCAACCCGCAGGAGAAGGCACTCAATTCCAAGTTCATCCAGCACATCCGCCGCCAGTGGGCACGCTATACCTCGGCGCTGACTCACGACACCGAGCCCACCCGCATCCCGGAAGACTGGCGCCCGACCGAGGATGTCTACGACATCCTGCGTATGTCGCATATCGACCCGGGCTTTGCAGAGGGCCTGCTGCCAGAGTTCATCATATACTGGCGGGATTCCAACAAGCTCTACAAGAGCTGGAACACCAAGTTCCTGCAGCATGTAAAATATCACTGGGCAAGACGCAACGAACTGGCAACCCATGGGCAACAGCAAGACCCTTATCGAACAGGCCGCACGCGAGATCGAAGCCTCGCAGAAGACCTCAACGACCGCAGCTGGGCAAGCTAATCATAAGACCGCTCAAGGTCACGACCCTGCCCCGGCTTCGGAGGGGCGCGCTTCGCGTGCGGAGCGGGTCGACGCCATCAACCAGGTGTTTGCCCTGTTTCGGCTCAACTACCATAACCAGTTCTACGCCGCCTACCCTGACAGCGACCAGCTCAACCAGGTCAAGAAACTGTGGCTGGAGGCGTTGGCCGACTACCCGGTCGCCCAGGTACTGCATGGCGCCAAACAGGCCATCGAGACCAGCGAGTACCTGCCCACGCTCAACAGGATGATCGAATGCTGCCGCGACAGCCTCTCACCTTTTGGCCTGCCCGACGCCCGCAGTGCCTTCCGGGAAGCCTGCGAGGCCGCCAGTCCGAAATCCGCCCAGCCCTGGAGCCACCCGGCGGTGTACTTCGCCGGCCGCGAGGCCGACTGGTTCCTGCTGGCCAGCGAACCCGAGAGCAAGACCTGGCCGGTGTTCCAGGCGGCCTACCAGCACTGGTGTTCAAAAGTCATGGCCGGTGAGCAGCTCGAGATCGAAGCCCCCGAAGCGCTGCCCTCTAGTAGCGGCGAAGCCAGCAATCGTGAAGAGGCTCTCGCTGAGCTCGAGAAGATTCGCCAACAACTTTCATCCTAGTTCTCTCAGCTCGGCGTACGCGATGTTAGGCTTGTTCTGAAACGGTCGCCTCCAGCGCCCTGAAGGTTTCAGAACAAGCCTAACACCACGTCCGCCTGGATCGAGTTAGGCTAAAGACGCGAGCGGACTTGAGTGGAGGGGTATTTGGGCACCTTCAGGCTGCTTTCTGCCGTGCACGAATACCCCTTCGCTCGAGTCCGGATCTCAATGCCAGAATCCAACGGGTCGGAAGTGGTTTAAGTAAAGACTGCTAATGGTATTCGGAATCGTAGTCGCCACGGGCGAGGTTTTCGAAGCGGGTGAACTGGCCGATAAAGGCCAGGCGGCAGGTGCCGATGGGGCCGTTACGCTGCTTGCCGATGATGATTTCCGCGACGCCCTTGTCGGGGCTATCCTCGTGATAGACCTCGTCCCGGTAGATGAACATGATGACGTCCGCATCCTGCTCGATGGCGCCGGATTCCCTCAGGTCGGAGTTGACCGGGCGCTTGTTGGGGCGCTGCTCCAGGGCCCGGTTGAGCTGTGACAGGGCCACCATCGGGCAGTCGAATTCTTTGGCGACCGCTTTCATATTGCGGGAAATCTCGGAGATCTCTGCGGTACGGCCCTCGCTGAAGCCGGCCACCCGCATCAGCTGCAGGTAGTCCACCATGATCATGCCCAGGCCGCCGGCCTCACGAGCCACGCGCCGCGCCCGGGAGCGAATTTCGGTGGGGGTCAGTGCCGGCGTATCGTCGATATACAGCGGCACATCCTTCATCTTGGTGACCGCGGCCGACAGCTTGGGCCAGTCTTCCTGCTCCAGCTTGCCGTTGCGGATCCGGG
>JASJBK010000099.1 GCA_030066555.1 Halieaceae bacterium
ACCCAGACCGCCGGGCACGAGACAGACCCCATAACCGTCAAGCTAGGGCGACTGAAAGCCAAAAATCGGGAGTTCTGGCGCTACCGCGGTTCACTGACCACGCCGCCGTGCAGTGAGTCCGTGGAGTGGATCGTGCTGGAACAGCCGGTGGTGATGTCGCTGGAAACCTTCCGCCAGCTCCAGCAGGCAAAGTTCAACGTCGGCTTTGCCAACGCCAGACCACCGTTCCTGCCGACGCGGCAGCACGGGCTGCGGTTTAGCGGTGTGCGCTAGGCCAACGCATGACATAGTATTCACCGCTCTCCCAATCAGATACGAACAAGCACGCACTCCTGATGCGAAAGATCACACACTGGACGCTGGCACTGACGTGCCTGCTACTCCTGCCGCAACCCTCTTCGGCAGAACCCATCGACGAGGACCAGCTTGGCGCCTGGTACATGTACTTCTTCAGTGCACCCAACAAGAGGGGCCAATGGGGCGTGCAGGGCGATGCGCAGTACCGGAACTGGGACCTGGGTGGAGACCTGGAGCAGCTACTGCTGCGCGGCGGCATTAACTGGCGGCCAAAATCCAATGACGCCACCCTGACCCTGGGTTATGCCAACATCACCAGCGGTGAATTCGGCTCCAGCGACGACACTGATACCGAGCACCGCATCTACCAGGAGGCGCTGCTGCCGCAACGCATCGGTGAGCGGGTTTACCTCAGCCACCGGTTGCGCTACGAGCAGCGCTGGGTAGACGGGCAGGATTTCCGCACCCGCTTTCGCTACGCGCTGTTCATGAATGTGCCCTTCAACCGCACCGACCTGAAGGAGGGTGCCTGGTACCTGTCGCTTTACAACGAGGTGTTCATCAATGGCGAGAAGGACATCGGCGAAGAAGATAAGGTCGAGTACTTTGATCGCAACCGACTGTACGGAGCAGTGGGCTACAGCCTCAGCAACAGCCTGCGGGTGCAATTCGGCTATATGTACCAGACCACGGATGATGTCGATAAAGGTCAGCTGCAGTTGAGCCTGCACCAGAGTTTCTGAGCAAGTGGAGCGTTTCCCTCAGGTCCCGAGGTAAGTCTCAAAAGTCTCCTTGAGCAATTCCGCCTCGGCGCGACCGGTGAGGCGCTCGCCCACCGGCAGGGTTTCTTCGCCATTGCTGTGGGCGTGCAACTGGTAGTAGACAGTGGTCCTGTTGCCACTGCTGGTGCTGGCGGTCCTGTCGATTTCGAAGTGGGAAAAGTCGGCACGCAGCATCTGCCGGGTTTTCATGGGGTACCCGAACAGGAAGCGCCGGCAGCGCACACCCTCCCCCGTTACGCCCACCAGCAGGGACTTGGCCAGGTACCAGATGCCGTAGGTGAGCGTCAGGGTACCGACGAGAAAGAACACCACCGGGATGACGATGCCGCCGTCCTCCGCATAGCCCACGCCGATACCCACGCCGGCAAACAGGCCGCCAAACAGGATGGCACCTATACCCTGGGCGGGTCGCTGCAGGGCCGGGAAGAACGCCTCGATGCCGCCTGGTACGGTGCGAAACTCTGCGATGGACTCCAGTCCTTCCATCGCCAGGTCCTGGGTAGCAGCATGGCTTTCGGTGCCCTCCGTAAGGCTGGATAGCTGGCCGGTAGCAAACACCGGGATATCATAGGTGCGCGAGAAATCCGGCCCGTCCATTTCGCAGGCGATAGTCACCTTCCAGAGATAGTAGGTGCCGGTGCGGGCCACGTCAGCGGCGGGAAGATCCTCAGGCACCGTGAAGCGGAAGAACAGCTGGGTGCCGGTGCCGGAACGCTCTACGTGGCAGACGCCATCGGTCTGCCAGTGCACCGATTCACTGCGCTTGCGGTTCTTGCCGGAGCCACTCACCGAGCTGCGCATGCAGGCCAGCGTCACGTCGAAGCGCTGCTCAGCGGCGAAGGGAATACGCGTATCCACCCAGCCACCGACGTGGCCGCCGATGCTGCCGGGGAACGGGTCGAGCACCAGCGGCGTGGGGCCAAACTTGCGCCAGGCCAGGAACGCCCACACTACAGCCGCCATCAGCCCTACACCCACCAGCGGGAACAGCAGGGCCACCAGGACTATCGGTTCCTCTTCGATTCGACCCCAGAACTCATCGGCGTTCAGGAACAGCGGCAGGGTGAGGCCGTTCCATACCAGCGCAAAGGCCAGCATTGCCCAATGGCCGTAGCGGGCACCCGAACGGATGTGGTTATCGCGCCAGTTCTTCTTTTCCAGCCAGGGTTCGCTGCTCATCTTGTCCACGGCCTCCTGCAGGTCGCCTGTGCGTTCCGCTTTCCGTGCATTAGTTTACTCAATTAGCGCAAACTCCAGAGAATTTGCAGCAATTCCTGGAAAACGGGAGAGAGCCTTTTCGCGCTGGGGAATTCAGCAGTAATCTGGCGCAGGCGCCTGCAATTGCAAGGCGCCGGACCTGAATTCGGAGGCACTGGTACAGGAACATGGCATTTCACGGAAAGGTGGCCGTCGTTACCGGCGGCGGCAGCGGCATGGGCCGCGAGGCGGCGCTGCAACTGGCTCGCAGCGGGGCGACAGTGGCCATTGTCGACATGAATGAATCCGGCATGGAGGAGACCTGCGCACAGCAAACGGGCATAACCGCCTATCGCTGTGACGTCAGCAAGCTTGAGGCCGTGCAGGAGCTGGTGGCGAAGATTGAGTCTGAGCTGGGGCCAATCGACCGTCTGACCCATTGCGCCGCGATCATGCCGGCACGGCCGCTGGCGGAATCCAAAGCCGCGGACATCAATACCATGATGGCCATCAACTACGGCGGCACCGTAAACATGGTGCAGACCGTGATGCCCGGGATGATAGAGCGCGGCCGCGGTGACATCATCATGTTCGGCTCCATGGCAGGCGATATTCCAGCCCTCACCCTCGGCGCCTACTGCGCCACTAAGGCGGCGACCAACAGTTACGCGGAAATCCTCTACCACGAGAATCGCGAGGGCCCTCTGCGCTTGCTGCTGGTGTGCCCACCCATGGTGAACACGCCGTTGATAGACCAGGCCGCCGAGCACGGACCGGCCAGCCTGTTGCAACAACGGGACGCAGGAAAAATGGCCACTCCGGAGTTCATCATCAACGCCGTGGAAACGGCGATCGAGAAAGGCCAGTGGGTGGTGCGGCCCGGGCAGGCGGCGTTCCTGACACGCTGGCGGCGCTGGTTCCCCGGACTGCTGTGGAAGGCTATTCACGCCGCGCCCTGACACTCCTCGCTCAAGCTTTTGCGCCAGATCAAGGCCAGCCCACTCATAGGCCGACCAGAGCTCACGCCTGAGCTATTGTCATAATAGGGAAGTGTATCCGTGAGAAGAGGGTGCTATGACAGGCGAGAATCAGGTACGACAACCACTTCAACTCCTTTACGACTGGGAACAACGCGAGCCCGATCGGGTTTACCTGCGGCAGATCGAAAACGGCCAGTTCATTGACTTTACCTGGGGCCAGCTGGCGGACCGGGTGCGGCGGCTCGCCGCCTGGCTACGCGCCAAAGGCTACGGCGACGGCGAGCGCATCGCCATCTATTCGAAGAACACCTACGACTGGTTTGTCTGCGACCTGGCGATCGCCATGGCCGGCTGCGTTAGTGTACCGCTGTATGCAGGCCAGGCTGCCGAGCAGATCCACTACATTCTCGATCACTCCAACTGCCAGCTCGCGTTCGTGGGCAAGCTCGACGATGCCACCAGCTGGCAGGAAGGCTGTCCCAAGAGTCTGCCCCAGGTGGCCATGTACAAGTGCCCGCTCACGCTGCCGGAGTCCACCGAGGCCATTCACGAAAGCACCGAGCCACTGCAGGACAACCCGCTACTGGCGCCGGATGCACTTTTCTCCATCGTCTATACATCGGGCACCACCGGCACGCCCAAAGGCGTGATGCTCACCGTGGATATGATGACGGCACTGGATGCGGACGAGGCGAATCCGTTCAAGACAGATCGGCGAGATCGCATGATTTCCTACCTGCCGCTGGCCCACATCGCCGAGCGGATACTGGTGCAGGGCGCGTCCCTGGTGCACGGTTATACCATCGGCTTTGCCGAATCTACCGAGACCTTCATCCGCGACCTGAAGATGATCGAGCCCACCGTCTTTTTCTCCGTGCCGCGGCTCTACACCAAGTTCAAACAGGGTATCGAGGCCAAGCTGCCACCTTCGGTGATCGCAGTGGCGCGTCGCGTGCCGGGGTTGCGTGGCCTGCTTGGCAACTTCATACGCAAACAGCTGGGCTTCGGCGCCGTGCGCGCTTTTATTGTCGGCGCCGCGCCGACACCGCCGGAGGTACTGCACTGGTACAAAACCCTGGGGATGCCACTACTGCAGGGTTACGCCATGACCGAGAACATGTCCTACGGCGTTGGCGCCACGACTCCCGACTACCCCGAGAAGAGTGTCGGGAAGCCACTACCCGGTGTGGAGGTGAAAATCTCCGACAATGAGGAAATTCTGTTCCGCGGCTCCACTGTCATGCACGGCTACTACCTGGAACCGGAGAAGACCGCCGAGACAGTCATCGACGGCTGGCTGCACACCGGTGACTCTGGACATCTAGACGATGAGGGCTTCCTGTATGTCACTGGGCGCATTAGTGAAACGTTCAAGACTGCGAAAGGCAAGTTCATCAACCCCACGGTGGTGGAAAACCGCTTCGGTGACCAGAGCCTGCTGGAGCAGCTCTGCGTTATCGGGCTGGGCATGCCGGCCCCGGTGCTGGCGGCCACCCCTTCCGAACTGGGCAAGACCATGCCGCGCGAGGAATTTGCAGGCGCGGTCAAGGAACTGGTTGAGCACGTCAACGACCAGTGCGAGGCGCACCAGAAGATGGCCGGCGTACTGATCAGCGACGTCGACTGGACGCCGGAAAACCGCATGTTGACCCCCACCCTGAAAATGCGGCGCAGGCAGATCGACGAGGTCTTCCGGCCCATCGCACAGGCCGCCGGCAGCGGCGACTTTGTCCGCTTCGTCAACACCGCGTCATAGTAAAAAAGGGGGACAGACCACGTTTTTGACCGGAATAATTGCCGCAGAGGCATCACAATCGCTCAAAAACGTGGTCTGTCCCCATTTTTTTCGACGGGCTCGGTGGGGCTTACAGAAGCGGGTTCAGAAACAGTACCGGCGTGCGCTCGCAGTATTCCCGGTAGGCCGGGTCGTCGCCCCAGCGCTTGCTGCCGCTGGCCTCGAGCATGCTCACACCGCTGACCCGGGTCAGCAGCAGGTATACGAACAGCGGCGATACCAGCGTCAGGTACTGCCAACCCGACAGCATGGGGAATGCCATGATCGCAATGCCGGTCCACAGCAGAATCTCGCCGAAGTAGTTCGGGTGGCGCGAGTAGCGCCAAAGCCCATGGCTGATGAATTTCTCGCGATTGGCGGGGTCAGCGCGGAAACGACTCTTCTGCCCATCGGCCACCACCTCGATGGCGAAGCCCAGCAACCAGGCACATAAACCCACAACAGTGAACGCATCGATTCCCGCCGGGGTACCCGACAGGATCGCCGCCAGTCCCGCGGCAAAGGTGATAAAGACCCACAGCCCCTGCAGGGTCCAGGTCATCAGGAAACGCAGGAAATGCGGCTTGATGTGGCGGAAGCGCCGGTCCTCCCCCGCCTGGCGGATGCGCAGGAACAGGAAACTCCCCAATCTACAGGCCCAGACCATCACCAGTATGCCGATGGTGACTCGCGGCACATCTTCCGGTGTCGCCAGCAGCAGTGCCATCAGCGCTAGCAAGATGTAGGTGAGGCTGCCGGTGAGGTCGTAGAAGCGCTCGGTCTGCATCGCGAAAGCAGGGATAAAGGCCAGCCACTGGATCGCGAAGGCCAGCAGGCCACAGAGTGCAAATAGCGAAGCATCCCCGAGTTTGCTGCCGCCGCTGCCGCCCGCCAGCGCCATGCCGCTCGCCAGCAATAGCGCGACGAGGATGCCGATGACCGATTGCATTCAGCGCTTGACCTGATAGCCAGCTTCTATGCGGTCCCAGGTGGTCGGGGTAACACCGCGCTCGCGCAGCTTGAACTTCTGCACCTTGTTGGTGGGAGTGTAGGGCAGCTTGAACATGTACTCGAGATAGCGCGGCACGAAATAGTGGGGGGCGCTCTCGGCAATGTAGTCGCACAGCTGCTCGGGCGGCAGTTCCTCGCCGGACTTGAGCACCACGTCGATTTTCAGCTCGTCCTCGCTCTCCACTTCCGCGGAGGGAATCCCGTAAGCGGCCACGTCCTGTACCAGCGGGTGATTGCGCACCACGCCCTCTACCTCGAGGCTGGAAATATTGCGTCCCGCAAAGCGCACTACATCTTTCTTGCGATCGACGAAATACAGGGCGCCGGTGTCCGGATCGCGGCGCGCCATGTCGCCGGTCAGGAAGAAGTCGTCACGGAAGGCCATGGCCGTGGCCTCGGGGTTGTCGAAGTAACCATTGAACAGCACATGGGGGGCCAGCGGCCTGATGCATATCTCTCCCGGCTCGCCGTCGGGCACTTCATAGCCGTAGTCATTGCACAGCCGCAGGTCGATATCCGGCGGTGGATAGCCCAGGGAATGAGGCGGCAACTTACCCCTTGAACCGAGCTGATTGGCGATGAGCTGGCATTCACTCATCCCCAGTCCGGAGGTGAGGATCTTCAGGCGGAAGCGCTGCTCGAAGGGATCGCGCAGGTCCGGTGGGCACGGCACGATCATTGCCTTGCTGAGCGTAGTCTTGGCATCGTCCCTGCTCTTGGGCTGCTCCCACAGGAACACGCTCATGGCACCAATCAGGAACGTCTGGGTGGCCCGGAATTTGGCGATACGCGACCAGAATTCACGCGCCGAAAAACGCGCCTCGATCACGCAGGGGATGCCCTCAATCAACGCCCGGTAGACGGAGGTAATCCAGGCCCCGGTATTGAATAGCGGCAGGGCGCAATAGATGATGTCGCCCTCCTCAGAGTCGAACATCAGGCTGGCGCCCTGGTCTATGGCGCGAATCCAGCCGTTGTAGTTCTGCATCACGCCCTTGGACCGGCCCGTGGTGCCGGAGGTCCAGAGGATGGCGCAGGTGTCGCCGTATTCATGCTTCACCGGCTCAGCAATAGGCACACTCCGCAACAAGTCTACATAGCGCAGCCATCCCGGGGCGTTGCCTTCATCGACGCAAACCGGCGTCCCATAACGTTTGAAGTCTTCCAACTCCTCGAGTCGCGCGGCCCGTTCCGGGTCGGCGACCAACACTCGACAACGAGAGCGCTCGAGGGTGTCGTGCAGCCACTCGCCGCGGTAGTCAGTACTGATCGGCACCCAGATGGCGCCGAGCTTGTTAGCCGCCAGGGTCACCAGCACAAACTCCGGACAGTTGCCGAGGTACAGGGCAATCCGGTCTCCGGCTCTTACGCCGAGCGCGCGCAGTCCGCCCGCCAGGCGGTCGGTGAGCTCGTCGGCCTCAGCGAAGGTGATGGACTGGTAATCGTTTACCAGGAACACCGTGTCGCCGTTCTCCTCTGCCTGGCGACGGAGGATGGACGGGAAAGTGCGCCCGGCGGTATCGGTCAGGTTAAGGCGATTCATGATGGGGATGCTGTCCCCGGCGGCTTACCACCAGCGCCAGAGGTGATTCTCTCCCTGGTCGCAATCGCTGGCAATCGTAGACTGCATAGCGCGGATGTCATTGGCAGCCATCTGTTCGCCGAAGGTGGTGCGGCCCTTTTCATAGCTGGGCTGGTCCATTTCCTTCGCGAACAGCGTCACCGGGACGACCTCATTCCATGAGAGCCACATGGCGTTCCGATCCACGTCATCGATGGGATACTCACCCAGGCCTTTCTGGATATAGCCGTGGCAAAAGGACGCCAGGTGGCTGTCGGTGGCGGGGCTGCTGGCGCAGCCTGCCAGGGCAGTAGCGCTGGACAGCAGGGCGATCGAAACAATGCGGCGCATGGGCTCACTCCCGGTTCTTACAGGGCCCATTCTATTCAAAAACCCAAACAATGGAACCGCCCCAAGAATGGGGACAGACCACGTTTTTGAACGACATTGTTGTCTCTACCACATCCCAAACGGTCAAAAACGTGGTCTGTCCCCGCTTTAGTGGCCGCCACCACCGGTGCTGACGATGGTGCCCTCGCCCTCCTTTACCAGGCTCCAGGCCACGGCGGAGACGGCCAGGCTCACCGCGCAAATTACGAAGATCAGGTTCTTGTCCCCGGCGCGGCTCACCGCCAGGCCCACCGCGAGGCTGGCCAGCAGCTGGGGCAATACCACCGACAGGTTGAAAAGCCCCATGTAAAGGCCCATGCGTGACTGCTCGACCTTCTGGGACATTATGGCGAACGGCAGGCTCACAATGGCGGCCCAGCCGACGCCGCACACCGCCATCAGCAGGTACAGCATTGTCGCGGTGTTGCCCACCAGGGTGATGCCCAGGTAACCGACGGCCATGATGGCCACGCAGGCCATGTGGGTCTTCACCCGGCCGATACGCTCGGTGATCGGCTCCAGCACAAAGGCCGGCAGGATGGCGGCGACTGCATTCAGCACCAGGAAACTGATGGAGATGACCCGGCCGGCGTCGACGTCACTGAGGCCCGGCATCTTCTGCTGCACGTAGGCCAGGGTGTAGATGAACATGGTCTGTACGCCGATCCAGCTGAAAGAGTGCGCCGCCAGTACCTTCTGGAAGCCGATGTGGTCGGTGCCACCGGCGACCGGCCCTTCCTTTTTCGCCAGGGTCGAGCCCACCAGCCAGGCGGTGAGCAGCAGGCAGGCGATCTCGGCGTAGTAATTGTCGACCTCGATATGGGCAAGCCGCAGGGTCAGAGCATAGATGTCGTATACCAGGAAACCCCAAAGGGGCCGGATGCTGAGAAGGATCTCGCCCCAGCCGCCCCCGGCCTCCGCCTCATCAGGCTCGCCCAGCTCCTCGGGCTCCTTGACGAACAGCGGCGGCAGGATCGAGAACACCAGCACCAGCACCACGCCGGCGTAGATCAGCACATAGTTGTTCCAGATGGCGCCAATGGCATAGGCCATCACCCCGAAGCTGCCGGAGATCGTCTGCATCCAGGTATAACCGCGGGTGCGTTCTACGCCCTCCGGGGTGACGTCGGCGATAATCGAGCGGGTAGGATTGAAGCTGACGTTGATGGCCAGGTCCAGCGTCAGGGCGACG
>JASJBK010000100.1 GCA_030066555.1 Halieaceae bacterium
GTGGCGGTAGCTGCGGTGCTGAACGTGGTGCGCACCCGGGTCTGGCTCAGGCGCCCGCTGGCACCCGACCCCCACTACAGTGAGGACAGCCTGGAGCAGCTGTGAGCGCAACCTCGCGCAGCTGCATGCTCCAGCCGTCCAACAGCAGCAGGCGCCCGCGCAGGGGCTCTCCGTAATTGGCCAGGTACTTCACCGCCTCCAGGGCCTGCAGGGAGCCGATCACCCCCACCACCGGCGCCAGCACGCCGTTCTCGGAGCAGCTGAGGTTCTGTTCCTCGGTCCCATCGGGATACAGGCAGCGATAGCAGCCGGTTCCATTGGCCACGTCGAACAGCGTCACCTGCCCCTCGCTGCCGATCGCAGCGCCCGACAGCAGGGCCCGGCCTGACTCGATGCAGGCGCGATTCAACTCCAGCCGGGTGATAAAGCTGTCGGTGGCATCCACCACCAGGTCGGCAGCTGCCACCTGTGTAGCCAGGGTTTCCCCCTCCAGCCGCGCTGCAATGACCTCGAGACCGAGATTGCCATTGATCGCCGCACAGGCTGCCGCAGCGGATTCCGCCTTGTTGCGGCCGATATCCGCCTCGGAGTGGGCGAGCTGGCGCTGCAGGTTGCTATGCTCGACATGGTCGCCGTCGGCCAGCACCAGTTCACCGACGCCGGCGGCGGCGAGGTAGAGGGCAACCGGGCAGCCCAGCCCACCGAGGCCCACCACCAGCACGCGGCTTGCCAGCAGTTTTTCCTGGGCGGCGACATCGAAGTTCGGCAGCATAATCTGCCGACTGTAGCGCAGCAGGTCTGCGTCGCTGATCATGGCCGCTGTCCCCCGCTGATGCGCTCGATACCGGCCAGGTCCTGCCGCGATGTCACTGCGGAGTAGCCGCACTCGCTCAACAGTTCGCGCACGGCCGCCGCCTGGTCGTAGCCGTGCTCCAGCAGCAGCCAGCCGCCGGGCTTCAGCACCCGGCTGGCGTCGGCGAGTATGCGGCGAATAGCATCCAGGCCATCGCGACCCGCCACCAGGGCAGAAATCGGTTCGAATGGGAGGTCACCGGCATCCAGGTGCGGATCTCCTTCGGCCACGTAGGGCGGGTTGCTGGCCACCAGGTCGAGACTGGAATTGGCAAAAGCGGCGCCCCAGTCGGTTCGCACCAGCCCTACCGGCAGGCCGAGTCGATGCCGGTTGAGGTCGGCGACATCCAGGCTGCCGGCGCTGAGATCGCTGGCCGCCACCTTCCAGTCCGGTCGCTCACTGGCCAGCGCCAGCGCTATTGCGCCACTGCCGGTACCCCAGTCAGCCACCACCGCCTCGGTGGGCAGCGCAAGTTCCAGGGCCCACATCACCAGGGTTTCAGTTTCGGGGCGGGGGATCAGGGTGTGTTGATTCACGGCCAGCGCCAGCGACCAGAACTCGCGCTGCCCGGTCAGGTAGGCCACCGGTTGCCCGGCGCGACGCTCGGCCAGCATATGCTCGTAGGCAGCGCGCTGGTCCCAGTTCACTGACACGTCGCCGTGGCTGTACAAATAGCTGCGCGGCTTGTCGAGGCAGTGGCAGAGCAGCACTTCCGCTTCCAGCCTGCCACTGTCCCCGGGGAGGCCGTGGCGTGACAGCAGGTCCCGGATACTGGTCATCCGCCTTCGGACAGGGCCGCCAGCTGGTCGGCCTGGTGCTCCTGGCGCAGCGGCTCGACCACCGCGCCGAGGTCACCCTCCATCACCTCGTCAAGCTTGTATAGCGTGAGGTTGATACGGTGGTCGGTGATACGGCCCTGCGGAAAGTTATAGGTACGAATCCGGTCGGAACGATCACCGGTACCCACCAGGTTGCGACGCTCTTCCGCCTGTGCCGCGGCCTGTTCGTCGCGCGCGCTGGAGGTAAGCCTGGCCTGCAACAGCGACATGGCGCGGGCCCGGTTCTTGTGCTGGGAACGCTCGTCCTGGCACTCCACCACGATGCCGGTGGGCAGGTGGGTGATGCGCACCGCGGAATCGGTCTTGTTGACGTGCTGGCCACCGGCGCCGGAGGCCCGGTAGGTGTCGACCCGCAGCTCTGACTTGTTGATCTCGATTTCGTCGACCTCATCGGCCTCCGGCAGGATCGCCACGGTACAGGCCGAGGTGTGAATGCGCCCCTGGGACTCGGTCTCCGGTACCCGCTGCACGCGGTGGGCGCCGGATTCAAACTTGAGATGGGCATAGACATCGCGGCCCACGACCCGGGAGATGATTTCCTTGTAGCCGCCGTGTTCGCCGGGGCGCTCGCTGATCACCTCGACCTGCCAGCCCTGCTGTTCGGCGTAGCGGCCATACATGCGGAACAGGTCGCCGGAGAAGATCGCCGCCTCGTCACCGCCGGTGCCGGCGCGGATTTCCAGGAACACGTTGTGGGTGTCGTTGGGATCGCGGGGCAGCAACAGTTTCTGCAGCTCCAGCTGCAGCTCCTCGCGCTGGGCCTCGCCGCTGGTGATCTCCTCCTCGGCCATCTCGCGCATTTCGGCATCACCGTCTTCCAGCAGGCCGTGGGCTTCTTCCAGGTCGGCCTCGACCTGCCGGTAACGGCCGTAGCACTGCACCACGGTTTCCAGCTCGGCATATTCCCGGGACAGGTCTCGAAAACGGTTCTGGTCGGCGATGACCTCGCTGTCGCTGAGCAGGGCGCCCAGTTCCTCATGCCGGTCCGCAAGCGTTTCCAGCTTGCTTAGAAGTGAATCCTTCACGGGAGCTAATCCTCGCCAGCCTGGGCGACTTCGCGAATACCCAGCAGGCCGCGGGCCAGCTCCAGCACCTCGGGCTTGCCCTCGGCACTGGCCCGGCGCAGCTCGATGGTGGGGCTGTGTATCAACTTGTTGGTCAGTGAGCGGGCCAGGGCATTGAGGACCTGCTCAGCGGGCTCTCCCCGCTCCAGGGCACGCAGGGCCTTGTCGACTTCGGCGTCCCGCAGTTGTTCCGCCTGATTGCGGAAGGCCTTCACCGTGTCCACCGCATCGCGGGAGCGCTGTTCCTGCTGGTACTCGCGCACCCCGTCGGCAATGATCAGGTCCGCCTTGCGGGCCTCATCCTGGCGCGTCTTGAGGTTTTCCTCGACGATCTCGCGCAGGTCGTCGACGCTGTAAAGGTAGGCGTCCTTGAGGTCGCCTACCTGGGCCTCGATATCCCGCGGTACGGCGAGGTCGATCATCAGGATGGGGCGGTGCTTGCGCTGCTTGAGCGCATGTTCGACGGCACCCTTGCCGAGAATCGGCAACTGGCTGCCGGTCGAGGAAATCACGATATCGGAATTGACCAGCACCTCCGGTATGTCTGCCAGCAGCACCGCCTCGGCGCCGAAGCGGTCGGCCAGCTCGCGGGCCCTTCCCAGGGTGCGGTTGGCCACCACCACCTGGGAGACGCCAGCCTCGGTCAGGTGCCGGGCGACCAGGTCTATGGTCTCACCCGCCCCCACCAACAGCGCGCGGGTGTTGGCCAGGTCGGTGAAGATATGCCCCGCCAGGTCGACCGCGGCATAGGCGACGGACACCGGGTTCTCACCGATGGCCGTGTCGGTACGCACCCGCTTGGCGATCGCGAACACCCGTGGGAAAAGCCGCACCAGCTCCGATCCCACGGTGCCCGCCTCCTCGGCTACCGCATAGGCGGACTTGAGCTGGCCAAAGATCTGCGGTTCACCCAGCACCATGGAATCCAGGCCGCTGGCGACCTGGATCATGTGCTCCAGGGCGTGCTCACCGAGGAACTCGTAGCAGCTGTCGCGAATCACTTCCGGATCGAGGTTGTGGTAGTCGGCCAGCCACTGCAGGGCGTTCTCCACGGCCACCTCGGCGTTGGCCTCCTCGGTGAAGAACAGCTCGGTGCGATTACAGGTGGAAAGAATGACCAGCTCATTGGTCTGCAGGCGATCGCAGCCCTCTTGCAGGGCTTCCACAAGCTGCTCTGGCGAGAACGCCACCCGCTCACGCAGGTCCAGCGTCGCCGAATTGTGGTTGATGCCCAGGGCTGTCAGCTTCATAACTATTGTCAACTTACAGAATCCGGCCGGAACCTGCCAGCCAGACGCGGGCGCGATTCTAGCAGGCTTGGGCGGCCCCTGCAGTGCGCGGCACCAGGCCGGCTCCCGCCCGTGGTGGGCACGGCTGGGCGCTTGTGTCATTATTAGGCCATGCGGTTTGCACTCCTGATTACCTTCCTTTTCCTGCTCAGTGCCTGTGCCACCACCGGAGACCCGGTGGGACAAGCGGACAGCGCCAGTAGCAGTGGCGACTATGCCGCGGCCCCCAGCGCCGCGGCAGACATGGCTGTGGACCAGGAACCGCCCGAGCTGCCGGAACGCGCCTTCCCGGACGAGAGCGTCTACCCCCTGTTGGTGGCAGAGTTTGCCCTGCGACGCCGTGAGTACGACCTGGCCCTGAATACCTACATGCAGCAGGCGGAAGAGTTGCAGGATGCGGGCGTGGCCGCACACACCGCCCGCCTCGCCCAGTTCATGCGCCGGGACCCGGCAGCCATTCGCGCCACCGAGCTGTGGGTGAGACTGGAGCCTGAGAACCTCGAGGCGCGGCTGACCCTGGCCAACCTGCTGGCCCGCACCGGCCGACCGGGCCAGGCGTTGACCCACATGGAAGCGATCCTGCGCGCCGGGGGACTGGCCAACTTCACCTCGCTGGTGCGCGGCTTCAACAGCATGGACCCCAGCGCCCAGCGCGTGCTGTTGCAGCGCGTCGAAACCCTGCTGGCTGAGTTCCCGGACAACACCCAGCTGCGCCTGTGCAGCGTGCTGATGCTGGAATCCATCGGTCAACAGGAAGAAGCGCTGGCCGAACTGCAGCCCATTTTCGACAACGATCCCCACCAGGTGCAGGCAGTGGTGATGGACGCCAAGCTGCGCCTTGACCTGGGTCGACGCGAGCGCGCCTTCGAGCGCGTCACCGCTGCGCTGGACAAGCAGCCGGAAAACACCCGCCTGCGCCTGCAGTATGCGCGCCTGCTGACCCAGACCGACATGGCCGAGGCCGAACGCCAGTTCCAGATACTGCTGGATGCCGCACCGGAAGACCCTGACCTGCTGTTTTCCATGGCGCTGATACAGCGGGAAATGAACGACCTCGAGAGTGCCCGCGAGAGCCTTGAGCGGCTGCTCAGCCTCAACGCCCGCACCGACGAGGCCCACTACTACCTGGGCAAGACCGCCGAGGACCAGCAGCGACTCGACGACGCCATCATGCACTACATGGAGGTGCAGCCTGGCCGCGATTTCGGCACCGCCAATGACCGCCTCGCACAGCTTATGCTGGCCGCAGGCCGTAGCGCCGAGTTGGGTGTCTACTTCGACGCCCTGCGGGCAAGCTATCCGAACCTGGCTGAGCAGCTCTATGCGCTTGAAGTAGAGAAGCTGATGGGCGGGCAGCACCTGGCGGAGGCCAGCGCCGTGGTCGACCGGGCCCTGTCCGAGTACCCGGAGAGCGTCTCGCTGCGCTACTCCCGTTCGATCGTAGCGGAGCGCCTGGACAACCTGGCGGAAGCGGAAGCAGACCTGCGGCGCATCCTGGCCAACGACCCCGACAATTCCACCGCGCTCAATGCCCTGGGCTATTTGCTCGCCAATCGCACCGAACGCTACGCCGAGGCCGAGGAACTGATCGCCCGGGCCCTGGAGATCAATCCCGAGGAGCCGGCCATCCTCGATAGCTGGGGCTGGGTGAAATATCGGCTCGGCGAGTACGATGAGGCCCTGGACTACCTGCAGCGGGCCTACCGGGCCTTTCCCGATCCGGAGGTCGCCGCCCACCTCGGCGAAGTGCTGTGGGTCATGGGTCGGGACGAAGCGGCGGTAGCCATCTGGGACCAGGCGCTGAGCACCAGTCCCGAGCATGCAATCCTGCTGGAAACCATCCAGCGCCTGGGTGTTGATCTCGCTGACCGCTGAATGCGCGTCGCGTCCTGCTTCCTGCTTATTTCACTGCTGAGCGGCTGCGCCAGCACGCCGGCCCCTGAAAGCCTGGACTGGGTGCAACACCGCGATACCGTAAGCGCCCTGCAAGACTGGGCGTTCACCGGAAGAATTGCGATACGCACGGCACAGGGCGGGGATACCGCCTCGCTTCGTTGGCAACAGCAGCGTGACGATTTCACCATGACCCTGTCGGGTCCCATGGGCCTCAAACAGGCCACGCTGCTGCGCGAGAACGGCGACCTGAGCCTGATGCGGGACGGTGAGCGCAAGCCGCTGGCCAGGGAAGATGACCCGCTGCACGCCGAGTTCGGCTGGCAGTTGCCGCTGGACTACCTGCCCTGGTGGCTGCGGGGCCTGCCCGCCCCGGGGCCCGCGCGCCAGGAACTGGCGGAAGGCCGCCTCACCCGCCTCGAACAGGCCGGCTGGCGCATCGAGTATGCGGGTTACCAGGGCGTGGAAAATACCACGCTGCCGCGGGTCATTCGCTTTCAACGCGCCGAAGTCAGCGGCAAGATACTGTTGAAGAACTGGACGCTGGCGCCGTGAGCACACTCACCCTGTTGTCGCCGGCCAAACTCAACCTGTTCCTGCACATCACCGGGCGCCGCGACGACGGCTATCACAACCTGCAGACGGTGTTCCAGTTACTGGACTACGGCGACACGATCCGCGTGTCCCCAGCCGACACACTGACACTCGATTGCCCGGGGCTTGAGCTGGCCGCCGAGGACAACCTGGCCATGCGTGCGGCGCGCCTGCTGCAGGCGAGGTCGGGCACAGATCGGGGTGCCGCTGTCAGGATCGACAAGCGCATCCCCGCCGGTGGAGGCCTGGGCGGCGGCAGCTCCAATGCCGCCACCGTGCTGCTGGCGCTCAACCATTTGTGGGGGCTGGGCATGTCCCGCGCCGAGCTGGCAGTTATTGGCCTCGAGCTGGGCGCTGATGTGCCGGTGTTTGTAAACGGCCACAGCGCCTGGGCAGAGGGAGTGGGCGAGCAGCTCACTTCGCTGGAATTGCCCCGAAAGTACTACCTGGTGATCGACCCGGGATGCACCGTTGGCACCGCTGAAGTTTTTTCACACCGGGAATTGACACGTAACACCGCTCCCATCACAATAGCGGCCTTTTTTGCGGGGGGTGGGCAAAACGACTGCGAAAACGTGGTCAGGCGCCTCCACCCAGAAGTAGATAAAGCATTGAATTGGCTGGGAAAATTCTCCCAGGCCAGACTCACAGGCACCGGAGCCTGTGTGTTTTCAAGCTTTGATTCCAGCGCCCAGGCAGAGGCCGTAAATGGTCAGCTTCCGGCTCACTGGAACAGCTTCGTAGCTGCCGGGCTCAACCGGTCACCGACTCTTGATTGCCTGGAGTCAGGTGACATTGAGCTGGAAGACGACTGAACCGGCGAGGCTGACTGACAAATTACTGGGGTGTCGCCAAGTGGCAAGGCACCGGGTTTTGATCCCGGCATTCGTAGGTTCGAATCCTACCACCCCAGCCATTTTATCGGCCCGGGCAGTGACGTCCGGGACAGCAAACAGCCCGGGCAAAGGAAGAGTACAGTGACCGCAAGAATGATGGTGTTCACCGGCAATGCCAATCCGGAGCTTGCCGCCAGGGTCACCAACAAGCTGCACATCCCGCTTGGCAACGCCGACGTTGGCAAATTCAGCGACGGTGAAGTCGCCGTAGAAATCAACGAGAACGTGCGCGGCAAGGACGTCTTCGTCCTGCAATCGACCTGCGCGCCGACCAATGACAATCTGATGGAACTGATTGTCATGATCGACGCCCTGAAGCGCGCCTCGGCGACCCGCATCACCGCGGTGGTGCCCTACTTCGGCTATTCGCGGCAGGATCGCCGGGTGCGGTCGTCGCGGGTGCCGATCAGTGCCAAGGTAGTCGCTGACATGATGGTCAGCGTGGGCGTTGACCGGGTGTTGACCGTGGACCTGCACGCCGAGCAGATCCAGGGCTTCTTTACCTGCCCGGTGGACAATATTTACGGGTCGCCGGTGCTCAATGACGACATCGAGCGCTGCGACTACGAAAACCTGGTGGTCGTGTCGCCGGACATCGGCGGCGTGGTCCGGGCGCGGGCCGTGGCCAAGCAGCTCCACGAAGTGGACCTGGCCATCATCGACAAGCGCCGGCCGCAGGCCAACGAGGCCCAGGTAATGAACATTATCGGTGATGTCGAAGGCCGCACCTGCCTGCTGGTCGACGACATGGTCGACACCGCGGGGACCCTGTGCCGGGCAGCCGATGCGCTGAAGGAGAAGGGCGCCGAAAAAGTCGTTGCCTACTGTACCCACCCGGTACTGTCCGGCAACGCCATCGACAATGTTAACGGCTCGCAACTCGACGAGCTGGTGGTAACGGACACGATTCCGTTGAACGGGGCTGCCGACGACTGTGCGCGTATTCGTCAGCTCACCATTGCCGACCTGCTGGCGGAAGCCATGCGCCGGGTCAGCAACGAGGAAAGTATTAGCGCGCTGTTCAAGTGAGCAGCGTAATTTCAACCCGCTGGGGATGCCGGTCGCAGGCCAACCAGTGACGACAATGAGGTACAGACAATGTCTGACTTTGAACTGAACGCCGAGGTCCGGGACGACATGGGGAAAGGTGCGAGCCGCCGCCTGCGTCGCCTGGCCGACCAGATACCCGCCATTCTCTACGGGGGCGACAAGCCGCCGCAGCCGCTGCAATTTGTCCGCAAGGACCTGGAGCACGCGCTGGAGAACGAGGCGTTTTACTCGCACGTGCTGACCCTGCAGGTGGGCAAGTCCAAGGAGAAGGCGATTCTCAAGGACCTGCAACGCCACCCTGCCAAGGACCGCGTCATGCACGCCGACTTCCTGCGTGTCAGCGACGACGTGGCCATCAAGGTCAACGTGCCGCTGCACTTCCTCAACGAAGACACCTGCTTTGGAGTGAAGATGGAAGGCGGCATGATCCAGCACCTTGCCAACGAGATCGAGGTGCTGTGCCTGCCGGGTGACATGCCCGAGTACATCGAAGTGGACATGGCCGAAGTCAAGGTCGGCGAGATCATCCACCTGTCCGACGTCACCCTGCCCAAGGGGGTCGAATCCGTTGCCCTCAGCCACGGCGCAGACCACGACCTGTCGGTCGCCAGTGTACTGGCACCTAAAGGTGGCGGTGATGAAGAGGAAGAACTGGAAGCTGCTGCTGCCGAGGCCGAGTCTGAAGAGGCTCCGGCTGGCGATCAGCCTGCGGATGACGCGGGCACCGAGGAAGACAGCGACAGCTGAT
>JASJBK010000101.1 GCA_030066555.1 Halieaceae bacterium
GGACCGCAACTTCTACTTCCTGGAGATGAACACCCGCCTGCAGGTGGAGCACCCGGTCACCGAGATGATCACCGGCCAGGATCTGGTGGAATGGCAGCTGCGGGTGGCCGCAGGTGAAGCCCTGCCGCTCACGCAGTCGCAGGTCGAGGTCAATGGCCACGCCTTCGAGGCGCGCATCTACGCCGAGGACCCGGACCGCGACTTCCTGCCCGCCACCGGCACCCTGACCTACCTGCAGGCGCCGGAAGAATCCGACCTGGTGCGGGTCGATACCGGCGTACGCCAGGGCGACGAGGTCAGCATTCACTACGACCCGATGATCGCCAAGCTGATCGTCTGGGACCGGGACCGCAGCAGCGCCCTGCGCCAGCTTGCCATGGCGCTCAGTCACTACCGGGTGGCCGGGGTGACTACCAATATCGATTTTCTCTACAACATCGCCACCAGCGCGCCTTTCCAGCAGGTACAGCTGGATACCCACTTTATCGAGGAGCACCGTGACCTGCTGTTCCAGGGTGACAGTGGCGACGAAGCCCAGGAAATCGCGCTGGCCAGCCTGTTCCTGCTGTTGAGCCGGCGCCGCGAAGCCGAGCGGGAAGCGGAGGGCCATGGCGACCCCTATTCACCCTGGCACAGCCATACCGCCTGGCGCATGAACGAACCCCACCGGCACCGGGTCACGCTCGACTACCGTGGCCGTGAGGTCGAGATCAATGCCGAACAACTGGCCGACGGCGGTTACCGTCTGCATTTCGAAAAAGAGGACATTATCGCCAGCGGCCGGCTGCTGGATGACGACCTGCGAGCCGACGTCGACGGCTTCCAGCAGAAGTTGTCCTTCGCCGAACACGACGGCACCTGGTCCGCGTACCGCGCCAGCGGAGCCTTTAACTTCCGCGAGCAGCTCGCCGACCTGGGCGACGCCGACCTGGCCGGTGCCAGCGGCAACCCGCGGGCGCCGATGAACGGCGTGGTGGTGCAGCTACTGGCCGAAGTGGGCAACACTGTGGAGGCAGACGCCCCGCTGCTGGTCATGGAGGCGATGAAGATGGAGCACACCATCCGCGCTCCCGCCCGGGGTGTGGTGACCGAGTTCTTCTTCCAGGCCGGGGAACTGGTGGACGGGGACGCCGAGCTGCTCAACTTTGCCGTGGAGGATGCCGGCTAGCGCAGGCGCAGCCTCTACCAGGGCAGCTGGCCGAGCGCGACTGGTCCAGAGCCCGCTTCCTGTGTACTCTGCCAGCAAAGGACCTGGGAGCGGTAAACCCTCATGGCGGTTTACGCCACACGCAAAATTCGCAACACCGCGGCGCTATTGATGATGCTCAGCGGCATCAGCCACGTCGCCCAACTCTGGTACCGGGAAACCAACGCCGCCACGCTGCTGACCGCGCTGGCCGGCATGTATTACCTGCTGCTGGCCCTGGGCCTGTCCGGCCAGTCCCGCTTTACCCTGTGGATCAGCACTATCTCGGTGTCGGCGGGTGGGGTTATGCGCACCGGGCAGCTGGGCACCGCCGCACCCGACCCGGCCCTCGCCTGGCACCTGGCGATGGACCTGTCGGTCGCCGCCCTATGCCTGTACATTCTTTATCGCACCCGCTTTGCAGATATGGACTGAATCCGTGGTAGCCCCACCCATGTTTGAGCCCGTCACCATTCTCTGCGCCCTGCTGTGCGGGGTTATCGCCCGCAGTGTGGGACTGCCGGCGCTGATCGGCTACCTGGCTGCCGGGTTTGTGCTTTATGAAATGGGCTCCACGCCGGGGCCCATCGTCGAGCAACTGGCAGAACTGGGCGTCACCCTGCTGCTGTTCTCCATCGGCCTCAAGCTGCAGCTCCGCAAACTGCTGGAGAAGCGGGTCTGGGCCTCGACCCTGGCACACATGGGCATATCGGTGCTGTTCTTCACGCCGCTGCTGGTGCTTATCACCCCGCTCATGCCCGGTGTGACCATGGACTTCGATGATTCCCTGCTGGTGGCTTTTGCACTGTCCTTCTCCAGCACGGTGTTCGCCATCCAGGTCATGCAATCCCGCGGTGAGATGTCCTCCCGCCATGCGTCCCTGGCCATCGGCATACTGCTGTTGCAGGATATCGCCGCAGTGGCCTACATCGCCATCGCCACGGGCAAGGTTCCGGAGCCAACCGCGCTGTTGCTGTTGTTGCTGATTCCCGCTCGGCCGCTGATATTGCGGGTGCTGAGCCTCACCGGGCACGACGAGCTGTTCACCCTGTCCGGGCTGGCGCTGGCGATTCTCGGCGCCGACCTGTTCGAACTGGTGGGCGTGAAGGGTGACCTGGGCGCCCTGATACTCGGTGTCATGCTGGCGGGCCATCCGATCGGCAAGGAGCTTGCCAAGAACCTGCTGCAATTCAAGGACCTGTTCCTGGTGGGCTTTTTTGTCAGCATCGGTCTGTCGGGCTGGCCCGTCGAGGAACTGGTTTACGTGGCGGTGCTGATCGGCGTGCTGGCGCCGCTGAAATCTCCCCTGTATTTCTGGCTGATGACGCGCTTCATGACCCGGCCGCGCACCGCCCTGCTGAGCGCCGCGGCCCTGTCCAACTACAGTGAGTTCGGGCTTATCGTGATCGCCATCGCCAGCAAGCAGGGCCTGATCGACAGCCAGTGGTCTGCCGCCCTGTCGCTGAGCATTGCCGTGAGCTTCTTGCTCTCCACGGGTATGAACCTGCAGGTGCACCCATTCTACCTGCGGCACTTCAGCACCCTGCGACGCTGGAGAAACAGGAAGCTGGACGTCGGCCTGCCCGACTGCAGCAATGTCGAAGTCATTGTGCTGGGCATGGGCCGCATCGGCAGCGGCGCCTACGACATCCTCCACCGCCGCCACGGCAATGCGGTACTGGGTGTGGATGACAACGACCAGAAGCTGGAGAACTGCCGCGAACGCAATCAGCGGGTGGTGGCCGCCGACGCCAGTGATCCGCTGTTCTGGATGAGCGTCAACCTGGGGAAGGTGGATCAGATTCTGATTGCGCTGACCAATCACCGCGAGAACATGCTGGTGGGCAAGCTGCTGCGCGATATGGGGTATATCGGCCAGATTACCGCGGCGATACGCTTCGAGGATGAGGCCAAGGACCTGGCGCGTTACGACATCGCCAGCTTCAATGTCTACGCCGAGGCGGGCGCGGGCCTGGCGACCCATGCCGAGCTGAGGCGCGTTTCCACACCCGGATACTGAGAGGACCATAGTAATGATCACACGCAGAACACTGTTGGGTGCCGCGGCAACCCTGCCCTTCCTCAGGCATGTTGCCATCACCCAGGCGGCCGCCGCACCGATTACCCGGCCGATTCCGTCCAGCGGCGAGGCCCTGCCGGTGATGGGCATGGGATCCTCGCGCACTTTTGACGTGGCAGCGGACGACGCCATGATCACCCAGCTCACCGAGGTGGTGCGGCTGTTCTTCGCTGCAGGCGGCACGCTGATCGACTCCTCGCCGATGTACGGTGAAGCGGAGTCGGCCCTCGGCCAGGTGCTGGCCAACCTGGGCATGCCCGAGCAGCTGTTTGCCGCTACCAAGGTCTGGACCTACGGTGCGGAAGCCGGCATCGAGCAGATGCAGGAATCTTCCCGCCGCATGCGAGTGCCGGCCTTCGACCTGATGCAGATTCACAACCTGCGCGACTGGAAACTGCACCTGCAAACCCTCAAACAGTGGAAAGAGCAAGGCAAGATCCGCTACCTGGGCATTACCACGTCGCACCAGCGCAACCACGCCGAGCTGGAAGAGATCATGCGTACGGAGCCGCTGGATTTCGTGCAGTTCAGCTACAACATCGAGAACCGACTGGCGGAAGAACGGCTGCTGCCGATCGCCGCAGACCGCGGCATAGCTACCATCATCAACCGTCCCTACCAGCGCGGTGCGCTGTTCGCAAAATCAAAAGGCAAGGAGCTGCCAGCGCTGGCACAGGAACTGGGTTGCGAAAGCTGGGGCCAGTTCTACCTGAAGTGGATCATCGGCCACCCGGCGGTCACCTGCCTGATCCCCGCCACCTCCAAGCCCAAGCACATGAAAGACAATATGGGCGCCAACTTCGGCCCGGTACCTGACGCAGCGCAGCGCGCGGAAATGCTGCGAATTTTCGAGAGCTTCTAGGAATGCGCTGACCGGCTATTTGCGGGTCTATTTCCTGGCAAAGGCCAGCGCCGGTAGCTGGGCGTTGGCCAGCAGCGGCAATACCAGCAGATTGAGCACTGCGTAAGCCGCCACTGAGACGGCGAGTAACAGGCCGAAGCCCGCCTGCCAGCCCAGCCAGGCAGCAGCCGCCACCAGCACCAGGCGGGCGATTTCCAGGTTCAGCACCCGCTGGCCGTCCAGCCAGTGACCGGTGCAGACCATGGTAAACAGCATCAGCGCCACTACCGTGGCATTGGTCATCCAGGACAGGCCCGGGATAAACAGCAGGGCAATCCCCACCGCCATCACCACCAGCAGCTGTCCCAGGGCGTAGGCGCTGACCGCTCCGCCGACCTGGGGGTCATACTTGTGGAAATCGTCGAGATTGGTTTTCTCCCGCGGGTAGCGGGCGGCGACGTCTTCCGGCCGCCAGCCGGTGCGCGCCACCAGCACGTGCAGCTTGTCGCGCCAGCGCCGCGCTCGCCAGGCATCCTGGACCATGCCCACGTAGATGTGCAGGTTGGCCCACAGCGGACTGAAAGTGTGCAGCGGGCCGCGAATGCCGTAGATGCAGGGCTCCTCATCCAGCTCTTCCTGGAAGGTGCCGAACCAGCGGTCCCAGAGGATGAAGACACCGCCGTAGTTGCGGTCCACGTAGATATCGTTCTGGGCGTGGTGCACGCGGTGATTCGAAGGCGTCACGAATATCCACTCGTACCAGCCCAGCTTGGGGATGTGCTCGGTGTGGACCCAGTACTGGTAGATCAGGTTGGCAGAGGCCACCGTAACGTAGACCTCGGCCGGCACGCCCACCAGGAACAGCGGAATGTAGAACAGCCAGCTCAGCAGGAAACCGGTGCTGGTCTGACGCAGCGCGGTGGTGAGGTTGTACTCCTCGCTCTGGTGGTGGGCGACGTGGGAGGCCCAGAACACCTGCCGCTCGTGGCCGATGCGGTGGTTCCAGTAATAGCACAGGTCATAGGCGACAAACGCGAACACCCAGGTTGCCCAGTGTCCGCTATCCATGCGCCACAGGGCATAGTGGTTCTCGATGGCGGCAAATACCGCGCCACCCAGGCCGATCAGCACCAGCTTGCTGGCCGTGCGCAGGGTGCCCATGAACAGGCTGCCCACCGAATCGTTGATCCGGTACGTGTTGCGACCGCGCATCACGCCGTAGGCGAATTCAATGCCCATGGCGAGAAAAAAGAACGGGATGGCGTAAGGGACGAGATCCATAAAGCAGCGCTATTGTACGCGTCAGCCCTCGCCCCGCAAACTCTCGATAAATTCGTCTGAGCTGGCAATGGCCTTGCGCATTTCCTCGATCAGCACGTCGATTTCCCGGTCGATATTGCTGAACTCGGTTTTCAGTGCCGCCACCGCCTGGGCGTTGAGGTTGTGCTTGAGGTACAGCACGTTGTCGTTGAGGGCAGCAAGCACCGGCTCCATGCGCTCCTCGGAGCGGCGCATCACCTTGACCAGGTTGTCGTAGCGACGCCGGGTATCCTTGAGCTTGCGCGCGCTGTCCCGGCGCAAACGATCATTACTGTACTGTTCCAGCTCCTCTTCCCACTCGTCGAACAGGGCATCGGCGACATCTTCGATGGCATCGATACGCTCCGAAACCTCCTCGGCGGCATCCCGGGAGGCCTCGTACTCGTCTGACAGATCCTCGTAGACCTGCTGCAGCTCGCCGCCGTCGAACGCGATCAGGCTCAGCAAGTGGGCCTGGGCCGACTCAAATTGCTGCTCTGCGTCCGCCTGGGCGTCGCGCGCATCTTCGACCCGGTCCACCAGGATCTCACGCTTGTGATAACCGACCTGTTCCGCCGCCGCATAGTAGGCCGACTGGCAGCCACTGACCGCCAGGGCACATAGCAAAACCGCCGGGACCGCAAAAATTCGCTTCATAGCTTCCTCCTTGGGCTCCGCAGCATGCTAGTGCAAACGGGCGTGATTACAAGTGCGGTATAGGGCCGATTCTGGCTAGTGGCGACAACCACTGCCGGGCTATAGTGACTCCATGAACGCACTGGACCCCACTGTATGCAGGCGTGCCAGATTGGCCCGCGACCCGCGTTTCGACGGCGTGTTCTTCCTTGGCGTGGTCACTACCGGCATCTACTGTCGGCCGGTGTGCCCGGCGCGGCCGCCGCGCGAGGAGAACGTGCGCTATTACCGCAGCGCCGCCGAAGCCGCCCAGGCCGGCTTCAGGCCCTGTTTGCGGTGTCGCCCTGAGTCGGCGCCCTGGAGCCCCGCCTGGCTAGGCACCGACACTACCGTGCGCCGTGCCCTGGAACTGATACACGCCGGTTTTCTCAACGGCCACAGCCTCGCCGAGCTCGCAGAGCGGCTGGGGATCGGCGAGCGCTACCTGCGCAAGCTGTTCGACCAGAAGCTGGGCGTCAGCCCCAACGCCGTTGCCCAGACCCAGCGCCTGCACTTTGCCCAGAAGCTGATCCTGGAAACCCACCTGTCGATGACCGAAGTCGCCTTCGCCGCTGGCTATTCCAGCCTGCGCCGTTTCAACAGCGCCACCCGCGCCAACTTCGGCTGTGCCGCCGGCGACCTGCGGCGCCGCAAGCAGCCTCGTGGCCAGGGGCCCGGCATCCACCTGAAGCTGTCGGCGCGGCCGCCCTATGCCGCGGAGGACGTGCTGGCGCTGTTCGCGCGACATGCCGTGGCCGGACTCGAGCGTGTCGAGGATGGCTGCTGGCACCGGGCCCTGCGCACGGAACGCGGTGCGGCACTGGCAAGCGTCAGCCCCGGGGCGGATGGGATTTCACTGACCCTGCGGATGACCGACAACCGAGACCTTATGCCGGTAATCGCAAGGCTGCGACGCATGTTCGACCTGGACGCGCAGCCGACGGAAATCGAGGACTGCCTGTCGGCGGACCCACTGCTGGCGCCACTGATCGAGCAGCAGCCCGGGGTTCGCTCACCGGTGTTCGCCTCAGCGTTTGAATCCTGCGTGCGCTCGATTCTCGGCCAGCAGGTGAGCACGGTCGCAGCCCGCGGCCTGTGTGCAGCCATTGTTGCAGCCGCCGGCTGCCGGGCAGAAGTCGACGGCGAATCCGTGCAGCTGTTCCCCACCCCCGCGGCGCTGCTGGCGGTACCCGACAGTGTGCTGAAAATGCCCGGCAGTCGTCGCCAGACCCTGCGCGCGGTGTGCGAACTGTTCGCCGCCGACCCCGCGCCGGTCGACCTGCTCGAAGATCTCGGTGCCCTGCGAGGCGTCGGGCCCTGGACGCTGGACCTGGTCGCCATGCGCGGACTGGGCGACCCGGATCGCTTTCCCGCCTCTGACCTGGGACTGGTGAAAGCCGCCGCCAGCGGCGGCGTGGAAGATCGAAAACTGCTGCTGGCACGCAGCGAACACTGGCAACCCTGGCGGTCCTACGCCGCCAACCTGCTCTGGAGGAGTCTCGGCAATGGCTGACACCACACGCTACACGATTATCGATACACCGATCGGCAAACTGCGCCTGGTATCCGACGGCAAGGCACTGCTGCGGGTCGAGTTCCAGGGGCAGCATGGCAATGACGGCGAGGCCGGTGATGACGCCGTGCTGGCGCGGGCCGCCGGGCAGTTGCAGGAGTACTTTGCCGGCCGGCGCCAGCATTTCGACCTGCCGCTGGGTGCCGACGGCACCGCGTTCCAGCAGGCAGTCTGGGAAGCCCTGCGCGGTATTCCCTACGGTGAACTGCGCAGCTACCGGGATATCGCCAAGACCCTCGGCAAGCCGCGGGCGGTACGGGCGGTGGGCGCAGCCAACGGCCGCAACCCGCTACCTATCGTGGTGCCCTGCCATCGGGTGGTCGGCAGTAACGGCAAGCTCACCGGCTTTGCCGGCGGGCTCGACTGCAAGCGCCGCCTGCTGGCGCTGGAAGGGATCACCATCGCCGACTAGCGGGTCAGGCGTTGAGGTCGGGAATCAACTCGTCCTTCAGACGCTCAATCAGGTCCTTGAGCTGTAATTTCTTTTTCTTGAGGCGCTGCAACTGCAACTGGTCGCGGTAGGGGAAGTCATAGAGTGCGGCGATTTCCTGGTCCAGCGCCCGGTGCTCCTCCTGCACCTTCAACAGTCGCGCAGCTGGATTCAGCTCGTTGGCAGCTTCGTCTTCGCCAGGGCCTTCGGGGGGATGCAGGTCACTCACAGGCTGGAACTTTCCGGGCAGGACACTATCGGCACAGCTTCAGGTAGAGCTGCTGGCGGGAGTGGATCATTTCGCGACAGGTCTGCTGCATGGAGAAATCGACCGCGTCGGCGCTGTCCTGCAGTGCGCTGAGCTGTTCTTCCAGCGCCTGGATCTCAGCCACCAGTTTTTCCCTCAGCTGGGTGCTGCGATGCGGGTCCAGCGGGTTATCCAGGCTGCTGGCGACATCCTTCTCGAGATTCAGGCATGTGTAGTTGTTATCTGCCATTGCGGGTCCTAGCGTCAGGACCCCTATTTATAGCCCAAGAGCCGCCGTCGCGCGACGGTTGACATCACTCAGACCAGGAGTTCCCAGAGCGACTGGGAAGGATCGGCTACGGCATGGAAATGGGGGCTGAGCAGACTGTCCCGGGCATTGTAGGTGAGCGGCTCGCCATCCATGCCCAACACCTCACCGCCGGCGCCCTCGACAATGGCCTGGCCCGCGGCAGTATCCCATTCCGAACAGGGCGAATAGCGAGGGTAGAAATCGGCGCGGCCCTCTGCCAGCTGGCAGAATTTCAGGGCGCTGCCGGCGTGGTCGCGGCGCAGGTCCGGGTAATGCTGCTCGAGCGTGGCCAGGCTGGCATCGAGCTTTTCGCCGCGATGGCGGCGACTGGCGACCACCACCAGGGTCTCCGCCCGGGGCAGGGCGCGGCAGTGGATCGGCACCCAGGCCTCGGACACCCGCTTCCAGGCGCCCAGGCCGCGACCGCCCGCGTAGACCGCGCCGCCCACCGGCACGGCGATCAGGCCGAAACTCGCGGTGTGACCCTCGATCAGCGCAATATTGATGGTGAACTCGCCGGTACGGCCAAGGAACTCGCGGGTACCATCCAGCGGGTCCACCATCCAGAAGGCCGGCCAGTCGCGGCGCGCACGGGCCTCGGAGCCCGATTCTTCGGATAACACGGGCAGGCCGAACCGGGCGAGACCGTCCATCAGCAGGTGGTGGGCGGCAATATCCGCCTCGGTGACCGGGGTGTTGTCAGCCTTGGCCTCGCTCTCTACTTCTTCGCCGGAGTGGTAATAGCGCAAAATCTCATCGCCGGCCTCCCGGGCGAGCGCGTACAACGGCTCAAGAATATCGTCCAGTTCAAAGTGTTGGATGGTGCGCCTCCGGCTGCTGCCCTGTCCCGGCAAGCATACCGGTTTGGCGTGGCAAAAGTCCTTCGACGCCCCCGGCCCGGAGG
>JASJBK010000102.1 GCA_030066555.1 Halieaceae bacterium
ACACTCATCTGTGCGGTGTAGCGAAACGGCATCATCACAGCCTCGACCCGTTCCGGGCCCAGGGCGTCTACTGCGACCGCCAGGGTCAGTGCGGAATCTATGCCGCCAGACAATCCAAGGACCACGCCGGGGAAGCGGTTCTTGTTCACGTAGTCGCGCACACCCACCACCAGTGCCTCATAGACGCTCTCCAGCGGGTCCAGCAGCGGGGCGATCTCTGCGGCTTCCAGCCGGCAGCGGCCGTCGTCGAACACGGCGCGCAGCAGTTCCCGGGACGGCAGGTAGGCCGGCGCCCGCGCGCAGAGCTCACCGTCGGCATTCACCGCAAAGGAGCCGCCGTCGAATACCAGCTCGTCCTGGCCGCCCACCTGGTTGACATAGACGATGGGCAGGCTGTTGTCCCGGGCGCGTTCGGCCACCAGAGCCTCGCGCTCCTGCTGCTTGCCCCGGTGGAAGGGCGAGGAGTTGAGGTTCAGCAACAGGCCGGCGCCGGCAGCACGGGCCTGGGCAATCGGGCCCGGTTCCCAGATATCCTCGCAGACGCTGAGCGCCACCGGCAGCCCGTGGATATCCACCACGCAGGCGGTATCGCCAGTCTCGAAGTAGCGCTTCTCGTCAAACACCTGGTAGTTGGGCAAGTACTGCTTGGCGTATTCGGCAATCACCTCACCGCCGTGAATCACACCCGCCATGTTGTACAGGCGCCCGTCTCGCCGCCGCGGGTAGCCGATTACCACGTGAGCGTGATCGACGCCCGCGCATAGCGTGGCTAGCGCCGCATCGACACGGCGCTCGACACTGGGCCGCAGCAGCAGGTCTTCGGGGGGATAGCCGCAGAGCGTCAGCTCCGGGAATACCAGCACCGGTGCGGCCGACTCCGCCTCCGCCTGGCGCACCAGGGCGAGCACCTGTTCGACGTTGCCGTCGAAATCCCCGACCAGGGTATTGATCTGGGCCATGATGATGTCGAAGGCGGGCATGTTTCCGGTCCTGTCTATGGGCCGCATATTGTCTTGCAATGCGCCTTCCTAAGCAAAGTCCCGAGCGGGTAAACTAGCTCACATCGCGTAGCACGAGCACCGTATGTCGCAGCGGCCGGCCATACTGAACCGACCCTCCCCGCCCATCCTGGAACAGCAGAAAGTCTCCCTGTTTCGCATTTATGTGGTGTACCGCTCGATCCTTTCGATCGTGCTGCTGCTGAGCCCGTTGATCTCGGAAACCCGCAGGCTGCTGGGCGGACTCAACCCCGAGTTGTACCTGGTAGTGGCGATCGTGTTCCTGGCCACCAACCTGGTGCTGCTGGCGCTGATGCAAACCCGGCTCATCCATGACCGGGTAACCCAGTTCAGCGTGTTCTTCACCGACATCGTGGTGATCACCCTGCTGTCAGACACCAGCGGCGGCATGTCCAGCGGCCTGCCGATACTGCTGCTGGCCACCGCGGCGGCCAGCGCTGTAGTCATCGACATTGCCACCATCGCCACCCTGATCGCCGCCCTCAGCGTGATTGCCATTCTTGCGGACACCCTGCGACTCATTAACGAGGAGTACCTGCCCTTCGACAGCCTGCTGCCGGCGGGGCTGCTGAGCGCACTGGTATTCGCGGTGTCGCTGCTGATACAGGTGGTAGCGCGCCGGGTAGGGCGGGCCGAGAAACTGGCCCGTGAGCGCTCCGCTGACCTGTACAACCTGCAGCGCCTCAACGAACAGATCGTGCGCAACCTGCAGACCGGCATCCTGCTGGTCTACGCCGACGGTGAGGTCAGGGTCATGAACCAGGCGGCGGCGCGGCTGCTCGATCCCAACCGACCGGTGGCGCTCGAGCAGGGTCGGCGGCTGGCGGACTACCATGAACTGCTGGCCAGGCAGTTCCAGGCCTGGCAGGAGTCCGGCACCCACGATGCCACGCCCCTGCACATCGCCGACGATGCACCCCAGGTAGTCGCCAATTTCAGCCCCTTGGAAGACCTGGCCGACGGCGATGCCCTGGTATTCCTGGAGGACTACACCGCGGTCACCCAGCAGGCGCAGTCCCTGAAACTGACTTCGCTGGGCAGGCTCACCGCCAGCATTGCCCATGAAATACGCAATCCACTCGGCGCGGTCAGTCACGCCGCGCAGCTGTTGGGCGAGTCAGAGCAACTGGTAGACAACGATCAGGAACTCGCCGGCATCATCCAGCACCACGCCAAGCGCATGAACAGCGTTATCGAAAACGTGCTGCAGATCAGCCGTCGCCAGCCCCCCAACCCCCAGCGGCTGGCCCTGAAGGGCTGGATGCAGAGCTTCATTGCGCAGTATCGACAGACCAGGCCCGAGCAGGTCGATATCGACCTCGCCCTGCCGGAGGAGTGGCTGGAAGTCACCTTCGACCCCGCCCACCTGGAACGGGTGCTTGGCAATCTGCTCGACAACGGCCTGCGACATAGCAGGGCGGCCAACGGCCACGGCAAGGTCTGTATAAAGGTGAAAAAAGACCCGGAGGCTCAGCGCTGTGTGGTCGACGTCATCGACGCAGGGCACGGGGTGGCAGAGTCAGAGCGGGCAAAATTGTTCGAGCCATTTTATACTACCGTCGATAAGGGCACAGGGCTCGGGCTGTACCTCAGCAAGGAACTGTGCGAAATCAATAATGCGACGCTCACCTATCGACCTACCGCGGCTGGGGAAAGCTGCTTCCGCGTTACCGTATCGCGGCTGGTGTGACGCTGCTCCAGGGTGCTGAGACAGGGCCATGACTGCCAAGACCGTACTGATTGTCGATGACGAACCGGATATCCGGCAGCTGCTGGATATCACCCTGAGTCGTATGGGACTGGAAACCCGCACCGCCGCCGATCTCACGGAGGCTCGCGCCGCACTCGACCTCGGCGGCACCGACCTGTGCCTGACGGACATGAAGTTGCCCGACGGCAACGGCATCAGCCTGGTAGAACATATTCAGCAACACCACAGCGACACCCCGGTGGCCATGATCACCGCCCACGGCAGCGTGGAAACCGCCATCACCGCCCTCAAGGCCGGGGCCTTCGATTTCATCAGCAAACCTATCGAACTCGAGCGGCTGCGCAGCCTGGTGGTGAATGCGCTGAAGCTGGAACCGGGCGGTGGCAGTGAGGCGCAAGACACTACCCTGATCGGCGAAACCGCGGAAATTGCCGACCTGCGCGCCCAGGTCAACAAGCTGGCCCGCAGCCAGGCGCCGGTTTATATCAGCGGCGAATCCGGCAGCGGCAAGGAAATCGTGGCGCGACTGATCCACTCCCGGGGCCCGCGCTCCAGCGGCCCATTCATTCCGGTGAACTGCGGCGCCATCCCGCCAGAGCTGATGGAGAGTGAGCTGTTCGGCCATACCAAGGGCAGCTTTACCGGCGCCACCGACGACAAGACTGGACTGTTCCAGGCGGCCCGCGGCGGCACCCTGTTCCTCGATGAGGTAGCTGACTTACCGATGGCCATGCAGGTGAAGCTGCTGCGCGCCATCCAGGAAAAAGCGGTACGCCCGATCGGTGCCTCCGCCGAGGTGGCCACGGACGTTCGCGTACTCAGCGCCACTCACAAGGACCTGGCCAGGGAAGTGGCGGAAAACCGCTTCCGCAGTGATCTCTACTACCGCATCAACGTCATCGGCCTGCACGTGCCCAGCCTGCGGGAGCGTCGCCAGGACATCCCACTGCTGGCCAATTTCCTGCTGCAGCGCCTCGCCGGCGCCACGGAACAACCAGTGCAGAGGCTTTCCGAGGAGGCCATGGATGCACTGGTAGCATACGGCTTCCCGGGGAACGTGCGGGAGCTGGAAAACATACTGGAACGCGCCTGCACCCTGTGCAGCGGCGAGCGCATCGAGGTGGAGGACCTGCGCCTGTCCCAGGGTATTGAGCTCGAGCCCACACCCCAACCCATCAGCCACGCCGGACCACCCCCGGTGGAGGAAGCTTTCGGTAACCTCGATGAGTACCTGGAGAACATCGAGCGCGAGGTGCTCACCCGGGCCCTCGAGCAATCGCGCTGGAACAAGACCGCGGCGGCCAAGCTGCTGGGTATCAGCTTCCGCTCGTTGCGCTACCGCCTGAAGAAACTCGAACTCGACGATTGATCATTTGGGTAGCCAGATTCCCGGCTGCCCCACTCCCGCCCGACCTACACTCAATACCTGTACCGGGGAAAAGCACCCCCGGGATGAATTCATGTTGTTCAAGGTGCCAGGGACGGCCCGATGCGACACACGCTACCCGATCAGTGGGGCTATACGCTCATTGAACTGCTGCTGACAACGGCGATCGCCGCCCTGCTGATCCAGGCCGGCCTCGGCCTGGGCTCTCTGATTACCCGGGAACGGCAGGCACTCTCGATACTGGAGCTGCAGCGCCTGGTGCAGTTCGCGCGCGGCCAGGCGGTGAACATGCAGGGCGACGTCGTGCTGTGCGCCCTCGACGAGAGCCAGGACTGTGAGCGCGAATGGACGGGCCGACAGGTCGTGGTGTTTAGCGACAGGAATCGCGATCGCAGGCTCGATGAGGGCGAGGCGCTTCAGATGAGCATGTGGCCGGAGGAGCGCGGCAGGCTCGCCTGGCGCGCCTCGCTGGGCAGGCCCTACCTGGCGTTTACCGCCATGGGAAGCACCTACCAGAATGGCAGCTTTATACTGTGCTATGAAGAGGGAGCGGAGCGACCGGACGTGGTGCTTACGCTGAACCGGGGCGGCAGGCCCTACCTGAATAAGCCGGGCAAGCGGCGCTGCCCAAAGTAGCATCACACCCGGGCGGGTGTGATGCCGTCATTTCAGGAGCCCATCAAAGAACCCGGCGGGTTGGGTGATTCGAATACCCGCACCAGCTCGCCATCGGCGCGCACCACGATCACCCAGTAGCGACCGACCTGGCTGGCATAGATCCGGTAGTAGGTTTCGTCGTTACGGCGCAGTTGCTTGAGCGCCTGGGTCACGAATGCGCCCGGCTTGGCTTCCTTCGCCGTCGCCATGACCCGTTCGGGAATATCGCTGACAGCCACGACCACTTCGTTGGGCTCGCCGGCAGCCTCGTCCTGGGCCCACAGCATCGACGGCACCAGTACCAGGCTCAACAGCAGCATCTGTATAGTCTTCATATCACACTCCTCCGCCCGCGCCGCGGGCCGGCTCAATCTGTCTTCCAGGTGTTGTCGCCAGCGCCAAATCCGTCGCTATTACGGTCCCAAAAACGCTGGCCCAGGTGGTTGATGCGAATCGGACCATCGCCCGCCTGTCTCCTGCCCGCCACCGGCGCGGCCTGCAGGGTGAACTCCGTCGCCGTCGCCGACACGATAGTCAGGTTGTAAAGCGCAGTCCCATCAATCGGGCACTGGGCCGGGTGCAGCGTGTTTGCCGGTGTGCCCGTATCGCCGCCGTCAGCTGCACCCAGGTAGGTGTAGTTGAGGGCCCGGTGCTTCTCCATGGCCTGGGCGAAGCCGAGCATGACGCCCATGCAATCATTGCGATTGCTGCGCGTTACCTGGCTGTTGTAGCCGGGCAGTGCCACCGCCATCAGGATTGCCAGTACCACCAGGGCAATCAGGATCTCGATGAGCGTAAAGCCCCTCTCACGTTTTGGCGTCATGCGCGTTTGCTTACTCACTAGCTTCACCATCCACCTGCTTTATCCAGGCTCCCAGTTAGTCCCTGCGCCAGAAGGTCTTGTAAATCCGGTCCTCGGTCAGCAGCTCTGAAGGCGGCTGCTCGGGACCTACATACATATCACATCCGGCACCGGTACAGATAATTACCGGCTCGTCGATGATACTGGTGGTCTTCAACTCGGTACCACGGTCAGCCTCGGTCAGGCCCGCCACGTCGTCCCAGTCGTTGAGCGGGGCGCCATCCAGCAGGTTGATCTGGTAGACGCGGGTGACACCGGCAGCCGGGATACAGCGGCTCGTCTCCCTGGTCGGGTTCGGCTCATAGGTTGTGAACGTCACCGCGTTGTTAAAGATCAGCGGCGTGCTGAGAATCTTCTCACCCGTATTCGGGGTATTGAAGTAATAACCCTGCTGCGAGTCGAGAAGCTCTACCGCACCTGCCACTCCCTCGCCGACGTTGTTTTCGGTGGCGTCATAGAGGTTGTCATGGGTCAGTTTCACATACGTCGTAGGAATCGCGAACACGTCATCCTGCAGCAGCATGTAGAAACGGTCCTCATTGTCCATCGACAGCGGGTGTGCCTGGTAGCCGGAACCAATGGTCACCGCCAGCTTTTGTACACCGTTCTTGTTGACCAGAGCTACATCAGGGCTGTGGTAGAAACGGCGATTATTAGCAGCGTCATTAGTGGTGCTGCCCGCACCCAGGTCACCGATCACACCACCGGTGATCAGGTTGTCGATTGCGGCGCCGTTATTGATATCGAAGCGCCATACCTGGCCACCCACGTCACCGACGAAGATCATGTTGTCGGTGCCGGAGCTGGTAATGTCGACAATCGCCAGGTCCGCGGGGAACGAATACTGCATGTCAGCGAATTCTTCGGTATAGGCATTGCTATTACCGCCGCTCCAGATCAGGTCGCCCGTCAGGGCATCGACGATATAGAGCGCGCGGCCCTGGTCGTCGGTAACCCGCAGGTCCGAGTCGTCCTGGTCGGGGTCATAGCCACCGGTGAAGTAGATAACGTCTTTTTCCACGCCATCCACGTCGATCCGGCCCCGCACCGGGCGCGACCAGGTCTGGCCGAGCTCGGCGAAATCGCCAGTGCCACCCTCGATGACCCACATGATCTCGGGGGCATCGCGGTTGGTGACGTCCATCGCATAGTAGTTGCGGCCGCCACGGCGCTGGCCGAAGTAGAGACGGACAAACTCGCCAGGGCCGGAAATCACGCCATCGGAGTTTGCATCCTTCACCCAGGCCGTGACACTACCGTCAATGCCGTAGACATGCGGCTGGTTGGTGTTGGCCTCACGCAGCAACTTCTGGGCGGGCAGCGTGGATTCCGGGATGAAGGTGAACTGTTCCACACCGCTTTCTGCGTTAATGGCATGCAGGAAGCCGGAATTGCTGCCGAAGAAAACCGTGATGTCCGGGTCGGCCTCGGTACCACCGTAGGTCACCGCCACCGGCTTGGAGTGCAGCGGGTCACCGATGATGTAGCGGTTCTCGTTGGTGACACCGTTGCCGTCCTCGTCATCGACATCCCTGCCCATAACCCACTCGATGTGAGATGCGAAGTCAGCGTCTGACAGTCCATCAACATGGAACATCGCCTTGGTCAGGTTGGTGTTATCCGGAGTCAGCGCGTTGACCTCGTTCGACAGGGTGGTGCTGGTCGAGCCCGAATAGTAGGTGTAGATATCGCGGGCATCGTAATCGGGCATCTTGGTGTTGGCACCGCTGACCTCGACTTCGGCGCCGTCGGTAATACCACCCCAGGCACTGACCGCGTCATCGCTGAAGAAGCCGGTCGCCGAGTTAATGGCCGGCTTACCCAGCGTCGACGAGTAATCGAGGATAGTATTGTCATCACCACCCAGGCGGTACTTCTTGACGTTACCCGGCCAGTTCGGTGTCTCTTCCGGACGGAAAACCGCGAAGTAGATCTCGCTGCGGTGATTCAGGCGGTTGAACTGGTTGATCGCCGCCACCGGCGCCACGAAGGTGCTGTTGACCTTGAGTACGTCGGTCAGGATGTCCTGTACCTCGGCCACCAGGTCAGAGGCCTGGTTGGCCTCCTTGTACTGGCCACCGCCGGCCTCGGCCACGTCCTTCAGCCACTGGCTGGAGAAGTTGAAGCCGATGGTGTGGGTGCGGACAATCTGCTCTTCCTTGAGGTCCGACTGGTCGGTTGTGTACAGGTAGTTCACCAGCTCCTTCACACAGACCTCAGAATTGCTGACACTGGTGTCGCAGGTATTGTCGTCCACAAAGGTCTTGATCTTTGACTCTGAGTGCGGACGGTTGGCCTGGCCGTCGGTCAGCAGGATGATGTGACTTTCCTTCTGGCACCAGTCCACGATCGGTGAGCTGTAAGTGGGACTGCTACCACCGGCAGCGCCCAGTGTTTCGTCCTCACAGTCGTTGTCGCCCAGGTTATCCGGCGAACAGCCCGAGGGGTAGTTGTTGGTGAAGGTACCCGGTACCAGGGACCCGTTCACGGAGACACGGGTGTAGCGGTGCGGACCACCGTCATTGGGGCCGCCGCGGTAGGTACCGTAATCCACTTCCCCACCGGTGTAGTACAGGGCCGCCTCATACAGGGTGTCCTGGATGGGCGTGTAGCCCGAGGTGTTGAGCTTGTCCACCTCTTCGAGGATTTCCTCTCGCACCAGGCGCACATCGGCGGCCTGGGTGCCGTCGTCCTCAAAGTTGACGACCAGGCGCGGCGCCCGCACCGGGTCGCGGTCGTAGGAGTCTGCGCGGCGGTCGTTGCCGCTGGACTTGTAGAGGCGGAACGCCATGGCATTGCCGATCTGCCAGTTGGAGCGGTCAACCACAGCTTGCACCAGGCTGCCAATATCGCGGCTGCGATGGGTCTGAACATCCACCCAGTTTTCCGTAATATTCCAGTCGAGCGCTGTGCTCCAGGTGCGGCTGTCGACGGTACCGTTACTGCTGGTAAATGCCTCGGCGTCATCTGCCTGCTCAGCCTCGATCTTGACCGTGGTGTTGCCGGAATAGTTGCTCTTGGATACGAACTCCAGGTAGGCAGAACTGATCTTGGCCCCCTGGGGCAGGTTCACACCCGGGAAACGCAGGCCGGTGTTGCGGCTGCCGTTCTGGAAGTCCAGGTCGTCAGACCCGGTCCAGACATTGCTGCCCTCTTCCTCGACGTCGTCACGGGAATTGGTGATCTGCACGCTGAGGGTGGCGGCGGCACAGGAATTGCCGGGGACGATGGTCTCCGAGTCATAGGACACGTTCAGTACCGGCTGCAGGCCGTTGTTGGCGTCCTTTGACCAGGCAGTACGCAGGCCGCGGCCGTACAGCATGAACGCCATCGGATTGCCACCGCACCAGTCAGTCTGGTCGACGATTTCCTGTACGACGCTGGTGAGATCGGGGGTGGTCTGGGTCTCTTCATTGGTAGCCCAGACGGGGATGTCTTCCCATACCACGCCGGCCGAGGTGAAGTTACGGTTGAGGACCTTGTCCGAATCGCTGTAGGGGATCGGGCTGCCCGACTTTTCACCAAAAATTACCAGGTCTGTCTCTTCCGTGGAATTGGTCTGCGCCACCACGAAGTCGATCGAGGCATTGGTAATCGTCACTCCGCGCGGAACGTTTACATCGCTGAAGCGCAGGCCGGTCACCGTGTCCTTCTCGGTGGGCGGCTCGTCGACCCAGTACTCCACTGTCAGCTGCGGTGCAAAACCACCGGACTTGTCATATGACTCCATCACGTGGGTCGCCACGGCACTGGAGCCGGCGCGGCGCTCGAATATGAAGGTCATATCGGAAATGTTGGTGCCGTCACCCTCCCAATCCGGGTGCTCAATGATGTCCTGGAC
>JASJBK010000103.1 GCA_030066555.1 Halieaceae bacterium
CAGCCAGGTTCTTATCAGGGTGGGCAAGGACAATCTCCCGCTTGGTAAAAGCGGCGCATTCTAACGCGATTGCTCCTCGCGGGTGATAGTGGTTTTGGGGTAGAGCCAGCCGGCTTACTCGGCGGCGGGCTCCACGGGCCGGGTCAGGGGTTCCACCCGCAACTCGATGCGCCGGTTGCGGGCCCGGCCGGCCTCGCTGTCGTTGCCAGCCACCGGGTTCAGCTCGCCGTAGCCGACGATAAAGAGCCGCTCAGGCGCCACGCCGCTGTCCACCAGCAGGCGCGCTATGGCCCGCGCGCGACGCACCGACAGTTGCTGGTTGTAGTCCGTTTCGCCGACGTCATCGGTGTACCCGAATATCGATATGCGGGTGCGGTCGTACTCCTCCAGCACCCTGGCCAGTGGTTCCAGCCGGGTACGGGCGCTGTCCGAAAGCTGCGTGCCGTTGCTGGCGAAGGTATCACCGCCGCCAATGGTAAACGACAGTACGTCAGCGTCGCGGGTGGCAGCGATACCGGTGTCCTTCAGTAGCTGGATCAGGCGCGCTTCCTGGGTATCGACGTAATAGCCCACCTCGTTCGCGTGGAGTACCGCGGCATCGATGCCCAGCAGGGAGTCCATATGCGCCTGGGCATCTACCTCGGCGCTTGCCGGTGTACTCACCAGGTAGGGCGGGGCTTCAACGCGGGGCTTTGGGGCCTGGCGTGGAGATGGGGCTTTTTTTACGGGTGCGACGGGTGGCGCGGCGCTTTCCGCTGTCCAGTCCGGTTGCGCCGTTTCTACTTCTACGTCTGCCGCTGCGACCGGCGGCTTCTCGTCGCCATCAGTGGCGCAGGCAGACAGCAGCAACAACGTTGCCGCCGCGGCCAGGCAGGCGCCCAGCTGTCGACTTGTTCTCATTAACTTGCGTGTCAGGCTCAACGGCCGCTCCCCCTTCCTCAGGCCAGCGCCGCTTCCGCCTCCGCTTTAAGGTCGCGGGTGTGACGTTGCAGGTTCGCCTGCAGGTAGGCACGGAACGGCTCGGCCGGGATAGGTTTACTGTAAAGAAATCCCTGCCCGTACGCTACGCCCTGGTCTATCAGCCAGTCGGCCTGGTCGGGGGTTTCGATACCCTCGGCCACCGTGTTCAGTTCCAGGCTGCCCGCCATCTCGATCACGTGCCCCACCACGTTGTGGGTCACCGCCTCGGTGCCGACCGCATCGATGAAGCTCTTGTCGATCTTCAGGGTATCCAGCTCAAAGTCCTGCAGGTAGGACAGGCTGGAGTATCCGGTGCCGAAGTCGTCCACCGCGATTTCGTGGCCGCGGTCCCTGAGTTCCCGCACCTGCTGCCGGGAGCGGTCGGTATTGACCATGGCCCGCTCGGTAATTTCCAGCGTGATGCACTGGGGCGCGACCGCGGCATTGACCAGCAGGTCTCGCAGGCGCTGTTTGAAGACTTCGTCACCCAGGTCCTCGGGGGCCAGGTTGATGTTGATCTTCAGCAGCGGGTGTTCGCGAAGAATATCGCCCAGGTCCTTGAGGGTGGCCGCCAGCACCGCCATGGTGATCTCGGGCACCAGCCCGTCCTGCTCCGCCAGGGGAATAAACACATCCGGGCGCACCATTTCGCCGTCGGGCCGAATCCAGCGGGCCAGGGCCTCGGCGCCGATGCAGCGGCCGGTGGAGAGTTCGAGGATCGGTTGGTAGAAGGCGGTGATATTGCCGTTGCTGATGGCATTGCGCAGCTCCGCCGACAGGCTCATGCGGCTGCGCGAGAAGCGCAGTACCAGGTAGACCCAGACAGCGGCCAGTATCAGGGCGACTGCCAGCGCCATTGCCAGGAAGGGCAGGTAGCGGCTCCAGAAGCGTTCGATGGTTTCAACCGCCACGATATCCATCGGGAAAATCTTGCCCAGGGTGAAACGCGACAGCACCCGGTTGTTGACGCTGTCCAGGGTTAGCCCCAGTTCCAGGGTGTCGGGCTCGGGAATGCTGGACGGGTCACCGGTGGTGGCCATTGGCAGGTTTTCCACCCACAGGCCGGCCTGCCGCCCTGGGTCTTCGACGGGCTGCAGCAGCATGCGTGGGTCGATGGCTACATCGTGGTCGCCATAGCGCATCAGGAACATCTGTACGCCGCCGACTTCAGTCTGCGACGACGGCCACCAGGCGATGACCCCGGATTCATAGATACGGTCGGCCCGCGAGGGCTGGAGTTTCACGGCCTGGATATAGCCGACACCGCACACCCGCTCCGTGGCGCGCCAGTAGCCCATGGCACGAATATAGGGGCGACCGATGGCCGCCTCGTGCATGGCGCTGATGTGGGCGTCGCTGCAGCGCGGCAGCTCGGAATTGTTGAATTTATCCAGCAGGGCCCGGGCCTCGACGATCATCTGTTCCGCGCGCTGGCCGAGCTGTTGGGCCAGTTCCGCCACCCGCGCCTCTTCGGCGGAGACGGATTCCTTCCACAGCAGCCAGGTAATCTGGCCAAGCAGTGCCGCGGCGCCCAGGCAGGCCGCCAGCACGAAAACGATAAAGACCCGGCGCCCGGGGCTGAATATGCTCATGGTGCGTGTTTTACACAAGCTCGGGGGCCTGCGGTAGGCCAAATAGTGCCATTTCAACACAATTTCGGGCTCCAGGCTGTTAGGAACCACTACGCCTTGCCCTATTTGGGCCTTATACTACGCGGCCTACAGCGCAGCCACGACGCGAACAGCGAGAAGTACATGACGGAACAGAACCGCGACAAGACGACCGATGACCTGCGGATTACCGGGACCAAGGAGCTGGTGTCCCCGGATGCGCTGATCGAGAGTATCCCGGTCAGCGAGGCCGCCGCAGCCACGGTCAGCGCCGGGCGCCAGGCGATTCACGGCATTCTGGCCGGCACGGACGACCGGGTACTGGCGGTGGTGGGCCCCTGTTCCATCCACGATCCGGATGCCGCCCGCGAGTACGCCGGCAAGCTGAAAACGCTGGCGGATGAGCTATCGGAGCAGGTGCTGGTGGTGATGCGGGTCTACTTCGAAAAACCGCGCACCACGGTGGGCTGGAAGGGGCTGATCAACGACCCCGACCTAAACAACACCTTCCAGATCAACAAGGGACTGAACCTGGCGCGACAGCTGCTACTGGACCTCGCCGAGATGGGCCTGCCGGCGGGGTCAGAGTACCTCGACCTGATCAGCCCCCAGTACATCGCCGACCTGATCGCCTGGGGTGCCATCGGTGCACGCACCACGGAGAGCCAGACGCATCGCGAGCTGGCCTCGGGCCTGTCCTGCCCGGTGGGATTCAAGAACGCCACCGACGGTGATATCCAGATCGCGATCGATGCCATCAAGTCCGCCGCCAACCCCCATCACTTCCTGTCGGTGACCAAGCAGGGCCATTCGGCGATTTTCCAGACCGCCGGCAACGGCGATTGTCATGTCATCCTGCGCGGCGGCAAGCACCCCAATTACGACATGTTTTCCGTGGAAGACGCCTCAGGCCTGCTGACCGCCGCCGGCCTGCCGGCGCGCATCATGATCGACGCCAGCCACGCCAACAGCCGCAAGAAACCGGCGCGGCAGGTCGATGTCGCCCACGATATTGCCACCCAGGTGGCCCGCGGCAGCCGCAGCATTTTCGGCATCATGCTGGAGAGCAACCTGGTCGAGGGGCGCCAGGATGTGGTCGACGGCCAGGCCCTGACTTACGGCCAGAGCATCACCGACCCCTGCATGGGCTGGGATGCCACGGTCGAGGTTATGCGCAACCTGGCGCGGGCGGTGGAGCGGCGCCGTGGCAACACCCCGCAGGCGGTAATCGGGGAAGCCGGCAGCACCGGAAGCTAGTTCCAACTAACCCTTTTTTTGCCTTCTAATCCGCGGGTTTCCGCCCCGCAGCGGGCATTTCTGTGAAGCACTTCGCGACCCTGCCAAATATAGGCCGCTGAGGCCTCCGCATTGCGTTTACTGAGCAGGGCGTCTTTCCTAGACTCGCTGGCAGCGGTATGTATTGGCGAAACCGGGGAAAGGAATCATCGTGCCAGCACAACATACAGCAGGCTTACGGCTGCAAGGATTTACCATGATCGAGATGCTGATCGCGCTGGCGATTCTCGGCGTCTTGATGGCTGTGGGCGTCCCGGCGTACAAGAGTTACCAGAAGAAAGCCCTGGTCGCGCAGTGCCAGGCGGACCTCAACGACATCGCCATGCGCCTTGAGAAGTTCAAGGCCTTCAACTACAGCTACCCCTGGGATCTCTCTGCATTGGGCAGCATCCCCAAGGATCCCTGGGGCAATGACTACTACTACCTCGAGCTCAGCAACGTCAACGACAAGAATGGCAAGGTCAAGCAGGACCTCGAGGGCAACAAGATCAAGGGCAAGAAGCCCAAGGCCCGCAAGAAGAAAAACCTCAAGCCGCTGAACTCCGACTACGACCTGTTTAGCACCGGCGAAGATGGTGCCTATGTGCCCAATGTGTCAGCCGCCGCAAGCCGGGATGACTGTCTGCGGGCGGATGATGGCGCCTTCATCGGTCTGGCGGGCGATTACTAGCCCCTGCTGTCATGAGCGATTCTCCCTGGTTTGGCAAGATCACGCGTCGTTTGTTCGGCGTGTTCCTGCTGTTCGCGCTGGTGCCGACTGCGGTGCTGGCGGTACTGACCCTCAACTATGTCAGCGAGCGCTCCCGGCTGCAGGTCGAGCAGCTGCAGGACGAACAGGCGTCGATGCTGGTGGACACCCTGCTGGGCCGGCTGGTAGTGCTCACCGAGCAGCTTAATCACTTCGCGGAGGAAGAGGCGAAAGAGCTGGAGGCAGGCAGCGATGCGGTGGCCCTGATGGGCGGTAACCGCTTCCAGGTGTTCCCCTGGTCGGTGCTCGAAGGCGCCACCGGTATGCGCTCACGTGAAGACGCGCTGCAGCGCCTGCGCGATGGCAAGCTGATCCTGGCGCGCATCGGCTGGGACGGTGACCTGAGCCGGGTCTATATCCTGCGCAGCAGCCGTTTCGACAGCCAGGCGCCGAAGCTGGTCGGCGCCCTGGTCTCCGAAGACATTGCCATCGGTGATTCCGACAGCCGCGACCTGCGCAATACCAACTGCATTTACGACGAACGCGCCCAGGCGCTGTTCTACTCAGACCCTGAGGTCTGCCGCGTATTCGCGGGTCTCGACGCCTACGAGGAAAGCCACCGGGGTACGGCCAGTGCCCTGGCCCGTGGGCTGGAGTATATGGCGGGTTATCGCTCTGTGTACCTGGGGTCACTGTATGGCGCCCACAACTGGCGTGTTGTTGTGGCCCGGCCCAGCGAGCTGATCCTCGCCGACACGGTGGCCTTCCAGCGGCAGTTCCTGTGGTTGGCGGCGCTGGTAGTCCTGTCGATCTCCCTGGCCAGCATCTACCTGATTCGTCGCCAGATGACACCGCTGGGAGAAATCATGGCGGGCATCGAACGGGTCACCGGCAAGGATTACGACACGCCGGTGCGGGTGGAGTCCGGAGATGAGTTCGAGGACATGGCCGAGGCCTTTAACACCATGTCGGCGCGGGTGTCCCACCAGTTGCTGACCCAGGCGTCAATGTCTGACATCGACCAGCTCATCCTGTCTCGCATCAAGAAAGAAGACATCATCAAGATCGTACTGGAGAAGACCCAGGCCGTACTGCCCAGCGATTACATCGCCATGATCCTGCTTGAGAACGGTCAGCAGCATGGCGAGGTCTATCGGCTCAGCGACAGTTTTGTCGGCGAGCTGCAGAGCGTCGATGTCGTGGTCGGCACCCTGCAGCTTGAGGAGCTGGGAATCAACGGCCATGTGCTGATCGACGGCTCCAGTGGCGAGTTGCCCAACTACATTCTCGACAGCAACATACCGCGGGAATGCAGCTTCGAGCTGCTGCCCATCAGGCTCGACGGCAGGGTGATCGCGCTGATTATCCTCGGGCATCGCAGGGCGCCCATGCTGGACCTCGACCATATCACCCTGGCCAATAACTACGCTGACCGTATCGCCGTGGCGCTGGCCAACGCCGAGTGGGAAAGCCGTCTGTTCAACCAGGCCCACTACGATGCGCTGACGGGCCTGCCCAACCGCATGGCGTTTCTCGATCGACTCAAGCAGTCGGTTAGCCAGACTTCGCGGCAGGGCGGCAACCTGGGCATCATGTTCATCGACCTCGACAACTTCAAGCTGGTCAACGATACCCTGGGGCACCCGGTGGGCGACCGCTATATCAAGGTAATCGCCGAGCGTTTCAAGGACTGCCTGCGGGCCGATGACTCGGTATCGCGGCTGGGGGGCGATGAATTTGTCATTACCGCCGTGGGCGGGGCCGACCACGACCTTACCGTGGCGTCGATCAGCCGGGTAGCGGATCGCATCCTCGAGGCCGCCTCAGAACCGGTCAGCATCGACGGCCACGAGCTGCGCGGCAGCGCCAGTATCGGTATTGCCATCTACCCCAGGGACGGTGACGACCCTGAAGCGCTGCTGCGCAATGCCGACACCGCGATGTACCACGCCAAGGGGCTGGGGCGCGGCATCTTCCAGTTTTACTCCCACGAGCTCAATGCAGAACTGCTGGAGCTCATGCGGCTGTCGACGGATATTCGCACGGCGCTGGAGAAGGATGAGTTCGAACTCTACTTCCAGCCCAAGGTCGATACCTTCTCCCACGAGCTGACCGGCGCCGAAGCCCTGATTCGCTGGAATCACCCGGAGCGGGGCATGATCCGCCCGGACGCCTTTATCAGTGCCGCTGAGGGGCTGGGGCTGATCACCGCCATCGGTGACTGGACCCTGGAGGCCGCCTGCCGACAGTTGCGCACCTGGCGCGAGCAGGCCATCACGCCGCCGCGGATCGCCATCAATATTTCCGCGGCGCAGCTGCGCCAGGCCGATATGTACACCCAGGTGCGCTCGGCCCTGAAGCGCCACAACCTGCCGGGCAGCGACCTGGAGTTGGAGATTACCGAGAACCTGCTGGTACAGGACATGGAGTCCGCGGTGACGGTGCTCGAACAGATTCGCTCCCTGGGCGTGAAAGTCAGCATGGATGACTACGGCACCGGGTATTCTTCCCTGGCCTATATGAAGGAGCTGCCGGTGGATACCTTGAAAATCGACCGCTGCTTCATCGAAAACCTGGAAACCGAATCGGCGGATCGCGCCATCGTCAACTCCACCATCGTGCTGGCCAGGCACCTGGGCATGAAGGTGCTGGCGGAGGGCGTGGAGACCGAGGCCCAGTTGCAGACATTGCAGGCCTTCAGCTGTGACGAAATCCAGGGCTACTACTTCAGTGAGCCGCTGCCGGAACGGGAATTCCGCAGCCTGCTGGTGGAGGATCAGGCCCTTGTCGGGGCCAATGCCCGTGCCCGGTAGACCCCGCTCTTCCCGCTTGAAAAGCTAGTTAAATCAATAGCTTGAACTAGTATCTGCGCTGATCGTATTTCTCGATCATCTTTTCAACGCGAATCAATTTTACTGATACCCGTACCCGGCCTATTTTGTATAGGCACACACCTTGCCGGGGCCTGCTGCTGCCGGTGGGGTTACCCGGTCCAACCCGCACAGCGAGGAGCAACCCATGCTCAAGAGAACAATACCGCTGCTGGCCGCCCTGGCGGTCGCAGTACCCCTGGTGAGCGCCGGCCCGGCCGCCGCCCAGGGCGCACCCAAATCCAATCAATTCTGGTGGCCTGAACAGGTCGATCTGCAGCCCCTGCGCACGCACAGTCCGGAATCGAACCCGATGGGGGATTTCAACTACGCCAATGCCTTCGCCCAGCTCGACCTGGCCGAGGTAAAGGCGGACATCGACACGATTCTCACCACGTCGCAGGACTGGTGGCCCGCCGATTATGGCAACTATGGCCCCTTCATGATCCGTATGGCCTGGCACGCGGCCGGTACCTACCGCGTGGCTGACGGCCGCGGTGGCGCCGGCGGTGGCCAGCAGCGCTTCGAGCCGCTCAACAGCTGGCCCGATAACGGCAACCTCGACAAGGCCCGCCGTCTGCTGTGGCCGGTCAAGCAGAAGTACGGCCGCAGCCTGTCCTGGGCCGACCTGATGATCCTGGCGGGCAATGTCTCGCTGGAGAACATGGGTTTCAAGACCTTCGGCTTTGCCGGCGGCCGCAAAGACGACTGGGAAGCTGACCTGGTCTACTGGGGCCCGGAAAAAGTCATGCTCGGTGACGAGCGCTACAGCGGCGAACGCGAACTGGAGCAGCCGCTGGCTGCCGTACAGATGGGCCTGATTTACGTAAACCCGGAAGGCCCCAACGGCAACCCGGACCCGGTCGCCTCTGCCCACGACGTGCGTGAAACCTTCGGCCGCATGGCCATGGACGATGCGGAAACCGTCGCCCTGATCGCCGGTGGTCACGCCTTCGGCAAGATGCACGGCGCCCACAAGCCCGAAGAGTGCCTCAGCGTCGAACCCGCACAGGCCGGTGTTGAGAAGCAGGGCCTGGGCTGGAAAAACAGCTGTGGCAAGGGCCACTCCGAAGACACCGTTACCAGCGGCCTGGAAGGCGCCTGGACGGTGACCCCGGCCAAGTGGAGCATCAACTACCTGCAGAACCTGTTCGCCTTCGAATGGGAGCAGACCAAAAGCCCCGCAGGTGCCACCCAGTGGATTCCCGACGATCCGAATGCTGCCAACATGGTGCCCGACGCTCACCTGCCCGGTGTGCGCCACGCCCCGGTCATGACCACGGCTGACCTGGCCCTGAAAGCGGACCCGGAGTATCGCAAGATCTCCAAGCGTTTCCTGGACAACCCGGCAGAGTTCGAAGATGCCTTCGCCCGCGCCTGGTTCAAGCTGACCCACCGCGACATGGGCCCCCGTGCCCGCTACGTGGGTGCCGAGATACCTGCCGAAGTGCTGATCTGGCAGGACCCGGTACCGGCTGCCGACTACGACAGCATCAGCTCCCGTGACATCCGTAAGCTGAAGAACGAGATCCTCAAGTCCGAGCTGACCAGTACCGAGCTGGTGAAAGCCGCCTGGGCCTCCGCCTCCAGCTTCCGCAACACCGACATGCGCGGTGGTGCCAACGGTGCGCGGGTACGCCTGGCGCCGCAGAATGGCTGGGCGGCCAACGACCCCGAGGAACTGGCCAAGGTACTGGCTGCCCTGGAGGGTATTCAGCAGGACTTCAACGGCTCCAACCGCAAAAAGCAGGTCTCCCTGGCTGACCTGATCGTGCTGGGCGGCGCCGTCGGCGTCGAGCAGGCCGCGAAAGAGGCGGGTTATGAAGTGGAAGTACCGTTCATCCCCGGTCGGACTGATGCGACCGCGGAGATGACCGATGCCGACTCCTTCCGCTGGCTGGAGCCTGCGGCTGACGGCTTCCGCAACTATTTCGACAACCGCGCCCTGCTGTCACCGGCCAATATGCTGGTCGACAAGGCCAACACCCTGGGTCTGTCGGTACCGGAGATGACGGCACTGGTGGGCGGCATGCGCGCCATGGATGCCAACAGCGGTGGCGTCAAGCACGGTGTCTTCACCGACCAGCCCGGTGCGCTGAGCAACGACTACTTCACCAACCTGCTGAGCATGGACACCCAGTGGAGCAAGTCGAAGAGCGAAGCCGGCATCTACGAAGGCCGTGACCGTGTCAGCGGCAAGGTCAAGTG
>JASJBK010000104.1 GCA_030066555.1 Halieaceae bacterium
CCGCCGGGTGACGTACTTGATGGCGCCGCCCACCGCGTTGCGGCCATAGAGCGTACCCTGCGGGCCGCGCAGTACCTCGATACGCTCGACGTCGTAAATGTCCAGCAACGAACCCTGCGGCCGCGCCAGGTAGACGTCGTCGATGTACAGGGCCACGCCCTGCTCGAAGCCCGCCAGCGGGTCCTGCTGGCCGACGCCGCGGATGAAGGCGGTCAGCGTGGTGTTGGTGGCCCGCGAGGGCTCCAGGGTCACGCTGGGAGCCTGCTGGGCCAGCTCGGTAATATCGGCTGCGCCACGCAGCCTGAGGCTCTCGCCGCTGAAGGCGGTAACGGCAATCGGCACATCCTGCAGGCTTTCGCTGCGGCGCCGCGCGGTAACGGTCACTTCTTCGAGTACAGCACCCCCTTCCTGTGCACTGGTCGGCATGGGAGCGAAGGCTGCGGTGGACGCCAGGGCCACAGCCACGGCAAGACGGTTGCGGATGAGGGATACGTTCATCGTGGGTACCTTTTATCGTTATAGATTTCAACAGTTGTTGAATTACGTCTGAAAATATTCAACAGCCGTTGAATTGTCAAGCCCGGCACAATCCTTTCGGCAAAATTTCACAGGTCCGGGTGTTGAGTGTCAGGCGGCCTTGAGTCGCAGGAGGAGCAACGCCACCAGGGTATAGGTGACCGATACGATGATGGCGTAGCTGGCCGACACCGCTGGATTGGCCACGCCGCCAAGGAGATTGAGCAGCAGGTGCAAGGCCAGGCCGATGACTGCGGCGCTGCCCGCCAGCCAGACCGGCATGTTGCCCCGGTACAGCACCCCGAACAGGATCGGCACGGTAGACGCCGCCGCCAGGCCGTAGACGCCCTTCTGGGCGAACAGGCCGATCAGCGGCGGCGGGTTCCAGGCCAGCGCCAGGCCCAGCACCCCCACTCCTACCAGCACGTAGCGGGACCAGGCCAGCCCGCGCTCGGCGGCATCCTGCGCTGAGGAGGCCGGCACAACGATGTCATTGACCACCATCGCCGACAGCGCCACCAGGATGCCGTCCAGGGTGCTCATGCCCGCCGCCAGCAGGGTCACGAAAATCAGCGTCAGCGCGTATTCGCCGGCGGTGGAGCGGGCAAACTCCCGCAGCAGGTATTCCCGCAGCACGGTGTCCTGGGCATCGACCTCGACACCCGAGAGCCGGGCGTAGAAGCCGATCACCAGCATCAGGCTGAACAGCCCGCCCACCACCGCCGTGGTGCCGATGAAGCGGCTGATGTCCTTTTCCGAGCGCAGGTACAGCACCTTGGTGAGGATATGCGGCTGCAGCATCAGGGCGAAGGTAATGATGAAACCACTGGCAAAGACCGAGAAGAAACTGAAGTACAGGTCGCTGTCGGGATTGTAGACCGCGGCAAAATTCTCCCCCACTGCGCGCAGGGTCTCCAGTGGCGCACCCTCGAAGTAGTGCCAGCCGTCGACAAACAGGAACAGGGCGATGCCGAGCATCATGATGCCCTGCAGCGTGTTGGTATAGGCGTGGGCGTAGGTCCCGCCCATCAGCACGTAGGAGAAGACAAACAGCAGCACCAGCACCAGGGCGGTCTTCTGGCTGACCGGGAACAGGCCCGTCACCAGCAGGCTGCAGCCCACCAGGATCAGCACCACGAAGGTGATCGACAGCAGGTTGATCAGCGCGAAGAACAGCCTGAGCCCAGCGCTACCATAGCGGGCGTATATCCAGCCGGGAATGGTCATCGCGCCGCCGGATTCACCCAGCCGCAGGAAGCCACGGGTCAACACCAGGAAAGCGCTGAGGATGCCCAGCACCGCCGCCAGCCCGTAGTGCAGGTAGGCCGACATGCCGTGCACGTAGACAAAGCCGGGGTTGATCACGAAGGTCGCGGTAGAGGAAATCGAGGCCGCCAGGGTAATCCCCACCAGGTAGGGATTCATGTCCTTGTTGCCGATGGTAAAGCCGCGGATGTCCCGGGTACGGCGCATGCCGATCCAGGATAGCCAGTACACCACAACAACGTACAATCCCAGCAGGAGATATTTGAACAGTTCCGGCGTCATCGGTGGGTGGCTCCCCGCTCGCTTTTTTATGCCGGCTCACTATAATGCGAAAATGCAGCTTTTCAACAGTTGTTGAAAAATCTGTTTGTAACACGACCTGCGACACACGTGCCATAAGAGCAATAACACGGGAATGCCAGCAGAGAACAGCGCGAAAAAACCCGCCACCGCCAAGCGCGACCGCATCCTCGACGTCGCCGAGCAACTGTTTGCCGAGCACGGCTACGATGGCGTTACCCTGCGGCAGATCGCCAGCGGCGCCAGGGTCGACGTGGCGCTGGCCAGCTACCACTTCGGCAAGAAGCTCGACCTGTTCAACGCGGTGTTCGAGCGCCGCTCGGCCTACCTCAACGAGGCCCGCCACGAGGCCCTGCGCCGGGTGCAGGAAAGCTCCGGCGAAGCCGGACCCAGCGTCGAGCAGATCATCGAAGCGTTCCTGCGCCCGCTGGAGCTGGCCCAGGAAACCGGCGATGACGGCTGGCGCCACTACCTGGCGCTGGTCGCCTATATCAACAACAGCCCCTACTGGGGGCGGCGCATGATGTCGAAGATGTTCGACAACCTGGTCAACGAGTTCATCGACGCCCTCAGGGTCGCCCTGCCCGGGGCCTCCGATACCGACCTGTACTGGTGCTACCACAACATGTCGGGGGCCCTCACCCTGACCCTGGCCGATACCGGGCGTATCGACGCGCTGTCGGGCGGCCTGTGCTCCTCGTCCGACTTCGAAGCCGCCTACGACCACATGATTCCCTTCATGGCGGCGGGCTTCCGCGAGCTGTGCGGCAGCGACGGCAGTCGCTAGCCGGACGGGTTTACAAGCCATAGCCCCAGAACTACCCTAGGCGGCCCGGATTCGGGTTCAGAATGACGATGCTGGCAGGGTTTTCTGCCCGCAAGCTTCAGTGGAAAGACGGGCCCGCCGCAGCTAGCTGCACCGGGCCCTCGGGGACGAGACGATAAAAGTCAGGGCACTCTACACTTCTACCCGGGTAGCGGGCGCAGCAGCACCCTTCGACACGCTTACCCTCAAGGTGTATTACCCCAGCCGCTTCACCGACTCGATCGAGGAGCGCAGCACCGGCGTCGTGGGCCCGGACGGGAGCCGCTCGCCGTTTCCCGTGGTCATTCTGCTGCCCGACGAAGACCTCACCCAGGAAAGCTACGCCTGGCTGGCGCTGGAACTGGCCCAGGCCGGCACGGTAGCGGTCACCTATAGCTGGATCTGCGAGGACGACGCTGGCCAGGTGCGCTCCGGCCCCGGCCAGCAGCGCAAGCGCCTCACCCTCAAGCGCTACGGCAGGAAGCCTTCCTGCCCGGCCCTGCCGGCGGTCTTTACCACGCTCAAGAAGCTCAACAAGTCGGGGGTGCTCGCCAGCCACCTGAACCTGTCCTGCGTGGTGCTGGGGGGTCATGGCCTGGGGGGTCGCATGGCCCTGCTGAATGCCAACCGGGACTGGTTTCCCACGGTCTGCGGCGCTTTCGCCTACGGCGGCCATGCGCTGGCCGACCCCGAGCAAGGCTGGAGCAAACGCGACGTACTGCCGCTGGAAACCGACATGTCACTGCTGTTGATTGGCGGTACCAGTGACGGGGTGATGGAAACGGAGACGGCCTACATCGCCGGCAAGGAGGCGAGCCCGACCTGGGCGGTGCAGCACAGCTTTAATCGCGGCATACAGGGCAAGCGCGGTGATCGTCACCTGGTGCTGGTAGAGGGCGCCAGTCACTACAACTTCGCCGCACCCCGCGACCCCTCGACCGGCAAGGAATTCATGGACCGCCGCACCCGTGGCCACGGCAAGGACGTGCGCAAATACCTGGCCCAGCTGCTGGTCACTTTCTGCGATCAGACCTGCCGGGGTGACCCCATGACCACTGCGGACCTCAAGGCCCTGTGTGATAGCAGCCACCCGATGGTGGCACACGCCGAGCACAAGTAGGGCAAATTCCGGTCACCGGCGGAACCGTCCCGCGCCAGGCGCCGTAACAAGCCCATGACTGATTCCCTGATCTACTGGTTCCGACAAGATCTCCGGTTGACCGACCTGCCGGGCCTGCAAGCCGCCATTGGCAGCGGCCACCCTGTTATACCCGTCTATATTCACGACCCCGACGCGGCCGACCGCTGGGCCCCGGGTGGGGCATCGCGCTGGTGGTTGCACCACAGCCTCGCAGCCCTGGGCAGCGATATCGAGGCGCTGGGTGGCAGGCTGCACATTTACAGCGGGCCCACCACCGAAATCCTGCAGCAACTGGTTGCCGCGACGGGTGCCGGCGCCGTGTACTGCAGCCGCGGCTACGAACCCTGGTCTGCAGCCCTGGAGCGCGCGGTACACGACAAGCTTGCCGGCGACGGTTGCGACATGAAGCGCTTTCCCGGCAGCCTGCTGTTCGAACCGGAGCAGATCGCCAACCAGAGCGGCCTGCCTTTCAAGGTGTTTACGCCCTTCTGGAAAGCCTGCCGCCGTCAGCCGACCCCGGCTGTGCCGAAGCCGGCACCCGAGCCCGGCGCTTTCTTCAGCGGCGAACTGGCCGCCCCCACCTCGGCTGAAGCCCTGGGGCTGGAGGCACTGGGGCTGCTTCCCACTCAACCCAACTGGGCCGCGGGCTGGGAAGCGCTGTGGCAACCGGGGGAAGCCGGTGCTGCCAGTCGGCTCGAGACGTTCCTGGCCTCAGGTATCGAGGACTACAGCGACGGCCGCGACCGCCCCGCCCTGGAGGTGACCAGCCGCCTGTCCCCGCATATTCATTTCGGTGAAGTCTCGCCCCGCCAGGTCTGGCATGCCGCCACGGCCGGGGGCCACTCGGAGACGCAGGTCAGCAAGTTCCTGTCGGAGCTGGGCTGGCGGGAGTTCTCCTACCACCTGCTGCACCATTTCCCGTCGATTCCCGAGCAAGCCTTCAAGGCGCAGTTCGCGGATTTTCCCTGGCTCGGCAACCCCGAGCATCTCAAGGCCTGGCAGCGCGGCCAGACCGGCTACCCGATCGTCGATGCCGGCATGCGCCAGCTCTGGCAAACCGGCTACATGCACAACCGGGTGCGGATGATCGTGGCCTCGTTTCTCACCAAGCACCTGCTATTGCCCTGGCAGGCCGGTGAAGACTGGTTCTGGGATACGCTGGTGGATGCAGACCTCGCCAGCAATGCCTGCAGCTGGCAGTGGGTAGCGGGCAGTGGTGCCGACGCGGCGCCCTACTTCCGCATCTTCAACCCCACCGCCCAGGGCGAGAAATTCGATGGTCAGGGCGAGTATGTCCGGCACTGGGTCCCGGAAGTCGCGGGCCTGCCCGACAAGTACCTGCACGCCCCCTGGACGGCACCGGATGAGGTGCTAAGCACCGCCGGTATCACCCTCGGTGTGGACTACCCGCAGCCGCTGGTCGACCACAAGCAGGCCCGCCAGGCTGCCTTGGATGCCTACGGAGAAATACGTCAGGCGAGCTAGTGTCGCCTACTGTCCGCCGATCGCACCGACGCCGCCCGGGTGCTCGCGGGCTGTCGCCAGCAGGGCACCGACATTCACACAGCGCTCATCCTGCTGGGCGGCAATCTTCAGTGCGCGCACAATCGCCGGATTCAGGTCGTCATAGCGCGTTACCGCCGCCTGCAGGCGCGACACATTTTCCGCCGTGCACAGGCGTGGCATCAGCTGGTAGGTGACCTTGTCGTGAAAGTTGGTATCGTGCTCGCGGTCCAGCCGCGGCAGTTGCGCGAGCATCTCCACGGCGTAGGGCTCGGCCAATCCACGCTGGCTGGAGTACGGGAACAGGCCGGAAGCAATGGTGCGGCTGCGACGTAAGCTGTAGGCGTCGCCGGAATCGATGGCTTCTACCATCCACTGATACTTGCCCTCACCGCGGGCCGACAGCACCTCGGCGCGCACCGCATTCTCCTTGCCGCGGGAGCTGCCATCCTGTTCCAGCTCAGCCACCAGCAGCGCCTCGTAGCCCGGCCACAGGTGCTCGCTGAGTTTCATGACGATACGCCAGCGCTGGTCCCGGTCCAGCGCAAATCCCGCAAGTTCGAGCTCGCCTTGTAGCAAGTCTTCAAGACGCTGGAAGGCCAGCTCGTTGTTGGCGGTATTTATGTATCCCCTCAGCCAGAGCTGCCGGGCATCGCCGCGGGTCAGCGTGACTTGCTCCCAGAGCAGGGCTTCAAAGCGCTCGGCGTATGCGGCCAGGTACGTGTCGCCGGCCGGCACCTGGTGCAGGTAGCTGAAACCGGAGCGCAGGTTACTGAGCAGGTCGGCGGTGACATTGAGGTCGGTTTCCGCGGTGATGTGGTCCGCGAGAATGTCCAGGTAGTCGGTCAACGCCAGGCGCGCATCCCGCATCATCTGGAACAGGTCATACCAGGCCATGTTGCGCTGCAGTGGGTCATCCAGGCCCATGATGTAGCGGCTGATCGTGGCCACTGAGCGTTCGTCCAGGGCCACCTTGATGTAGGCGTAGTCACCGTAGTTCGGGTAGACGAAATCCGGGCAGGGTGCGCCCTCCGCCTCAGGTACCGGCGTGCGGGCACCGTCGAACACCAGCGGCAGTTCGCGGCTCAGTACCAGTTGCTCACCCTCGCGTTTGAAAAGCGCCAGCACCGTGCGCTGCTCACGGAGGGTGGGGTAGTCAGCAGGCGTGCTTTGCTGCAGCACCAGCGAGCTGATCTTGCCGGCATCACACTGGTAGCGCGCTTCGATGGTATTGAGGCCAGCCGTATACAGCCAGTCCCGGGTCCAGTCATCGAGGTTGCGCTCGGCGGCATCGGACATCGCACCCATGAAGTCATCCAGCTCGGTATTACCCCAGGCATTGGTGGCGATGTAATCGCGCACCGCTTGCCGGAACACGTCATCTCCCAGGTAGAAGCCCAACTGTTTGAGAACGGAAGCACCCTTGCCATAGGTGATGCCGTCGAAGTTGGTGGTCGCCTCCTCGGTATCACGCACCGGCAACTCAATGGGATGGGTGGTGACCAGCTGGTCTTCCGCATAACCCCACTGCTTGTCGCCGATGAAAAACTGGTGCCAGGTTTCCTTGAACTCGGTGCCGTCGGCCAGGGCGCGCTCTGCCATGTAGGTGGCGAAGGCCTCGTTCAGCCACAGCCCGTTCCACCAGGCCATGGTGGTGATGTCACCGAACCACATGTGCGCCATCTCGTGCATGATGACGTTGGCGATGTACATGCGCTCGCGGCGTGTCGCCTGGCCGCGGAACAGCTTGTTCTCGCTGAAGGTCACCGCGGCGACATTCTCCATGGCGCCGGCGATAAAGTCGGGCACTACCAGCTGATCATACTTCGCAAACGGGTAGGGCAATCCGAAGTAGTCGTCGAAGTAATCAAAGCCCTGGCGGGAAATCTCGAACCAGAACTCGGGGGCTGCGTACTGGGCCATCGACTGGCGTACAAACAGGCGCAGGGGGTAGCGGAAGTCGGCGTCCTCGAACACAGCGTATTCGCCGGCGTGGAGGGAGAAGATGTAGGAGCTCAGCGGCAGCGTGGCCGGGAAGCGCCAGGTCCACTGCGACTCGCCCTTGTCGATGCCTGATTCGCGGGCCGTGCTCACCACCTGCCAACCGGCAGGGGCCTGCACTGTCAGCTCATAGGTGGCCTTGAGGTCGGGCTGGTCGAAATGCGGGAACAGCCGGTTGGCGCTATAGGGCTGAAAGTCGGTGTACAGGTAAACGCGGCCATCTTCCGGGTCCTGGTAGCGATAGAGGCCCGCGCCATCCTGGCTGTAGCCGTGCTCGTACTCGATGCTGAGCCGGCGGCTGCCACTCTTGATAACCCCCATTGGCACGGTGATGAAATGCCCGTTGTACTCGTGATCAACGGGCTGGCCGTCCAGGACTACAGACAGCACCGTGCCATCGCGGAAGTCCACCGTCAGTGGGCGGGTCTCCCTGCCGTAGTTGAATTCGATATCCACCCGGCCGGCAAACACCTCTGCTCCGCGGTCGAGATCGACATGGAGCCGGTAGCGGGGCTCTGACACCACGCTGCGTCGGTACTTCGCCTCGGCGTGGGTCAGCAGGGCGCCGGCCTCGCGTACTTCCAAGGCGCCGGCGGGAGGCTGGCTACCATCAATACCGCAGGCAGCAAACAGCAGGGTCAGCAGGACAGGCAGCAAGCGAATTGCCGCGCCGGTTACAGGGGGATACATCGTGAACAGCTCTCTTATGGTCGTGCAGCGCTTACCCTTTTGGGGTCGCTTTTGGGGGCGGGATTATACACATCTCACACGCCCCTGCAGCGGATAAAGGCCGCAGAATTGAGCCTGCCGCGTTTGCAGGTACTCACTATCCTGGCTGATGTCCTGCCAGGTGTATGCCGGGCCCTAGTCCAGGGTCGCGACCATCACCGCCTTGATGGTGTGCATGCGGTTCTCGGCCTGGTCCCAGGCGATGTTGTAGTCCGACTCGAACACATCGTCGTTGACCTCGAGACCATCCAGCCCGAATTCCTCGGCGATCTGTTTACCGACTACCGTTTGGCTGTTATGGAAAGCGGGCAGGCAGTGCATGAATTTCACCGAGGGGTTGCCGGTGCGCTCCATCAGCTCCAGGTTGACCTGGTAGGGCTTCATGATCTCCACCCGTTCAGCCCAGGCCGAGGGGGCTTCGCCCATGGACACCCAGACATCGGTGTGGACGAAGTCGACGCCCTGCACGCCCTCGTCGATGTCCTCGGTAAACTGGATAGTGGCGCCGGTATCCTCGGCAATGGCCAGGCACTGGTCTACCAGCGACTCATCGGGCCAGAACTCCATGGGACCTACCATGCGCAGTTCCATACCCATTTTGGCCGCCCCCACCATGAGGGAGTTGCCCATGTTGTTGCGGGCATCGCCCAGGTAGGCAAATTTGAGCTGTTCGAGATTGCGACCGCCGCCGTGCTCTTCCATGGTCAGCAGGTCGGCCAGCACCTGGGTGGGATGGAATTCATCGGTGAGGCCATTCCATACCGGCACGCCGGCGTACTCCTCGAGGGTTTCGACATCGGCCTGCCGCGCGCCGCGGAACTGGATGCCGTCGTAAAGACGGCCCAGCACCCGGGCGGTGTCCGCCACCGACTCCTTGTGGCCCATCTGGGAACCGTCCGCCAGCATGGTCACATTGGCGCCCTGGTCGAAGGCCGCCACCTCGAAGGCACAGCGGGTTCGGGTTGAGGTTTTCTCGAAGATCAGCGCGATGTTCTTGCCGGTCAGTTGGGGCTGTTCCTTGCCAGCGTACTTCTCCGCCTTCAACTCTTCCGACAGGTCGAGCAGGTAGCGGATTTCCGCCGGCTCAAAGTCCAGCAACTTTACAAACGAGCGACCTTTCAGATCGACAGCCATTGGGCACCCTCCCCCGGGGAAACCGCACACTTAAGCATAATAGCCGGGGGACTGGCTACCGGCTTGTTCAGAATCGACCAGGCGCCGATAAAGCCCCGAGGTGCGGGGGTAGCAATGCGTTTGGCTATCCGGCGGTACTATCGACTGTCAGCAATGGCGCCGGCTGTGAAAAATCGGTGAAAAGAGCACAAAAAAAAAGGGCAGACCCCAAGGGGGTCTGCCCCATT
>JASJBK010000105.1 GCA_030066555.1 Halieaceae bacterium
TTGCCCGTTATGTCGACACCCGTCATGTTCCCCGAATAGAAGTGTAGCGCGGGGCGATCGGTATAGAGTGTCAGCTGGTGCCCGGATTGTGGCTCTCGCACGATCGCTGCCGGCTGCTGGCGCCAGTCGCGGTCCTCTGGCAACACGAAGCTGTGATCAAAGCCGCCGGCCCTGGCGACCTGTTCATCGCTATCGATGCGATCGCGCAGCGCTGCGGGTCTGGTGAAGTCCATGGCGGTGCCCCGCACGGCCGCGGGCCCACCCAGGGGAATGTACTCGTCGTCGATGGGCACAAACTGCGTGGCATCCACGGTCAACTCATGATCGAGAATACTGCCGCCAGCATGACCCGCCAGGTTGAAGTAGCTGTGCTGGGTGGGGCTATACACCGTATCCCGGTCAGCCGCGGCGTGGTAGTGCACCAGGAACTCATTGTCGTCGGTGAGCCGGTATTCGACGGTGGTGACCAATTTCCCCGGGTAGCCACCCTCGCCGTCGGGGCTTTCATAGCGAAAGGCGATTTGCTGCTCACCGCTGTATGACAGCTGCCATACCTGTCGGCCCAGACCGGCATCACCGCCGTGCAGGTGGTGGCCGGTGGCGGGTACCGGCAGCTGGTAGTCCTGGCGATCCAGGTGCAACTCGCCCCTGGCAATCCTGCCCGCAACCCGACCCACGACCACGCCCAGGTAGAACACGTCCTGGCAGTAATGGCCTGGACCGTCATAGCCGAGCACGACATCGGTCGGCGTGGCGCCGTCGCCCACAATCTCCAGGCTCATAAGCGCGCAGCCGGTCGTGCTCACGCGAGCCCGGCTGCCGCGGCGATTGCGCAGCTCAAAAACCTGGGGAGTCAGTGCTTTGTTCACGCCGTCATCTTGTTATATTCTGCAGCAAACTGTAAACGTTTTCACCATGCCCTTCAAGGGCGCCGGCAAAAGCCCAAAGCAATGCCAGTAGCCTGGGAAGGCCCGGCAAATGCTAAGCTAGGACGTCTGTAGGAGAGACCATGTCGTCAATCAAGGATGTTGCAGAGCTGGCCGGCGTATCCATTGCAACGGTATCGCGCTACCTCAGCGACCCCGAGTCCATTCGCCGCGACAACCGTGAAAAAGTTGCCAGGGCCATTCAGCGTACCGACTACGCACCCAATGCATTGGCCCAGAATTTCCGGCGCGGGCGTACCGGCATCATCATGGTCGTGCTGCCCAGCGTCGGCGACCCGTTTTTTACCGAGGTCATGCGCGGTATCGCCCAGGTGGCCAGTGAGAGGCATTACAGCATCCTGATTCGCGAAACCGAGATGAACACCCTCTCGCTCGATGAGTACAGCGACATCGTGCTCTCCAAGCAGGCAGACGGGATCATCCTGTTGGCCAGCACCTGCCCGATTACTCCCATGAGGCGGCGACCGAAGGCATCGCGTCCTGCGCCGATTATCCTCGGTTGCGAAAACGTCACTCCCGACCTCGGCAACCTGTTCAGCGTTCGCATAGACAACCGCGCGGCTGCCCGCAAGGCGACCCGGCACCTCCTGGAGTTGGGCCACGAGCGCATCGCTTTTATTTCCGGCTCAGCAGGCTCGGAGCTCACCGCGGACCGCGAGCGCGGCTATGTCGCCGCCATGAAACGTGCCGGAAAAAAAATCGCCGACGGCTGGATCGTGCCAGGCCAACTGACCATCGATGGCGCCAGGGATGCGACACGCGCCCTGCTGCAACATCCGCAAGCACCGACCGCCATTTTCTGCGCCAACGATGAGATGGCCATGGGTTGCATCCACGAGATCAAGCAAGCCGGCCTGCGGGTTCCCGACGATGTTTCCGTCATCGGCTTCGACGATACCCGCTACGCCGCCATCACCGACCCACCCCTGACCACCATCGCCCAGCCGGCGGAACTGATTGGCCAGCGCACCATGTTGCGTATCCTCGATGCGGTGGACGGAATCGACATCGGCAGCGAGCCAGAGATTGTTCCTCACAAGCTGGTGCTGCGCGCGTCCACCGGCGCGCCCGCAAGCTGAATACCAGGCTCGTAGCGTTTTAGTAGAAGCTAGCGTCTAGTTCGGGAGCACACGCGCGGCGCGCCGCGACCAGACCTCTCCGCCCAGCACGGTGACCATTAACGCGCCTGCCACTGCAGCCAGCACCGTCGGCGTGAGTGGCGCCAGGCCGAGCAGAGTGCGCAGTGGCGGTAGCGTGAACGTCAGGATCGACAGCACCACGCTGAAGGCAACGATAAAATTCAGCACCCGGTTTCTTGTCGGCGCGCCGTTCAGTCGACGCGCGGGATAGGCGAAGGCGAGCTGGGCCAGGGATTCGTATACGAAGACCGCGGTCTGGGTGACGATTCCCGCGTATCCGAGTACCGGTAGCGCAAAGAACAGCGCAAGTCCCAGGGTCGCCTTGATGAACCCGGCGACCAGAATGAAGCGAATATCAGCGGCGCCGAGCAGCGGCGCAGCCGGCGGACGAGGTGGCTGCAGCAGCACGCCCGGATTGCGATCCAGGCCCAGTGCCAGGGCCGGCGGGCCATCCGCCAGCACGTTGATCCACAGCAGCTGCACGGCCAGCAGCGGAACCAGCAGGTGGCCGCTGCCATCGCGGATGTCCAGCAACGCCGCCCCCATCACCCCCACTGCCACCAGGGCAGTCAGGGCGACATTGGTGGAAAACAGGAAGCGAATGAACTTGAGAATGTTGGCGTAGATGCTCCGGCCTTCGTCGATGGCGGCGGTGATCGTGGCAAAGTTGTCGTCGAGCAGCACGAGGTCTGCGACTTCGCGGGTGACGTCACTGCCCCGCTGTCCCATGGCGATGCCGATCGCCGCGCGCTTCAGCGCCGGCGCATCGTTAACCCCGTCCCCGGTCATGGCGACAACCTCACCGTTCGACTGCAGTGCCTCAACCAGCGCCAGCTTGTGCTCGGGAGCCACTCTGGCAAACACGTTGACGCTGCCTACGCACTCGGCGAGCGCGTCAGAGTCGAGGCCTTCGAGCTCGGCGCCGGTCATGACGCGGGTGGAATCAATGCCTACCGAACCGGCAATCGCCCGCGCCGTGGCGGGATGGTCGCCGGTGATCATCAATACCCGGATACCCGCACTCTGCGTGCTGGCGATGGCCTCAGGAACCTCCGGTCTCGGCGGGTCCCAGAGCCCCACTGCCCCCAACCATTGCACATCCGACTCGCCCTCTCCCGGCGCCCAGGCCAGGCCCAGCATGCGGTTGCCGGAAGCGGCTGACGACTCGATCTGCTGCGACCACTCATCGCGCTCTGCCTGCGACAGACTGCTGAGCGCCAGCAGGACTTCCGGGGCACCCTTCAAGTAGGACGACACCTCCCCGCTCTCATCGCGCACCGTTACCCGCATGTACTTCCACTCCGAGTCGAAGGGACGCTCGGAGACGCGCTTGTAGCGCGACCTGGTGTCCGCGGGATCGAGACCCTGTTCGGCGGCATAGCGGTACAGGCCGATTTCGATCGGATCGCCCGACTCACCCTTGGGTTCTGCCTCGGCCGCCAGCACCATGGCCAACAGGGCCCGGTGCCGATCCGGCGATTCCAGTGACCGGACATTCATGGTGTTTTCGGTCAGGGTCCCGGTCTTGTCGGTGGCGACCACCGTCACGGAGCCCAGGGCCTCGACCGAGGCCAGGCGCCGCACCACAGCGCGACGCGAGGCCATACGCTCTGTGCCCAGCGCCAGGGTCAGGGTGAGGACTGCCGGTAAACCTTCGGGCACTACCGCCACGGCTACTGCTACCGCGAACAGCAGGATCTCGTCGATGCGCTCGATGCCATCGACGCCGACGCCGGCCACCAGCAGCAACACGGCGAGGGCGGCGACCCACTGCGCTATCTGGTTCCCGAAGCGGGTCATGCGTCGCTCGAGCGGCGTGGTCTCGCTCTCCAGCGACACCAGCATGCCGGCGATTCTTCCCATGGCCGAGGCCGGCCCCGTGCGCGTCACCTCGAGCCAACCCAGCCCTCGCGCACACAGTGTCCCCGACATCAACTCGTCATCGACCGCGCGATCGACTGCCACTGACTCCCCAGTCAGCATCGATTCATCCACCAGCAGCCCCTGCTCGCCTCGCAGCACGCCATCGGCGGGAATGCGGTCCCCCGCCTCCACCCGGGCCACGTCTCCAGGCACCAGCTCGGCTGCGGGTATCTGCAAGAGACTGCCGTCGCGGCGAACCCAGACTTTCGGGGCGGCCAGCGCACGCAGGCGCGCCAGGGCGTCTTCTGCCCGGTATTCCTGCCAGACACCCATGACCGTGTTGAACGCGAGGATCAGGAGGATAGCCAGAGACTCGATGGGCCAACCCTCAGCCCCTTCGATCATCCAGATGACGACATCGAGGGCCAGGGCAAACACCAGGATGTAGATGATGGGACTCTGGAGCTGGCGCCATACCCTGACCCACCAGGGCGTCCGCTCCGCCGCCGGCAACTGGTTGGGGCCGTGCTGCGCCAGCCGGCGAGCGGCCTCGTCGCTGCTTAATCCGTCTTGTAACTCAGTGAGCAAGTTCCGGCGAATGCTCCAGTGCCCGCTCCAGCGACCCGGCGAGTCGGTGCGCCCAGCGGTATTGATCTGACTCTTCTTCAATCATGTCATGGCGCAGCTCGAATAGCAGGTGCGGAATACCGCGACCCTCGCCGTGCACAGGGATCGAGTAGTCGCTGAAATCATCCACCGTGTAGGGCTGGTTGTCACCCAGGCAGAGCGTTTCATCTTCGGCCAGCAGTTTCAGGAACAGGCGCGCAAGGCGCGCATCGCGGTTGTAAAGGAGCCCGATGTGCCAGGGCCGCTTCTCACCGTGGTAGACCGGCGTAAACGTGTGCAGGGCCAACAGAATGGTGGGCTGGCCAGCTGCCAGTCGCCGGTCGAGAAGAGAGGCTATGGTGTCGTGGTAAGGCGCAAAGATTTCGCGTCGTCGCGCCGCCACCTCTTCAGGCGATATGCCGCGGTTACCAGGTATCTCGGTATCCTCGCTGATTTCGGGGATCGAGGTTGGAGAGTCCAGCGGGCGATTGCAGTCGATGACCAGCCGCGAATACAGCTGCTTGACCAGGGTGGCGTCAAAGCGGCGGGCAAATTCCTCTGCCATGCCGGCGACACCGACATCCCAGGCGATATGACGCTGAAGGTTGTCGTCACTAACGCCGAGCTGGCCCAGCTTGCGCGGTATGCGGTTCCCATAGTGGTCGCAGACGAAGAAGTATGGGGAGGTGCTGTCGGGGCGTTCCACCACGACCGCCCCGGGTTCGTCCTCGCCTAGCAGTTGGAAGTGTTCCTGGTTCAGTCAGCTGTCTCCTTCGCGTCGGGGTCAAGCTGCAACCAGTATAAGGCAAGCGCTCAACGCGGTGCTGCGAGAAGAGTTATCACCCCGGCAGACCCGAAAGCAGCCGCTGTCAGTGCAGATTGAGATCGGCGGACCACTCGCTCTCGATTGTCTCGAGGAATTCCTGGTAGGCGGCGTGAAGTTCCTTGAACTGCTGCCACAGTCCACTGGTCTTCCCTTCAACGCAGCCCTTCTCTATGAGGCTGCACAATCGGCTGACCTTCAGGGCGCCAATGCTGCTACTACCTGACTTGATGTAGTGTGCGGTCTTCGCGGCGGCGCTCCAGTCTTGCTTGCGCAGGTGCGTTTCCAGCGTCGGGAGCTGCTCTTCCATGCTGGGTCGGAAAATTTCGTACAGGGAGGCAAAAAGATTGTTGTCGCTTCGCTCTCCCATCGACCTCAGCGCAAGGATGGTGTCAGCATCTACCGCTGGAGATGCGGAAGCCTGAACGGGAGACTCAGCACAAGCATTACTATCGATAGCCTGATCCCACTGCTGGGAGGACGGCTTTACGATCCTTTCCAGGTCAGAAAGGGAGTATGGCTTCGACAGGTAGCCGGACATGCCGGCCTCCAGGCAGCGATCCTCATCGGACTGCCCCATCCCGGCCGTCATTGCAATGATGGTCACCGGATCGCGCTGCTCATCTTGTTCCAGGCGACGGATCAAGCGGGTAGCCTCATAGCCATCCATCAGTGGCATCTGGCAGTCCATGAATACCAGGTCAAAGCTACCAGCACGGAATTGATCTACCGCTTGCTTGCCGTTCTCGGCCACCACCACGTCACAGTCGAGCATTTCCAGCAGGTCCCTGGCAATGCTCTGGTTTATCTCCACATCGTCTACCACCAGCACCTTGCGGAGTGGCGCAGCCTGGTCGCCATCGGGCACTGGTAGTCTGTCAGCGCCGATGCGAGCCTCTCCAGAGGATCCAGACACCGTTTGCAATACCTGCTCAAGACCTTGCCCGGACAGCGGGCGGGTCAGGGGTGACCAGCTCTCCATCGCCGATGGCTGCGCAGTGTTGAGCAACGAGACCAATACGAAACCATGCCTGGTGTATTCCTGCAGCTCTGACAGCAGCTCCGGTGACGCCGCGGCCAGCAGCTCACTGTCCACTATCACCAGGTCGGAACTCCGCGCTTCACTCACCAAGCCGTGCAGGTTGGTCGCCACGGCGCAACTGACACTGTGGCGCGCAAGCCGGGACTGGACCATCTCATTCGCCGTAGGGCTGGCACAGCACACGGCAGCGTGGAGTTCCGAGTAACTGCCACTGTTATCGCCTTCGCTCTCGGCGTGCACGAGGGGCAGCGACAAGGTGAAGCGGCTGCCACGGCCGGGCGATGATTTGAGGTGGATATCACCACCCATCAGTTTGGCGTACTGACGAGAGATCGACAGACCCAGCCCCGTGCCACCGTAACGGCGGGTGGTGCTGGCATCGGCCTGGGTAAACACATCGAATATCCTTTTCTGGGTCGCCTCGTCCATCCCGATGCCGCTGTCCGCTACCTGGATATCCACTCCGTCCTCGTGCCAGTCGCCCGTGTGTCTGAGGCTGACACGCAGATTGATTTCCCCGTGCTCGGTAAACTTGATGGCATTGCTGATCAGGTTGATCACGATCTGGCGGATTTTGTCGGAATCGCCCCGCACCCATTGGGGCACGCCGGCGGCATAGATCAGGTTGAGGTGCAGCCCCTTGCGGGCTGCTGGCTCGCTTTCCAGGTAACAGATCTCGTCCAGCAATTCCTCCAGGTCGAAATCGAGCTCCTCCACCTCGACCCTGGTAGCCTCAAGCTTGCTCACATCGAGCACCGAGTTGATGAGGCCCAGCAATGCCTGCCCACTGTGATGTGCCGTGGCGGCGTAGCGGCGCTGCTGATTGGATAGCTCGGTTTTCAGAAGCAGCTCGGTCATGCCCAACATGCCGTGCATGGGGGTGCGAATCTCGTGGCTCATCACCGCCAGGAACTCTGACTTGGCCTTGTTGGCCTGCTCCGCGTGCTCTCGCGCTGCTTCGAGATCGACCGTACGCTCGGCGACCTTGTCCTCCAGCTGCTGCTGTCGTTGAAGCGCCAGTTGTACCCGCCGTTGCGGGTAGTACAGCGCCATGGCCAGCAGACCGATCAGCAACAGTGCATACAGCGCCTTCGCCCACCAGCTCAACCAGGGCGGCGGGTTGACGACAATCGGCAGCTTGATCGCTGTGCCTTCCCAACGCCCTTTTGAATTAGAGGCCCGAACGTGCAAGGTGTAACGACCCGACGGCAAGTTGGTGAAAATGGCGCTGTGTTCTGAACCCAGGTCGATCCACTCCTCAACAAATCCCTCCAGTCTGTACTGGTAGCGATTGTCGGCGGGATTGCTGAAGTCCAACGCAGCGAAGGACACGGAAAACAGGTAGTCCCTGTAGCCCAGTATCAATTGCTCAATTTCCTGCACGGGCACGTCAAAGGTGGCGCGCTTGTTGAGAATCCTGATGCCGGTAATCAGCGCCCCGGGTGCCTGGTCCTGCTTGACCTGGTAGCCGCGGGGTATGACGTTATAGCCCCTGTTGCCTCCAAAGTAGATATTGCCCCTGGAATCAGTGAATGCGGCGCCGTGATTGAACTCGTTGTCCTGCAGGCCATCGCTCATAGAGAAATGGCGAACCGACAGCGACTGGTGATTCAGTGCGGTCAGCCCTCGATTATGTGACAACCACAGCGTTCCGGCATTGTCGCCCTGCACGGAATAGATGTGTGAGCTGGGCAGTTGAAAGGAATCAACATAGTGATTGAACCTGCCTATGCCCTGCTTCCTCTGCGCGCGGGGCCAGACGTTGATGCCGCCGCTCTGCGTCCCAAGCCACAGGTCGGACTGCGCGTCTTCAAACAGTGACCACACCCTGGGACTGCTGAGGGTACCCGGCGTGTCGGGCTCGCGCCGGAACCGGGTAAAGTTCTGCTCGGCTTCATTGAAGCGGTTGAGACCGTCCTCCGTGCCCGCCCAGAGCGTACCGTCGCGCTCCTGCAATAGCGCTATCACCCGGTCGGAGCTCAGGCTGGCGGGGTCGCTCGCATCGTGGGTGAATCGTGTGAACTCGCCTGTGCTCTCGTCCAGCAGGTTGAGGCCGCCGCCGTAGGTACCGAGCCAGAGACGACCACTCGCATCCCTGAGGATAGTCGTCACACCGTCTGCGCCCAGCGAGCGGGGATTGTCAGCCTGATGCGAGAAGCGTTGCATCTCACCTCGCTCCAGGTCGAGCCGGATCAGCCCTGCGCTCAGCGTTCCTGCCCAGACCACCTTGTCTTCGCCCCACAGGCTCATGACCGGTGAGTCGGGAACACTCAATGGCTGGGTCTCGTGACTGATGAGCGAAAAATGGCCTGTGCGTGCGTGGTATCGATTAAGACCCTCATCGGTACCGATCCAGATATCGCCGTCTGCGGTTTCGGTAAAGGCGTTCACGATGTTGTTGGACAGCCCGGTATCTGTGTCATGGCGCAGGAAGGTGGAGCGGGTCCCCGAATGCATGCCGCTGGGGGTACCGACCCAGTAGACACCGTCTGCGCTCTGGTACAGGCTGGTAACGCGGTTGTTGAGAAGCCCACTGTTATCCATATCAAACAGCCGGAAGTCACCCTCAGTGGAGCGCCTGAGAAGGCCCTTGTCAGAACCGAACCAGATTGTGCCTGTAGCATCTTCCATCACGTTGTAGATGCGATTCGTGATTTCTGCACCCGTGCTATCCAGTGCAGCTTCCCAGGTTTGAAATTGATGCTGCCCGGCGGGCAGCATGCTGATGCCGCCGCCCTGGGTGGTTGCCCAGAGATTGCCTCTGCTGTCTACCATCACGCTGGAGACATAGTTGGATGCCATTTCTCCCAGGCGGTCGTTGTCTCCCCCGCCATAGCGCCAGACAGCACCATTGCCAGGTGTGACGCGCAGTATTCCATTGCCCTCGGTCGCGACCCACATGTCGCCGTCCGGGGTTTGTGCAAAGCCGCCCACCGTATGGTTGCTGACCGTGCCGTGGAGAGTCGGTGGAAAGTGAAGGAACGACCCGCTAGCGGGATCGAAACGACTGAAGCCTCCGGTGTGATAGCCAAGCCAAAGGTTATTGTCGGCATCTACGGCCATCGACCATATTCGATCCGTAAGCGGGCTGTCGGCATTCCCGGCCTCGTGGCGCACCGCGGTAAAGCCGTCGGTGGC
>JASJBK010000106.1 GCA_030066555.1 Halieaceae bacterium
AACGCGGGCGCCCCGCCTCGGCCAGGCTGGCCGGAAGGTAGGCAGCGCCGCCGTTGCTGGCGATAAAAGCGCGCGCCGACTCACTGATGTTGGTGCGCAGGCTGGGCACCACACCCTCCCCGAAGCACTTGGCGTGGAAACGCGCGAAGGCACTGCCCCAGTCGACGTACACATAGCTGCCGTCCAGGGCACTCTCCACCGTGGCCTTGCGACTGCCGCTGTACAGACGCAGGCTCACGCTACCGATATCGCGCACCTTGAATTCCGGCAGGTTGGGCGGGTCGTAGGAGATGGCCACGTCGAGGGTGCGATCCAGCAGCATTTTGGCCGCCGCGTCTGACATATGGCCCTCGGTGCGCAGCACCACCCCGGGCATGTCCCCATGTAATTGCTGCAAACGTTCCTGCAGGGCCGGGCTCCACAGCCCTGAGCGCACGCCGATGTGGATCTGGCTGGTCTGGCCGGTCTTCAGCGCCACTTCCTGCTGGGCCCGGGTCCAGGCCAGCAGCACGGTCTGGGCGTGGGTCACCAGGCGCTCTCCTTCGCTGGTCAATTGGATGTTGTTGCGAGAGCGAATAAACAGCTTTACGCCAAGCAACTCTTCGAGCTGACGGATGCGGGCACTGACCGCGGCCTGGGTCAGGTACAGGTTCTCTGCCGCCTTGCCGAAGTGTCGGGTTCTGCGCACTTCCAGGAAGGTCTTGAGAAGCTCTATGTCCACCGATTCTCCCGTTTTGCCAGCCCCGACCGCCCGGCAGTTGTGACACTTGTCACAGTTGTCCTGAATCTATGCACTTTCAACTGTGACCAGAGTCCCAATGTATTTCGCTACCACTAGCAATAATTGCCCCAGTAGCGACACTAAGTGTCAAGGAAGGGCAGCTAGCGCCATAGAGGGGCAGCCCGGACTGCACAAACCAAGATTTTACGGTGCAGAAAAATGAAGTCACTACTGATATCGATACCGTGTTCACTCGTCGTATCGCTGCTTGTGTCAGAGGTTGCTCTGGCCACCCTGCAATTGCCCCGGGAGCCGGACCTGGTGTTCTCGGCCGTGGCAATTACGACGATGTTGCTGTACGAGCGCGGCCTGGCTGAACTCGGCATCATTGGCGCGATTTCCCTGTTCGCTCAAATCAACGCCCAGGGGCTGGGCAGCCAGGCCGTTGCTCCCGATGTCATGCTCGCGCTGGTGATCGCGCTGATTATCCTGCCGTTCGGCATGCGCGTGATGGGGATGACCTTTGAAGCTCCCCGCGCGACCTCGGGTACTACCTGAAAAATCTCTGCAAAGAGTTCTCCTGGAAGGATGTAGCTTGGCCGGTGTTCTGCACCGGTCCTTTCTTTTTGGGCTATCGAAAAGCGGCTAGGCTGCTGCGCCCTCACCTGCTTTGGTCTCGGCTTCAGCCTCCGTTTCGGCCTGCCATGCAAACAGGTTCTGCTCGATAAAGAAGAAGGCGAACAGCCACAGGAAGGCGTCCCAGAAATCCAGAAAGTCGCCCTCGAAGCCCCAGTAAACCGCTGCCGCAAACAGGATGCCGTACAGCACCACCTTGCTGATCTTGCTGGCCAGCAGAACGTGCCCGGCGTAGGCACCGCGCAGCTGCAGCCGTACATCGATCTCCAGCAGCAGCACCACCAGGATCCAGGTGACAGAATTGATCACGTCGGCCCAGGCCAGCCAGCGAGTCGCCCGCAGGGTATCGGCATCGGCGACCACCTGGCCGCTACCGACCTGCCACAAAGACCCCTGCAGCATGCCGCAGGTTTCCGCTGTCAGCGGCTGGAACTCGTCGAGCTTGACCAGGATGGACCAGCCCTCTCCCAGCGTGCAGGCACCGGACACCGCCAGCGGTACCACGCTGTCGCCGTAGAAATAGAACATCTCCACGAAATAGCCGTAGCAGGCATAGCCGATAAACAGGAAGGCGGCGATGCGCAGCCCGTGCAGGCTCCACTTGACCTTGCCGCGGATGGCCTCATCGGGCAGCACGTAGGTTTCCAGCTCAAACATCAACAGCAGCACCACCCAGGCCGCCGTATCGATGGTTGCGGAAAAGGCCTGCACCAGCATTTCCGCATCGAGTTCGCCAGTAAACAGCTGGGCAAAGGACGTCATCTCTTCCTGCAGGAACAGGCCCACGTTAACCATCAGCAGGCCATACACCGCATACTTGGTGAACTGGAACCAGCGCGGCAGGTGATGATCCATCAGCGGTACACCGGCTTGCCGCGGAACACGGTCAACAGCACCTCGGTCTCGGCGATGGTACTCGCCTTGCCCTCGTCCGCAAGCGACAGCAGGTCGCGGTCGATCATTACCAGGTCGGCATACTTGCCCAGTTCCAGGGAACCCGTCTCATCGGCATGGCCAAACAGGTGGGCGCCGTTGATGGTGTAGGCGTCCAGGGCGCTGCGTATATCGATACGGCCAGCGGGGTTGAGCACAGTGCCCTCCTCGTTGGCCCGGGTAACGGCCTGCTGGATGTTGTAGAAAGGCCGCGGCTCACGGGTGTCCACCGGGGCGTCGCTGCCCGCCGCCAGCACCGCGCCCAGCCTCGCGAGCTGTGCCGCCGGGTAGGTATTGGTCATGTAGTAGGAGTCTGCGCGGTACAGGTCATCGGCGCTCGCCAGCTGGTCGATGAAAGGGTTCACAGTCATATCGTAGAAGAACTCCGGCGCCAGCCAGGCGTAGGTGAACACCAGGTACAGCCCGAGGTCACCGATGCGCTGGTAGTCCTCCGGCGCCACCAGCTGGACATGACCCAGGCTGTGCAGCAGGCCGGAGTCGCCGTTGCTGGCACGCAGCGCCTCCATGCCCTCGACGGCGGTGCGCACTGCGCGGTCACCGATCACGTGGGCATGAATCTTGATGCCCGCCGCATCCAGTTCGCGCATATACGCCTTGATAAAGTCGGAGGGATGCTCGAGCACGCCGCGGCTGATGCGACACTGCTGCGGGTAGTAGCCCGCCTCCCGATGGAAGACCCGGTTCACCTCCGGCGACATGTAGTGATCCATGGCATCGCGCACTTTCTGGCACAGCTCACTGCTGGTATTCACGTAACCGACAATCTCGGCGCTGCCCGCTTCCAGGTCGATAGCAAAGCGCGGCTGTTGGTAGGGATTGATCACTGCGGCATTGGGCAGGGTCGGCGGGTCGTTGAGTGGGTTACCCTCCATCACACCGTCGACAAAAATCTTGGCCGTGTCGACGGTGACCTGTGACAGCGGGTCGAACTCGGCGCGCAGAGAAAGGATGTCGGCAATCATCTGGTCAACGTCGATGCCGCCCTCCCGGTGGTAGGACGGCACATCCAGGAATATCGCGGCCGATAGATTGAACGTCATGTCGCCGCTGTCGAGCAGCGACTTGTAGGCCAGCAGGCTGTGGGGCGGCGTTGCAGCATCGAGCACCGTGGTAATGCCGTTGGCAGACAGTTTCCTGGCCACCTCGACCATCAGCTCCTCAGGCAACTCACCCAGCAGCAGACCCATCGGCGGTTGCACCAGCTCGCGGGCAGTCTCATGCAGCTCACCGTTGGGATTGCCGCCGGCGTCAACGCCGATAACTTCGCGGTAGCCGGCGAAGTCAGAGGCCAGGGTCTCGGCGCTGATGCCGACCATGATCCCTTTTTCGTTAACGGCCCGCACCAGCGCCGCAGAGTTTACTGCGCCATGGTGGCCGTCATTGCCCCAGAGGATCACCGGGTGGTTCGGCGCGGCTGCATCCAGCGCCTGGCGCAGGGTCTCGAACCCGCCCGCGGGCTGATTGCCGACAGCGAAGTTCCATTGGGCTACCGCCAGCCACTCGCCCTCGGGCAGCTCGCGCTCGTCGATACAGCTCGACACGAGGCTGGCGATTTCGGCCAGGTTCAACGGCGCACTGTCGATATCGCAGCTGCCATCGTCGACGATGGCCATCGGGTGAATGTGCATGTCATGTAGGCCGGGCAGCAACATGCGGCCGGCCAGGTCCACCACCTCGGTAGTCTCACCCACCAGGGCCCGGGCGCCGTCATTATCGCCGACATAGACAATGCGCTCGCCGCGGGTGGCCAGGGCGCTGACCGTCGCCTGCTCAGTATTGGCGGTATAGACCACCCCGTTGATGAAGACGCGCTCGGCAGGTTGCCGGTCCGCTTCGCGTTCGGCACAGCCGGTGATAATAGCCAGTGCCAGCGTCCAGGCGGCGGCGAGTGTTCTTATTGTCATGCAGGGCTCCCTGACGAGCCGGCGCCGCAATGGCGTCAGTGCTAGACGTTGAGCAACAGGTGTTCACGCTCCCAGGAGCTGATAACCCGATTGAACTCCTCGAACTCGTCGAGTTTCACCGCAGTATAAGCGCGCAGGAAGAGATCCCCAAAGATGTCCACCAGGGCCGGGGTGCTCATCAGGTTGCGCAGCCCCTCCTCCAGTGTACGCGCCACTTCGACCTCGTCCTCATTGGCGGTGCCCTGGTGCGGCTCGGTCGGTGTCAGGCCCAGCTCCATACCCAGCAGCCCGCTGGCCAGGCTGGCGGCGAGTGCCAGGTAGGGGTTGGCATCGGCACCGGGGAAACGGTTTTCCACCCGGGTAGCGGCAGGCACGCTCTCCGGCACCCGGAAGGCGGTAGTGCGGTTGTCGATGCCCCAGTTGAGGTTGATGGGCGCGGATATATCTGGCGCCAGGCGCCGGTAGGAATTGATATTGGGCGCATAGAGGCTGATCAGGTCCGGGGTGAAACGCTGCAGGCCGGCAATGTAGGCCAGGAATTCCGGTGTATGGCTGCCATCATCGGCGGCAAAGATATTACGGCCGTCGGTATTGAGTACACTTTGGTGGATATGCAGGGCGCTGCCCGGCTCTTCCTGCATGGGCTTGGCCATGAAAGTGGCGTACATGCCGTGCTTGTGGGCGGTTTCCCGCACCGTGCGCTTGAAGGTAAACACCTGGTCGGCAAGCTGCAGCGGCTCACCATGCAGGAAGTTGATCTCCATCTGCGCGACACCGTTCTCGTGGATCAGCGTATCGGCATCCAGTTGCTGGGCTTCGGCAAAGCCGTACATGTCCTCGACGAAATCCTCGAACTCAGCCACGGCGTCGATGCTGTAGGACTGGCGTGACATTTCCGGGCGCCCACTGCGGCCGGTGGGAGCTTCCAGCTCGTTGTCCGGGTCGGTGTTGCGCTTGACCAGATAGAACTCTACTTCCGGTGCAATCACCGGCTTGAGCCCCTTGTCCTCGTAGAGACCCAGCACGCGCTTGAGAATATTGCGCGTCGCCAGTGGGTGCGGCTCACCGTCGCTGGTGTAGCAGTCGTGGATGATCTGTGCGGTGGGCTCACGGGCCCAGGGGACGACCCGCATGGTGCTGGGGTCGGGCTTTAGAATCATGTCGGCATCGGTGGGCTCGACGAAATCCCAGTGATCGTCGCTGTACTCACCGGTTACCGTCTGGATCAGGATGCTCTCCGGCAGCTTCGGGTAGCCCCCCTGCATAAACTGCGCCGCGGGAATGAACTTGCCGCGCGCATTGCCGGTGAGGTCGGGCACCATGGCCTCCACCTCGGAGATTTCATGTTCTCGCAACCATTTTTCGATGACGTCCATCGGGAGTGCTCTGCAGTGAAAACGTTGATTATGGCAATAAACCGAATTATTATTCAACATTATTTCGAACAATTATTCGGGTTATACAATGAGCGCAGCCGCGCATGTGAACTCCTGGTACGCCGCCAGTGCGCCACAAATCGAGGACTTCCCCAGGCTGGAGGGTGAGATAGAGGCGGACGTCTGTATCATCGGCGGCGGCTTCACCGGCCTGTCCAGCGCCATCCACCTGCGCGACAAGGGCTACAGCGTGGTGCTGCTGGAAGCCGAGCGCGTAGCCTGGGGCGCTTCCGGTCGCAACGGCGGGCACTGCAGCACCGGTCAGCGCGCCGACCAGGAAACCCTCGAGGAGCGGGTGGGCAGGGAGCAGGCCAGAAGACTTTGGGACCTGGGCCTGGAAGCGGTGAGCACGGTGGTCGGCCTGGTCGAGCGCTTCAACATCGACTGCGAGCTGAAGTCCGGTGACCTGCACGTGGCGTCCAAGCGCTCCCACGCGGATGAACTGAAGGCCTACGCCGAGAAGCTGGCGCGCGACTACGACTACACCGATGCGCGCTACATCGAGCGCGAAGAGCTGGAGCAGATGACCAGCTCGCGGCGTTTCCACGCCGGCATGTTCGACACGCGCGCCCGCCACCTTCACCCTCTCAAGTACGCTCTGGGTCTGGCGCGGGCTGCCCACGATCTCGGCGCCAGATTCTACGAGGACAGCCGTGTCACCAGCTACTCCGAGGGCGACCGTGTCACCGTGAAAACCGCCCATGGCAGTGTCAGGGCCCGCTTCATGATCCTGGCCTGCAACGGCTACCTGGACCACCTCTCGCGGCCGCTGGCGGGCAAGATCATGCCCATCAACAATTTCGTGCTGGCCACCGAACCCCTCGGTGAAGACAAGGCGCGCAGCCTGATTCGCGACGACTGCTCCATGTCCGACAGCCTGTTCGTGATCAACTACTGGAAGCTGTCACAGGACTGGCGACTGCTGTTCGGCGGTGGCGAATCCTATACCCGCCGCTTTCCCTCCGACATCGAGGGACTGGTGCGAAAGTGCATGTTGGGCGTGTACCCGGAGCTCAAGGACGTGAAGGTCGACTATGCCTGGGGCGGCACCCTGGCGATCACCATGTCACGCATGCCGCACTTCGGGCGACTGTCCGGCAACGTGTTTTATGCCCACGGCTATTCCGGGCACGGCATTACCATCGCCTCCCTGGCGGGCAAGCTGCTGGCCGAGGCCATCAGCGGCACCGCCGAGCGATTTGACGTGATGGCCAGCGTACCCACGCCGACCTTCCCGGGCGGCACCCTGCTGCGTTGGCCAGGCCTGGTGCTGGCCATGGGCTGGCACGCCATGCTCGACCGGATCGGGAGCTGACCCGTGGTTGAACACCGAATCGAGGGACGCAAACGCCGAATTGCCCAGCAGCGAACCCCGCGGCAGGAGCGTTCCCAGCAGCGACGCGACGACATACTGCAGACCACCGCGGCATTGCTGGAACGGGTGGGCTTCGACGACCTCACTACCATTCTTATTGCAAAAGAGATGGGCATCTCCGTCGGCAGCCTGTACCACTACTTTCCCAACAAGCAGGCCATTCTCTATGCCCTTGGTGAGCGCTGGCTGGCGGAGCAGACACGAGCGCTTGAGGAAATCGCCGCCCAGGACCTGGAAGCAATGGACCTGGAGACCTTTATCGATACCTCCTTCCCCCGCATGCTGGCGGTCTATCGCGAGCAGCGCGGTATGCTGCCCCTGGTGCAGGCCATGTGGGCGGTACCCGAGTTGCGCGACCTCGACGATGAACACGACGAACTGGTGATTACCGAGCTGGCACAGATGTTCAAGCGCCTGGGGCTCAGCCACAGCAAGGCCGAGCGCGAGCGCCGCGCCTGGCTGATGCTGGAAATGATCCACGCCCTGTTCATCAGCATTGTCGAGCAGTCCGGCGCCCGCGCCGCGCGCAGCCTTGCCGACCTCAAGGCCCTGGGGCTGACGCTACTGCAGAGAGACTGAACCTGTCGAAGCCAAAAACCGCTTGCATTCGATCTTTATTTCGATATTATTCGAAATATGGAATCAGAACTCGCAATCCAGGCAGACCGCCTCGCCGCCATCGGCAACGAGGCCCGGCTCGGCATTCTGAAAATGCTGTTGAACGCCTACCCGGCGGAAATCAGCGCCGGGGACATCAGCAAGGCTTCGGGAATTCCCGGCTCCACCCTGTCCCACCACCTCGACCGGCTGCGCCGGGAAGGGTTGATACAGTCACGCAAGGAGCGCCAGTGGGTGTGGTACCAGGCCAATGCCGAGACCCTGGGCGAGCTGCTGAACTTCCTGTACCACGACTGCTGCAGTGGCTGCGGCGTCGAGATCGAGGTCAGGAGTGCCTGAGGGTATGCGCAGCCAACGGCTGCAGATCCCCTCGGTCTACTTCGGCCCTTTTTTTACTGAGGTATTTCGATTATTCGAAAAATACCGTTGCAACTCACGCAAGCAATGCCGTGACCTGGTCACGGAGGAGATAGCCAAGATGAGCAGAATCCACATCGCCCTCAATACCGACCGTTTCGACGAATCCATCGCTTTCTACAGCAAGCTGTTCGGGCAGGGCCCCGCCAAGCAGCGGGAAAGCTGGGTGAAGTTCGACATCGCCGATCCGGCGCTAAACCTGACCCTCAATCGGACCGATGAGCCCGCGGCGGGAAGCCAGATCAGTCACCTCGGCATCGAGGTGGAAGACTCTGCCACCGTGGCCAGCATGGACAGCCGACTGCAGGAGCTCGGGCTGGTCACCACCCCGGAAACCGACACCACCTGCTGCTATGCCCTACAGGACAAGACCTGGGTGACGGACCCCAACGGGCATGCGTGGGAGTTCTTTTACGTGAAGCAGGATGCCGACGAGAGTGGTGCTGAGTCTGACGCCGTGCTTGCGCCCAGCTGTTGCTAGCGCGCCGCACCTCGGCCGAAAGCGACCAATTTGCGCTGCAGATCGGCGCTGGCCGGACACCCTATCTCTGGGTGCCAAAAAAAACCCGCATCGATCGATGCGGGTATTTTGAGAGGCCCCAACCGTCTTAATGGACTGGTATCGAGGTCGCTTTCTCGTAGTTTCTACTCGGCCGAACGTTCAGATCAGGTCGTGCGACGCCTTCTGGCGACAAAGCCGAAACCCACCAAGGCAGAAAGGAATAGCGGCAGTGCAGCCGGCACCGGCACCGCGGTCAGCGCTGCGCCATCCAGGGTGAATGAGTCATTCACTTTGCTGCTACGCAGGGAGATCTTGGCACTCGTAACCGGGTCTGTAGAGAGGCCTGCGAGCGCCAGGCTGATCAGCAACTCTTTTCCATTAGGCAGCCCAGACAACATCTGTACCACCGGACTGGCCAGTGCGGATCCATTGATCTCCTCGAGCGTGATAGTAACCTTAGCGCCCTGGTCAGCGGCGTCACGGATACCAAAGAAGATATCGTTAAAGGCTCGATCATCGCGGGTGGAAACATGCCAAACCATCCCGAAAGTGTCGTTAGCCTGTAGCGCTTTAGTACCGAACTGAGGGGTGATATTGCCTTGGCCATTGACTTCTATGTCACTCAAAAAGAGCTGGGTGCAATCGCCGCCGAGCGTAGTACAGGTAGATCCAGAGCCGGTACCAGGAGGGGCTAACGCACCGAACGTGCCAACGTTCGTGACGTTAGCTTCATTCCACTGGCCAGCACTGTAGCTTTCAAAGGTCTCAGTGAAAGCGGCCGGTGCCACGTTAAAGGGATCTGGGAAGTCCTCGACAAGAAAAGCAGCCGCATGCGCGCCCGGACTCAAAAATGATGCAGACGCCAAACAGACTGAAAGCACTCTTAACAGTTTCATCACAAAACCCCTGAGACGCTACAAATAAACACCTATGGATACTCCACTAAATGTAGATGAGAGACGGCGCTCCACGAATAGCCCACCTGGGCTATTCGTGGAGCCATTTAACGCGCGTCATGAAGGGTTTGGCGGCCTTTACTTTAGTGTCGGTGTGAGAGGTTTAGCCAAGCGCTCACCTTGCGCAGC
>JASJBK010000013.1 GCA_030066555.1 Halieaceae bacterium
CATTCTCGACATCACGCAACGCACGCAGACCGAAGATGCACTTGCGCAGGCGCGGGTATTCCTTGAATCCGCGCCCGATGCCTCACTGGTCGTGAATGCTTCTGGAGTGATTGAAACAAGTAATTCTGAATCGAGCAGACTATTTGGCTACACACCGGAGGAACTGCGCGGTATGTCCGTGGAAACCTTGGTCCCGCAACGCTTTCGCGATGACCATCGCGCTCATAGAGCGCGGTTTGCCGGAAACCCGAGGGTGCGCAGTATGGCCAGTAGTAGCGATTTACATGCCCTTACCAGTACAGGAGAGGAAATTCCGGTTGAGATAAGACTCAGCCCCATTCAGACCGGAGATGGAATGCTGGTGGTGGCTGCCATCCGAGATGTTACTGCGCGCAAGCAGGCAGAAGCGGCACTTTTGCAAAGCAAAGAAGCCCTCTCACTACAGAAGGAGCGCATCCAGGTCACTCTGGAGTCTATCGGCGATGCCGTCATCACCACTGACGCCCGTGGGCGTGTCAACTACTGCAATGCCGTGGCCGAAGCGCTGACAGGCTGGAGTCGTACAGAGGCGCACGGACAGGCCGTGTCCGCAGTATTCAGTATCGTCAACGAAGACACTGGCGAGCCTGTCGACGATCCGGTTGCCCGCTGCTTATCTGAAGACAGGGTGGTGGGTCTGGCGGGTCACTCGCTGCTGATAAATCGTTACGGGCACGAGTATGCGATCCAGGATTCAGCCGCACCGATCCGCGATCGGGAAGGCGCGCTACTGGGCGTGGTGCTGGTCTTCAGTGACGTCTCCGAGCAGCGTCGAATGACCCGGGAAATATCACATCGAGCGTCCCACGACGAATTGACCGGCCTGGTAAATCGGCGCGAGTTCGAACTTCGCCTGGAGCGCGTACTGGAGGCCGCCCACAATGACCACAGCGAACACGTGCTGTGCTTTATGGATCTCGATCAGTTCAAGGTGGTTAACGACAGCTGCGGCCATGCTGCTGGCGATGTACTCCTGGGCCAGATAGCAGATCTGTTTCGCCAGCACCTTCGTGAAACAGATACCCTGGCGCGGATTGGCGGAGATGAATTTGGCCTGCTGTTGGAGCACTGCGGGCTGGATCAGGCAAAGCGCGTGGTGAACATCCTGCGCGATGCCGTGGCTGAGTATCGTTTTGCCTGGGACGACAAGCCCTTTCGCATCGGAGTCAGCATTGGCGTGGTAGTCGTCAACAAAGACTCGCGCAGCACTGAAAACCTCATGCATGCCGCCGACAGCGCCTGTTACATGGCCAAAGAGGCAGGCCGCAATTGTGTTCGCATTTTCCACGAGCACGACGCCGAACTGGCGCGACGGCACGGAGAGATGCAGTGGGTGTCGTTGATTCAGAAAGCGCTCGAAGAGGATGACTTCGAACTCTACGCCCAGCTTATTGAGAGCGTCGATCCAGACTCAGCCATCGGCTTGCGTTGCGAAGTACTGCTGCGCCTCGTCGATGAAGCCGGGCGCATCACGCTGCCCAGTGTGTTCATGCCTGCCGCCGAACGCTATGGCCTGGCGGCAAGGATAGACCTCTGGGTGATCGATCATATGTTTCGCTGGCTGGCCGGGCAGCCCGAAGTGGTGGACAGGCTTGAACTGTGTTCCATCAATCTCTCGGGACACTCCCTGAGCGACCACCTGTTCGAGGCTCAGGTATTGAGGCAACTCGAAACCACAGGCGTTCCAGGAGAAAAGATCTGCTTTGAGATCACTGAGACTGCAGCCATCGCCAACCTCAACAACGCGACCCGTTTTATCCAGACCTTGAAGAGCCACGGCTGCCGATTCGCCCTGGACGATTTCGGCAGCGGCTTGTCCTCGTTCGCTTATCTGAAGAACCTGCCGGTCGATTTCCTGAAGATCGACGGCGCGTTTGTCAAAGACATGGTGGAAGACCCGATCGATCTCGCCATGGTGCGTGCCATCAATGAAATCGGCCAACTCATGGGCAAACAAACAATCGCGGAATACGTGGAAAATGCGGCCATACGCGACCAGCTACGTGAAGTCGGGGTCGATTTCGTGCAGGGGTTCGCGTTGAGTCGACCACAGCCGATAGCCGGCATATTGAAAGAACTGCAATCTGTCGCAGCGCTGTAAAGACGCATTCTCGGGGCGCTGCTGGACCCCAGGCTCGGACTAAGGAAATCCTCGACGACGCCGATATATAGAGACGCAGGTCAAAAATTTCGCAAAATCAGAAGGATAGACGCAGTGCCAGGGCTCCGGGGACAGTGGAGGAACGTCTCTGTACAGCAGTTGCTCCGCATCTGCTGCTTGTTCGTGGTCTTCGGTCTAACGACGGTCCCGGCAGTCGCCGATACGCTCAATATCTACATCTGGGATCGCTATCTGGCTGACCGTGTCCTTGTGGACTTCACCGAGGAAACAGGCCACCCGGTGCGGGAGGAATACTACGACAGCGAACCTGTCAGGGATGCGGTTGTTACCAGCGGTCGCGGTGCCGGATTTGACCTGATCCTGATGGACAACGCCGCACTGCAGATTCTCGCGGAACAGGGCCTGTTCCACGATCTGTCGGACATCGCAGCAGAGCTCGGCTCCACAGTCATCGATCCGCGTTGGCAGGAAGCCTGCGGTGCCTACGGCATTCCCTATTCCTTCGGCGTTCTGGGATTACTCTACCGGGAATCTGTAGCCCGTGAGCCGCTGACCAGTTGGCGCCAGTTGTTTGAATCGCCGGTGGAGCATCGTGGGCGCATCGTAATGTACGCCGATGATATCGATACCACTTCGGCGGCACTGCTTGCCACGGGCGCGCATCCGTACGCCGAAGACACCACAGCGATGCGCCGCGCCTATGCGCTGATGCAAACTCAGTTGCCTCATCTACTGGCCTGGGACTACGGGATTTCCTACGCTGAAGCCCACGGCGCGGACAGCAGGATGAGCCTCACCTTTGGATTCAACGGCGACGAAAACGGACTCAGGCTTGCAACGGGTCAGAATGACTGGACATTCGTGGTTCCGCGCGAGGGCTCTGTGCTCTGGGCAGACTGCCTGGCGGTACCCAAGGGCAAGCCCGTCACCGAGGCAATTCGTCAGTTTCTGTTGTTTATCAACCGCCCCAAGGTAGCGGCCTATAACGCCGACGACATTGGTTTTGCCTCGCCCAACTTGCCCGCGGCGGCACACTTTTCCGAGATCCAACAAGGGCGCATGGAGATGCTGTCTACCGTTGACGTTCGCGCCGATGCACGAACCCTGCGAGACATGGGCTTTAACGCAAGGCGTTTGCGAGACAGGATGATGAAGGCGTTGGTCTCTGGAGCTCAGCCATGAGGCTGACACAGCGGGTCAACTATATTCTCCTGCCGGTAATACTGCTGGTATTCAGCGGTGCGGCACTATTGATATACAGCGTGGTTTATCAATACACGAGCCAGCAACTTCGCACGCTCTTACAACAGGAACTGAGCTTCATGCAGCGGGAAGTTGATCTCGAGAAGCGCAGCGTGCGAGCGGCCCTGTCACAGGTTCTCAACAGCGCCGAGATGATAAAGTTTCTGCAGGTGGATTCCACCATCTACCAGATGTATGTCCTGGAAGGCAGTGTGCATACCCTGCTGACTGAGGCAAGGCGCAATAGTCCTGGGATAGAAGTCATTCAGGTGCTGAAACAGAATGGTGAACCGCTCGTATCCAGCGACGGGGCAGATCCCTTCAATACACCAAAGGGGCCTGCCCTGCCCGAAGGCAGCTTCGAAACTTATCTGCAACAGATCGTCGATTCTGAGGGCTTGCAGCCGCTGGAGTTTCTTTTCCAATCTGGAGACGGCGTCATCCACTTCGGAATTCTGCAGCCCGTATCGCCTCGCCTCCTCATCAATGACACCCTGCAGGAATTGCATGAAGACACGATCCTGGCGCTCGTCACGGCCAGGTTGAACGCCTTTGAGAGAATCGATCTACGCCTTCAGCAACTATTGAAGCAGGGCTTCACCGCCAGGTTTGTCCCAACCGGGGCCCTGCGGGCTGAAGGTGTCGCCGACCCGCAGGCCAACGCTGAGTCGGGGCTCAAACTCGAGATCGTCGACAGCTTATATAACTACTCGCTGGTGGTACCAGCCGAGTTGCTCCGAGAAAGGCTGCTGCAGGCGCGACTCAACCTCGGAGTCATGGTGACTGCGTTGACGATCTTCTCCTTCTTCGCCCTGCGCCTGCTGATCCAGCGTCAGATAGTCAACCCGATCAACCGCCTGGTGGGAAAGGTGCGCGAATCCCACCACGAGAACATTCAACTGGCGCCGCTAGACCACAGTGACGAGGTCTCAGAACTGAATAACGCCTACGTGAGCCTCTTGCAGGACGTACACCAACTGGCGTCATTCGATCACCTTACCGGACTGGCCAACCGGCGCAGCTTTATGCTGATTCTGGCCAGGCACTTGCACCATGCAGCCAGGCACTCCAGGCGCGCGGCATTGCTGTTCATAGACCTGGACAACTTCAAGAGAGTGAACGATCAGTACGGGCATGCCGCCGGAGACAGACTGCTGGAGCAGTTTGGTGAAGCCCTGCAGCAGGCCACTCGACCCAATGATGTGGTGGCAGGCCTTGGCGATGATGTATTGGCGCGTCTCGCCGGCGACGAATTTGCACTGCTGCTGACCGACCTGGACGATGTGAAGGATGCCCGCCTTATAGCCCAGCGAATCCTCAACCTGCTGTCTGACGGCCTGGAAGTGGATGGCGTGGTGCACAACATCCAGGCCAGTATCGGTATCGCGGTCTCGCCTGAGGACGGCGTAGAAGCCCACGCGCTGCTGAGAAATGCCGACGCCGCCATGTACGAGGCGAAGGCCGCCGGAAAGAACAGGGCCCAGTTTTTCAATCGCGATATCGCCGCAGATATGCGCAAGCGGCAACGGATTGAGAAAGTGCTCGACCAGGCCATGGGTAGCGAAGATTTGCATCTTGTCTATATGCCCATCTTCGATGCACGGACAATGCGGCCTGTCGGCGCCGAGGTGTTGCTGCGCTGTCCCGCACTGGCGGCTGAAGGTATTGGGCCGGACGAGTTTATTCCGGTTGCAGAGGCCACCGGCCTGATCAAGAAGATCGACTTGTGGGTGATAGAGAGGGCGCTGGTGAGCCTGCAGTCGCTGCGAGAGCGTAACGCCTACAGCGGATACTTTGCGATCAATATTTCCGCCGTCGAACTGCACAATGAGGACTTTCCGCGGAGAGTCGGGCAACTAATAAACAAGTACGGCATTCCGCCAGAACTCATTGAGCTGGAGATCACAGAGACCAGTCTGGTCAACAACGACAGCGACGGTATTAGAATCCTTGAGGAGCTCAAGGCTCTCGGGCTACGGCTATCCCTGGACGACTTCGGCACCGGTTACACGGCCTTCAGCCAGCTGGCCAGCTACCCGGTCGATACCTTGAAAATTGATCGATCTTTTGTGAACGACATCAATGTGGTCAGCAAAGAGAAGCGTCCGATGGTGGATATTATTCTCGCGCTTGCAGATCTCTACGACCTGCAAGTCGTTGCGGAAGGCGTGGAGACAAGGGAGCAGCTGGACTATTTGCGCAGCGGGCGATGTGAGCAGCTCCAGGGCTTCTTCCTGTCGAAACCACTGTCCTGGCAGGAGATGCAGGCTCTGGCGAAATCCTGCAAGTCGGTGGAGCCTCTCTCAACGGCGGCACAGATAGGTTAGGCAACGCCGGGGATGTCCGAAGAGCCAAAACGGTTCCAGGCCGCGGCAGGTTTGGGTCCGGATTTCCTGGCAGCAGGCGCCTTTTCTGCATTTCTTTCCAACAGCACCCTCCAGTCCGCTGGCTTTTCGCCGGACGACACAGCAGTGCAACACGAGTTGGACTAATATCTAGTTCTTCCAACTAGCAGCCATCCTGTTTCCATGCGCGATCAACAGAGCATTCCTGGTTTGGGGCACCAGTAAACATGCCCGGCCTACTCAAGCTCGCCCTGTGGCTCTTACTCGGTTTACTGACCCTGCTGCTACTCGCAGTAGCAGTCCTGGTCAGCATCGACCTGGGTCGCTTCAGCGCCACGGCTGAACGGCAGCTCTCCGCGTTGCTGGCAAGGGAAGTGGCTATCGATGGTGGTCTCAGCGTTCGAGTTGGTCGCATTATAGAAGTTGAACTGAGCCAGGCGCGGGTCGGCGGCGGCAATGCCGGCCTGCCCGACCTTCTGCAGATCGGCGAAGCCCGGGTTGAGCTGGCGACCGTTCCACTGCTGTTCGGCCGTGTTGAAGTGCATAAGGCGAGGTTGAACGACACAAAGGTTGCCCTGGTGGAGCGGGAAGACGGCAGCAACAACTTCAGTTTTCCCACCGGCGACAGGGCCCCCGCAGACGGCGGAAACAGCACCGGGCCGACTCTACAACTGATGGATATCGAGCTGCGATCGTTTTCGCTGCGATACGATACACCGAGACGGGAGACGCCAACGGTATTTGAACTGGGCCAGCTTACAGGTGAGTTCTCGGTCGCCGACGACTTCAGCAGCGGTCGCTATGAAATTACCGCCAGCTCCCCCGACCTGTTCCAGTTTACAGAACGCCCGCCGAATGCGGTGATCGACATGCCCGTCCGGCTGGCTCTCGAAACCCGCGGGGAATGGCAAGACGGCCGCTGGCAGTTACAGCAATTTGACGCCCGGATTGCCAACAGCAGCTTCAGTAGCGCTGGGAGCTTTGATAGCCCACCGAACTTCCAGCAGACCGATTTGAATTTCGATATGAACATTGGCAGCCTGGCCGCTTTCAGCAAACTGGCCGCGAGAGCGCTGCCCGACCTGCCCGCCCGGCTCCGGCTCCGTCTACTCGGCGATCTCGAAAGCGTACGCATCGAGCAACTGGACGGGCAGTTGGGCGCTGATTCCTTCAGCGGTTCCGCCGCCTGGGTCGATGGCGTCGCGCCACAGTTGGTCACGATAGTGAACGCCGATCGGCTCGACCTGAGCCCGTTTTTCCCGCCTGCAGAACCGGTAGTCGCGGCGGAGGAGCCCGTCGCTGACCCCTACGAGGAAGCCGACAACGCCAGGGCCATTCCCGACCAGCCACTATCTCTGGACAGGCTCGCGCAGCGGGACTTACGGGTAAGTCTGCAGGTGGGTGAGCTCATCGTGGCGCCGCGCCGGATACGCGACCTGGTATTGAGGATAAGTGTGGAAGATGGGGCGTTTTTCGTCCCGGAGCTCAGTTTCAAGTCAACCAGCGGCAACTTCAGCGGTGAACTGGGGCTGCTACCTCATCCAGACGGGGTCAGGCTGCTCACGGAGTTTGCCGGTGAAGGCGTTACCGCGGGCCTGCCGGCGGAGACGCCTGAAGATGTCGCGGCACTGCCCGCGTTCCGCATCCACTCGGTCCTGGCGGGCAGGGGCGCGACGACGCGGGAGCTGGCAGCCTCCCTTGACGGATACGTGGCCATGACCAGTGGCAGCGGTCGTATTCGTTCCGCTGCCCCGCTCTACTTTGCCAGCGATTTCTTCACCGCGATGACCAACACCTTAAACCCGTTCCGGGAAGTCGATGAGTTCACTGAGGTCCGATGCAGCGCGATTGCGCTGACGGCCCGCAATGGCGTTCTGGAGGGCGAGCCCTTGACGATCGTGCAGACCAACCGCTTCAGCGCCGAGTTACGCGGCAGCATCGACCTGGGCAGCGAAGATCTGGACATCAACATTCGCACCATTGCAGAGAAGGGGCTGGGCGTAGGGTTAACCGACCTCATCAATCCCTTTACTCGAATCGGGGGCACACTGGCCAGACCGCGCGTTGAACTGGACCGGCAGCGCGCCGTGAGGGAAGGCAGTTTCTATATTGCCACCCTCGGGCTGAGCCTTGCCGTCAAGCGATATCGGGACAGGAAGACGGCTGGTGAGGATCGCTGCAAGCTGATGCTCGACGAGGCGAACCCCGATTTCGAGGAACTGACCCAGCAGTATCGGCGGCATACGGACGTCTATCGATAGCTGAAGTTACCGCTGATCTCAAGATCTGGAGGCGGCCCACTTAATGGCGTCGCAATGGACCGGGACAGTTATGCAGGAATGCTTCCCACTGTATCGTTTTCTAGTCAGCTCCCCGCAAGTTCTCCAGCCAGTACTCCCACAACACATCCGCGTAAGCCTCCACCGGCGGGCAGACGATGTCAGCTTTGGCCAGCAGCTTTCGCGTATTCCGTGAATCAAACCGCGTCGGGTAATTCACGTAGCCAATCACCTGTGGCGGAATGCCCAGCCACGATACCAATTTGCCGCCCGCGTACTTCAGCGGCGGGATACGGCCAATCACTTCACCGGCAACCTTCGTGGCGCTATCCAGCGTCTCGCTTTCAAACGCGGTGAGATGGGGACCATTTGAGACCTCCATCAGCACCTTGAGCAGGTCGCCCACGCGGACACCTTCCGGGTCGGTAATAAAGAAGCACTCGTTATTGTGCTTCGGCAGATGGGCAAGATGGTCAATGGCATCGACCACGTAGTCCACCGGAACGACGTTGAGCAGCCCGGCCTTGTTGAGCACCAGGGGGAGTCCACTGGGGGTTACGGCACTGAGATTTTTCAGCAACTCAAAGAAGTAGTAGGGTCCGTCGATCTTGTCCATCTCGCCGGTCCTGGAGTCGCCGACCACCATGCCAGGACGGTAGATGCGCCAGGGTATTTTGGTTTCCTCGCGCACCAGGCCCTCGGATTCGTGCTTGGTGAGGAAGTAGGGATGATCCATGGGACCTGCTTCCTCGAACATGTCCTCGGTAAAAGTGCCCTCGTAAAGCCCCGCCGCCGCGATGGACGACACCTGGTGAAAACAACCGCAGCGCAGGGCTTTGGCCAGCGCGAGCGATTGCGCGGTACCGTTCACATTGGCCACGCGCTGGCTCTCGGCGTCCGCTTCCAGGTCGTAGATAGCGGCCAGGTGGAAGAAGTGGTCGATCTTGCCGGCGTGGGATTTGATCCACGCGGCTTTTACTCCAAGCTTCGGCTTGCCGAGGTCGCCAGACACGGCAATGACCTGGTCCTCATCGGCAGCCCAGAGTTCGCGCAGGTCATCGACCTTGTCCATGGAACCCTCTCGCACGAGCATGTACACCGTACCGCCACGATCCAGCAGCTTTGGAATCAGGAACCTGCCAATGAACCCGGTGCCACCGGTCACGAAGTACTGCACGTCAATCTCCTCGGATAACTAGCGGGCGTCTTGCCTCAGGCACGCTTGCGCGCGGCCTGCTTGGGTACGGCTTTCTTTGCGGCGGCCTTCTTGCGTACCGGCTTTTTGCTCGCGGCCTTCCTGACAGGCGCTTTCTTGCTGGCCGCTTTCTTGCGCACGGCCCGCTTCTTGCGCTGGGGCTTCCAGGTCTTACGGGCCTCAAGGGCGAGTTCCCGTACCCCGTCGATGTCCTCGTCGCTATAAACCCCGTTGACACCTGAAATGGCAGCAAGCTTCATGCCGTGCTTGAGGCCCATCTTGTAGATCTCGTGAACCTTTTCCCACTCCAGGTTGCGGCCCAGGGTGAAGTTCTCGAAACGGCCTTCCAGGGTCAGCACGATGGTTTCCGCGAGACAGGCATAGACTACATTGCGGTCGTCGAAGCCAATGGACTTCATGTGCACTTCGCCCGGCAGGGACACCTCACCCGACTCGATCACCAGCACATCGGGGCGCTTGGCCACTTCTTCCGGCGGCAAGTCCAGCGGGCGCGCCACGTCGGTAATCACACAGCCGGGCTTGACCTGGGTAATGTCGAGAATCTTCTTGCCCGCGCCTGAAGTGGCGGTGACGATCATATCCATGTCGCCGATATTCTCGTCGCTGTCGGCATAGGACGACAGCACCAGCTTGACGCCTGGGGACTCCTTGAGGATCGATTTTTTCAGCACCAGCAGCTTGGCGGCCTCGGGCGAAACCAGGTGCAACTCTTCGGCGGTCCTCGCCAGCAGGCGGGCACAGGCGGAACCGATGGCGCCGGTGGCACCCACCACCATGGCCTTGCCATGCACACGCTTGCCCCGCTCCAGCTTCAGCATGCCGAGGCGCTCGACGGCATCGTGCGCCGCCCACAAGGCGCCGGAGGCGCTGTAGCTGTTGCCGGTAGTGATAGGCAGCGGCGCCCGCTTGGCGACGGTGATACCGGCATCCCCCACCACCTTGGTGAAAGCTCCCAGCCCCATGATCTGTGCACCCAGCTTCTTGGCGATATTGGCGGCGTCCAGCAGTTTCCGGTAGGTGAATTCCGGGGGATGGGACATGATCTCCTTCGGCGTGCCGCCGACCACGATCAGCCAACCCTCTGCCTCGACCCCATCAGGGGAACGGATACCCTCCATCTTGGTGAACACAAAGGGCGGCGTGTAGGCCACCGCTTTTTCCACTAGGTCCATCACCGGCGCCGGCGCCACCTTCGACACCAGTTCCAGCGGCTTGAGGTTATTGAGGTACTGCTGCGACAGCGGGTGAATGACAAAGGCAAAGCGGTTGATCTGCTTGAGGCCCTCGATGGGGTAGAGAATCCTCGGCTTGAGATCCAGGTCGGTGAAAATCTCCAGGTAATCGTCGTGGGTGATGTCCTCAGCGGGCTTGTCCAGGGCCGCCATCACCATGGCTTCCACCACGTTCACCCCGACAACCTCGTCGAAAGGCTGCACGCTGCAATCCAGCACCAGCCGCACCCCCTTCTCCGCCAACTCTTCCAGGCGTTCATCGTTGATCGTGGAGGTGATGACCGTCTTGCCGTCCAGTTCATCGGGGCCGTAATGCTTGAGCTGGTCATACAGGGCCACTACCACGTGGGCATCCTTTACCGCACGCCGCAGCATCAGGTGGTTGAAGAACTTGAAGGTCGCCAGCGAAGGCACCAGGTCCTTGCCACTCTCCAGGCGCAATATGGGATGGCTGCCCGCGGCATACACTTCCAGCGCATTGAGGCTGTGCAGCATATTGGGCAGGCCGAACTGCACGATAGGATCGGCAAACGAAAGGTTGTCGGTGTACTCGGCCATGATCGAGGCCAGCCGGTAGTTGAGCGTGCCGGAAAGGAACAGGACCTTGGCATTGTTGAAGATGTTGCCAAGCTCCGCCTGGGTCGAGCGCAGGGTCCACTCCTGGACAATCTCACGCAGCTTCGAACCGGTGGTAACCGGGGTGTCTTCCGCCAGCTTTTCCAGCTTGCGGGTCTCGGGCCGGGTGAAGCGGTCGGTGCCCACGGTGTAGTGCTCGCGCACCAGGCCCAGACCGAGGCTGTCGGCACGGTCGCGCCAGTCCCTGATGAGTTTTGCCGCCGGCCGGCTCTTGCCATCCGTGCCGAAGCGCGACACCTGGAACTGTTCACCGAGAAACCGGGTTTTGAATTTGTAGTCCAGACTGGCCGGCCCCAGGCTGACACTGACCACTTTTTTCATGTTATGAGGCCATTGATGGATAACCCAATAAGCATAGTCTGCGGCGGGGATAGTTGGGTTGATGGAGCGCAAGAAAGCCGGGAGAAGGTGCCGGCCCGATCACTGGCTGGCGGCGAGGATCTCCACCACATCCCGCATGACCGGCGACAGGTCATCAGCGTGGGTCTGGGCGTGTTCGAGGAACTGTTGCCGCATCGCCGGCGTCCAGAATCGGTTGATGTGGGCGGCGGTCCGGGCTGCCTGGGCGTCGCCCTCCGCTGCCATGTTCAGCGCAATCTGCTGAGCCATTTTGACCAGGTGCTGCAACTGGGCGTCTGTCATGGTCAGGCTTCCCCCACTATGCGTTCGGTATGGGTGTAGACCAGCTGCCGGCCGGGCTGCACGTAGGCGGCCAGCGTAACGCCGTACTGATCTGCCAGCTCAATCGCCAGCGAGGTGGGTGCCGATACCGCCGCCAGCACCGGGATGCCCAGCGCCGCCACCTTCGCCACCATCTCGTAGCTTGCCCGGCTGGTCACCATGATAAAGCCCTCGGCGCTGTGCTCCTGCCGGTGCAGGGCGCCCAGCAACTTGTCGAGCGCATTGTGGCGACCAACATCTTCCCGCACCAGCTCTACGCCGCCATCGCGGTTGCACCAGGCCGCCCCGTGGACCCCGCCGATCTCTCGCTTGAGTACCTGGGCGGACTCGAGGCCGGCCAGCGCTGCCTGCAGGGTTGAATGTCGAAGCCTGAAATCAGACCGCACCGGGGCCAGCGGCGGGATCACCTGCTCGAGAGACTCCAGCCCGCAAAGCCCACAGCCGGTGCGCCCGGTCATGTTGCGGCGGCGTTGCTTGAGTGCGGTGAAGGCGTCACCGGTGATGGTCATTGCCACTTCGATGCCCTTGTCCCTTGGGATGATTTCCCAGTCCAGCAGTTGCCGGGGTGATTCGAGGATGCCCTCAGACAGGCTGAAGCCCAGGCCCATTTCTTCCAGGTGCGTCGCGGTGGCCATCGTGACCACGTGGGAGATGCCGTTGTAGACCAGCGCTATCGGCGTCTCGGCGACCACCCGGTCCGCCTCGACGGTTGTTCCCGCTTCGGTCCAGGCCAGGCGCTGGACGGCACGGGTTTCTTCACTCATGCCTGGTCCGCGTGCTCCAGCAATTGCTTCTGCCGCCGGTCAAACTCCCGCTGGCGTGCCTGCCAGGCAGAGGGCTGCGCCACCTTCACCGCCTGTACCGCGGTGACCTTGTACTCGGGGCAGTTGGTGGCCCAGTCAGAGTTGTCGGTGGTAATCACGTTGGCGCCGGAGAAGGGATGATGGAAGGTGGTATACACCACCCCCGGGCGCACCCGCTCGGAGATTCGCACCCGCAGCACGGTATCGCCAACACGGCTGCTGATACCGGCCCAGTCGCCATCGACGAGGCCGCGTTCTTCGGCGTCATGGGCGTGAATTTCCAGCACGTCTTCGTCGTGCCAGGCCTCGTTGTCGGTGCGCCGGGTCTGCGCACCGACGTTGTACTGGCTCAGCACGCGGCCGGTGGTGAGCAACAGCGGGAAGCGCCGGTTTACACGCTCATCGGTTGGCACGTACTCGGTCAGCGCGAAGAAACCCTCGCCGCGCACGAATTCGTTCTCGTGCATGATCTCCGTGCCCTCGGGCGCGTGATCGTTGCAGGGCCACTGGATACTGCCGAGGCGATCCAGCTTCTCGTAGCTGACGCCGTGGAAGGTGGGCGTCAGCCGCGCGATCTCGTCCATGATTTGCGAGGGGTGCTCGTATTCCCAGTCGCAACCGAGAGCATGGGCCAGGTCCAGGGTGACCTCCCAGTCTTCCTTGCCCGCCAGCGGAGACATTACGCGGCGCACCGGTGAGATCCGACGCTCGGCGTTGGTGAAGGTACCGTTCTTCTCGAGGAAGGTGGAGCCCGGCAGGAACACGTGGGCGAACTTGGCGGTTTCATTGAGGAACAGGTCCTGCACTACCAGCAGCTCCAGCGACGACAGCGCCGCCTCGATGTGCTGGGTATTGGGATCGGACTGGGCGACGTCCTCGCCCTGGATAATCAACCCGCGGAAATCACCGTCGATGGCGGCATCAAACATATTGGGGATGCGCATGCCGGGATCCGGGTCCAGCTCCACCGACCAGTCCTTCTCGAACATGGACCGGGTCGCTGCATCGGACAGGTGGCGATAGCCTGGCAGCTCGTGGGGGAAGGAACCCATGTCGCAGGAGCCCTGTACATTGTTCTGGCCGCGCATCGGGTTCACACCTACCCCTTCCCGGCCGAGGTTGCCAGTGAGCATGGCCAGGTTGGCAATGCCCATCACCGCGGTAGAACCCTGGCTGTGCTCGGTCACACCGAGGCCATAGTAGATGGCACCATTGCCGGCATGGGCGTAGAGCCGTGCCGCACCGCGCAGGTCGTCCGCCGGCACCCCGGTGTCTGCTTCCAGCGCTTCCGGCGAGTGGCGCGGGTCGCGGATGAATTCACACCAGCGCTCAAAGGCCTCTGTCTCGCAGCGCGCCTGGACGAAGGCCTCGTCGTGCAGGCCCTCGGTGAGTATCACATGGGCCATGGCATTGAGCACTGCCACATTGCCACCCGGGGTGACCGGCAGGTGGTAGTGAGCATGGATATGCGGCGAGTCGACCAGCTCGATACGCCGCGGGTCGATAACAATCAATCCGGCGCCCTCCCGCAGGCGGCGCTTCAGGCGCGAGCCGAATACGGGATGCGCCTCGGTGGGGTTGGAGCCCATTACGATGATCACGTCGGCCGCGTCAACCGAGGCAAAGGTCTGGGTGCCGGCGGATTCGCCGAGGGTGGTCTTGAGGCCATAGCCCGTCGGCGAGTGACAGACCCGGGCGCAGGTATCTACGTTGTTATTGCCGAAGCCTGCCCGCACCAGTTTCTGCAGCAGGTAGACCTCTTCGTTGGTGCAGCGCGAGGAAGTGATGGCGCCGACCGCATTGCGTCCGTGCTGGTGCTGGATCTCACGCAGGCGCTGCGCCGTGAATTCAATCGCCTCCTCCCAGCTGACCGCGCGCCAGGGCTCGTCGATGCTGTTGCGCAGCATGGGCTGGGCGATGCGGTCGGCATGGGTGGTATAGCCGTAGGCAAAGCGCCCTTTGACACAGGCGTGGCCCTCGTTGGCCTTGCCGTCTTTCCAGGGCGTCATGCGCACCACCTGCTCGCCGCGCACCTCGGCGCGGAACGCGCAGCCGACACCACAGTAAGCGCAGGTGGTCACCACGCTGTGTTCTGGCACCCCGTGCTGGATAATGGAGTTCTCCGCCAGTGTCGCGGTGGGGCAGGCGTCCACACAAGCACCACAGGACACACATTCGGAATCCATGAACGCCTCATCGGCCCCGGCGCTTACAGTTGAGTCGAAACCACGGCCCTGAATGGTCAGCGCAAAGGTGCCCTGGGTCTCCTCGCAGGCGCGCACACAACGCGAGCAGACGATGCACTTGGACGGGTCGAAGGTGAAATAGGGATTGGACTCGTCTTTCTCGGCGTCCAGGTGGCCAGCGCCTTCGAAGCCATAGCGCACCGCGCGCAGGCCCACCTCGCCGGCCACGTCCTGCAGCTCGCAATCGCCGTTAGTCGGGCAGGTCAGGCAATCCAGCGGGTGATCGGAGATATACAGCTCCATCACGTTGCGGCGCAGGTCGGCGATGGCCTCGGTCTGGGTCTTCACCTTCATACCCGGCGCAACCTGGGTGGTGCAGGAGGCGGGATAGCCCTTCACGCCTTCAATTTCCACCAGGCAGACGCGGCAGGAGCCGAAGGGCTCGAGGGAGTCGGTGGCACACAATTTAGGCACCTTGATGCCGGCCTCGGCGGCGGCACGCATGACAGAGGTGCCGGCCGGTACGGTCACCTCGACGCCGTCGATGGTCAGGTCGACCAGGGTGCCCGCTGTCGGGTCATCACTGGTCCGCGCCGGCGTGCCGAAGTCCATTTGTGGTTCGTAGAACTGCAACATCAGCCAAAGTCCTCCCCAAAATACGCCAGGGCGCTGCGAACCGGGTTGGGGGTCAAGCCACCCATGGCGCAGAGCGAGCCCTGCTCCATCGTAACGCACAGGTCTTCCAGAAGAATAAGGTTTTCATCTCGCCGCTCGCCGTTGACGATCCGGTCGATCACCTCGACACCGCGGGTGGAGCCGATACGACAGGGCGTGCACTTGCCGCAGGACTCCAGCGCGCAAAACTCCATGGCAAAGCGCGCCTGCTGCGCCATGTCGACGCTGTCATCGAATACCACCACGCCGCCGTGACCGAGCATCGCGCCGATCTCCGCGAACGCCTCGTAGTCCATTGGCATGTCCCATTGGGATTCCGGCAGGTAGGCGCCAAGCGGGCCGCCCACCTGCACCGCGCGTATCGGCCGGCCGCTGAGGCTGCCACCGCCAAAATCTTCCAACAGTTGTCGCAGCGTCACGCCAAACGGCACCTCCACCAGCCCACCGTGGCGAATATTGCCCGCCAGTTGCAGGGTCAGGGTGCCGCGGGAGCGGCCTGTTCCCAGTTCCTGATAACCGGCTGCACCCTCGGCCAGCACGGTGCTGGCCGCCGCCAGGGTCAAGACGTTGTGCACCAGCGTGGGCTTGCCGAACAGGCCTTCCACCGCGGGCAGTGGCGGCTTGACCCTGACCATGCCGCGCTTGCCTTCGAGGCTGTCCAACAGGGAGGTCTCCTCGCCGCAGATATAGGCGCCGGCGCCGATTCGCAGCGTGATATCAAAAGCCCGGCCACTACCGAGAATGTCCTGTCCCAGGTAAGCAGCTTCCCGGGCCCGCTCTATGGCGGCGACCAGGACCTCTGCTGCCAGCGGGTATTCGCTGCGCAGGTAGACGTAACCCCGGGTGGCGCCCACCGCCAGGCCGGCGATCGCCATGCCCTCGATGAGCTGGTAGGGATCTGCTTCCATCAACAGGCGATCCGCAAAGGTACCCGAGTCACCCTCGTCCGCGTTGCAGACCACGTATTTCTGGTCGGCCTCGGTATCTAACACCGTCTGCCACTTGATGCCGGCGGGGAAGGCGGCGCCGCCGCGGCCTCGCAGGCCTGAGCCCTTCACTTCCTGCACGATCTGCCGGGACGACATGGCCAGCGCTTGTTCGAGCCCGGCGAAGCCACCAAGGCTGCGGTAAGTGTCAAGACAGAGGGGATCGCCCAGCCCGGCACGCTGGAAAGTCAGCCGTTGCTGGCCTGCCAGCCAGGGAATGGCCTCGACCGGGCCCAGGTAACGGGGGTGGTCGGCGGGCTCAGCCGCCAGCGAGTCAAGCAGGCCAGGAATATCTTCGACAGTCACCGGCCCGAAGGCGATCCGCTCGCCGTTTACTTTCACTTCCAGCAGCGGCTCAAGCCAGAAGGCGCCCCGGGAACCGTTGCGCGTGAGCTGTACACCGGCATCCAGCAGGGCGGCCGCAACCTCGTCAGCATCCAGTGCCAACGCGGTCGTATCGCGCGGCAAAAAGGCCTCAACCGTCATGGCTCTTCCCGCTGCCGACATGCCGCCAGCAGCGCCTCGAGTCTTTCACTGTCGACTCGACCGTGAACGCGGTTATCGACGCGCACCGAGGGGCCACAGGCACAATTGCCCAGGCAATAGACCGGCTCCAGGGTCACGCCGCCGTCGTCGCTGGTGCTGCCGAATTCGGTGCCGAGAAGTTCCGTTGCCCGTTGCGCCAGCGCCCTTGCGCCGACCGCCTGGCAGGCCTCGGCTTGGCAAATCTGCACCGTGTGCCGGCCGGCGGGTGCGGTTCGAAAATCGTGATAGAAGCTGAGTACGCCGTGCACTTCGGCCCGGGACAGGTTCAGGGCGCCGGCGATTTCGGACAACGATTCTGGTGGCACGTAACCCAGGGCAGCCTGCACGTCGTGGAACAGTGGCAGCAAGCCACCGGGTTCATCTTTCCAGCGCTCGATGATGGCGATGACTGATTTACTACTTGGCTGTGCGGACATGACCTGACCTGCGCAGTCTATTCCTACTGTTAATTTTAGCCCGCCAGGTAGGCGGCGGGACCGAAATCTTGAAGTAGTCTACCGCGCGAAATACGGCGAGAATTTACTTAATAACAGGTACGGCAGGGTGGGTATGGCACAGCATGAACAAGGCAGAGTTCGAAGCAGTCGTTGACGAAGCGATAAGTCGCCTGCCGGACTGGGTTCACGAGGCGCTCAACAACATTGAAATCCTGGTGGTGGACACGCCGGGAGAAGTGATCGACGACGCCGATAACCACCTGCTGGGTCTCTATACCGGTGTCCCCCTCACCGAGCGCGACAGCAACCATGTGGGCAACCTGCCCGACGTCATCTACATCTTCCGCCTGCCTCACCTCGCCATGGGGCTGCCGAAGGCCGAGCTGAAACGAGAGATTGCCAGAACCACATGGCACGAGATCGCCCACTTCTTCGGGTTGGACGACGCGCACCTGGGCGAGATCGGCTGGGGCTAGTGGATATCCGGTGGACCTCCAGTGCAGCAGCTACACTGCCAGATAAGCCATAACCGGGAGACACGCGATGGAATTCACTGGAGGTTGTTACTGCGGACAGGTTCGCTACCGCGCTGAGGGCGACCCCGTGCTGCGCGCCCAGTGCCATTGCCGGGAGTGCCAGTACATCGCCGGTGGCTCACCCAATATGCTGATAGCCATACCGACGGAAGGTTTTGCCTATACCGAGGGCGAACCGAAGAAGTTTGCCCGCAGCGACCTGGAAAGACCGGTGACCCGCGAATTCTGCGGCAACTGCGGCACCCACCTGACCAGCCGGCCGCCGGGATTCCCCGCGGTGATCGTCAAGGTGGGCACCATGGACGACCCGACCCTGTTCGAGGGCCCCGACATGGCCATATTCTGCATGGACAAGCAGAGTTTCCACGCCATACCCGAGGGGCTACCAGCCTTCGAACGCTTCCCGGGCTAGGCCCGGGCCGGTTTTCCTCGGGTGAGAACCCGCGCATTTGAAGTTCTCACATCATGTGCTATGGTGCACTACAACACTATACAATTCCGTCCGGCGTGATTTTTGCCAGGCACAAGGAGGCTGACATGAAGTTTTTGTTCATTGCGTTCACAGTACTGGCAACTCTATGCACACTGCCGGGCTGCATCGTCGTCAACGACACCCATGGCTGGAACACTAGCTGGGAGCGAGACCAGGAGCGCAACCGCGAGGTGATTGCCGAGCTGGATATCGGCATGCAGCGGGTAGCGGTACTGGATCGGCTGAGCCCACCGGAGTTCTCCGAAGCCTATTCACACGACGGCGAGGAGTACCGCGTGCTGTTCTTCCGCACCCAACACCGCCGCTCGGACGGCGAGACCACCCGGGACGAAACCACCCCGCTGGTATTCCGCAACGACACCCTGATCGGCTGGGGTGACGAGGCTTACGCTGCGGTTCGCTCATAGCGTCGTCTTACTGACCACGCTGCTGGTCCCTGCAGGCGCGCTTGCCGAGACCAGGAGTAGCTGCCAGGGACCTGCGCTGCTCACTGCAGAGCAATGGGGCGCGGACATTGCCGCCGCCCACGAGCATCTGATCACCACCCACCCCCGCCCTTACGCAGAGGTGCCGGAGATTACGCTGCAGCAGGCTCGGGACGCGCTGTTGGCCGATATCCCCTGCCTGTCAGATCAGCAGGTGTTCGCCCGGCTGGCCCAGCTGGTCGCCCTTTTTCGTGACGGCCATACACGGCTGGCCATCCCCCGGGCCGACCCGTCCCGCGGCCTGGGTATCGCGCACACCGGCACGCCTGCGCCCGCCATCCCACTCGCGTTTGCACAGCTGCCCCTGGAATTTGCCGTATTCGAAGACGGCGTTTTCGTCACCGCGGCAACGGCGCGGTACCAGCCATGGATCGGGGCCGAACTCCTGCGCTATAACGGCGTCGAAACCGAAACTGTCCTCCAGGGCCTGGCGTCAATCGCATTTGCGGAAAACGAGAATGCCACGCGGCTGAAGGTGGCTGATCGCCTGTCTCTTCCGGCGCTGGTCGCAGCCCTGGGTATTACCGAGGCCGCGGCAGTGACGACCCTTGAACTGCAAAAGGCAGGCGCAAAGCCAGCCGAGCTGAAACTCGAGAACGCACCACCCGGCAGCCGCTGGCTGGATGGTTTCAGGGACCAGCGGCCACTGCACTTGCAGCACACCGAAACGAAGTACTTTGCCAGTTACCTGGCCGACCAGGGCCTGCACTATGTGGCAATCAACGAGATCGGCGATGCTGGCGAAGGGCCAGGCCTGGTCGAGTTCTTTGCCGCACAGCTCGCATTTGCCAGCCAGCGCAATGCGCGCCTGGTAATCGACCTCAGGCGGAACTTCGGCGGCGCCGGCGATCTCAACCGCGGCCTGTTGCTCGCCCTGCTGGCCAATGCGGACATCAACCGCTATGGGCGTTGCTACGTGTTGATCGGCAGGCGCACTTTTTCCGCGGCGCAGTTTCTCCTGAATGACCTCGAGGCCTACACCGAGGCCCTGTTCGTGGGTGAGGGTTCCGGCGCCATGCCCGACCATTTTGGCGACTCGAAGAAACTGCAGCTTCCCAACAGCGGCCTGACGCTGAGGGTTTCCAGCCTGCACTGGAGTAGCTGGCTGGCCAATGACGCACGCCGCTTCACTGCCCCGGTTATTCCTGCGCCCTGGCGCTCCGAGCTGTGGTTCGCAGGTCGCGATCCGGCACTGGAGGCAGTTGCCGCCCTGCCAGACTTGCTCACTCCACTGGAAGTGCTGG
>JASJBK010000107.1 GCA_030066555.1 Halieaceae bacterium
CTGGTTGCAAAAACAGGTGAAGGCGGCCACCGATTCCTGACGCTTGCGGTAGACTGAGACCTGGGGCACCTGCCATCCCCAGGCTTTGCCGTATACTCCCAGCTTCAGATACTTGTAAGACACTGTCTCCGGCCGGCTATCATCTCCATGAATCTCAGCGCAAATTTCCAGGCGCTTCTGCGTTGCCCCGTCAGCGGCAGCGAGCTCACCCTATCCGACAATGAGCTGCACTCTGCATGTGGCGAGCACAGCTATCCTCTGATCAACGGCATACCCTGGCTCTTGCCCCACCCGCGCAATTCGCTGCTGGACTGGGGCGCCAAGCTCAACCACTTCCAGCAGGTATTGCGCGCCGAGGCCGACACCCTGGAGCGGGAAGCAGCCCGCGCCCCGGCGGCCAGCCAGGCAAGGCTTGCGAACATGTGCGACGCCAAGCGGGCCTTCCTCGCTGGCGTTACCGAATTGGTTGCACCGCTGGCGACTGCGCGGGTGGCGGAAAAGTCACTCTATGACGCCCTGCGCGATCGCGCCCCCTCTACCCAGAACCTGCTGAGCTACGAGGCCAACCTGTACCGGGACTGGATCTGGGGCGAAGAAGAAAACCACCAGAATTGCGAACAGGTAGTGGAACAGTTGGAGGGCGACAAGCCCTCACGACTGCTAGTGCTGGGCGCCGGCAGCGCGCGCCTGGCCCACGACCTGAATGCGGCGCTGAACCCGGCACTGACGGTGGCCACGGATATCAACCCACTGTTGCTGCTGGCGGCGGAGAGGATTTTCTCCGGCGAGGATTTCTCCCTGTTCGAGTTTCCCGCCCAGCCTCGGGATACCGCCAATATCGCCGTGGAGCAGGCTTTCAGGGGCCTGCCCGAGTGGCCGGCCAACCTGCAGCTGGCCTTTGCCGACGTCGCCAGGCCGGCGTTCGAGCGAGGCAGCTTCGACCTGGTGGTCACACCCTGGCTGATCGATATCCAGCCCTACGAGCTGAGTCGTTTCCTGACCGACCTCAACCAGTACCTGCCGGTCGGCGGGAGCTGGGTGAACTTTGGCAGTCTGGTCTTCAACCAGCGTCGTGATGCCTACTGTTACACGGTGGAGGAAGTGCGATCCATCGCCGGCGACTGCGGCTTTTCGTTGGGCGAGGCAAAGGAGACCGAGATGCCCTACCTCAGGTCGCCCCACAACGCCGGTTATCGCATGGAGCGGGTCTGGTCCTGGCGGGCGGAGAAAACCGCGGACGTGGCCGCCCGCGAGGAGCCCCAGGTGCTGCCCGGCTGGGTGCTGGATACCGACAAGCCGATCCCCGCGGTGCGCTATTTCCAGGACTTTGCCCGCCAGCAGAGGGTACACGGCGAACTGGCCGGCGAGGTGGACGGCAAGACCTCGATCAAGGCCATCGCCGGTCGGCTGGCCAAGCAGAACAACATCGACCGCGCCGAGGCGCTGGAACTGGTGCGGGGCTTCTTCCTGGATATCTACCGCCAGAACAATCCCGGCGCCTGACTACGATCAGGCCAGTCGCAGTTGCGGGCTGGTGTCACCGCCGTGATCGTCCAGGTACTCCTGGTACTTCTGCTGCGCCTGCTCCCCGAACAGCACCTGGCAGGCTTCCATGAGACCGCGGGCGTGGATGATGTCATTGTGGCGCACCACCTGGGAGATCTTGGAACGCCGGCGCAGGAAATCCTCGAGCTTGACCACCATCTCGCTTTCGGCAGTCTCCTCGATCTCGCAGCGCAGGTACTCAGTGTGTTCAATAAGCAGCTCCGCCTGTTGCGGGTCTTGGCGAATAGCCTCCAGCATGTCGATAGCCTTGTCGCCGTAACGGCGCCAGAGCCGGGCTGACAGCGGTTCGATCGACGTCGGCGGAGTGAGGCTGTCCAGGTTCATCATGTGGGCCTGGTACATGAACTCCTCGCGAATCGCCTTGCCGGGCTCGCCGTACCACTTGCGCCGGAAGTCCGGCACCTCGATCCCGAAATCTCGAATGGCGTGAGCCACCTCGTCGCCGACGTTGAGGCAGTCAGTGAGCTTGCCACCGTAGATGCTGAGGTGACAGTTGTCGGCATCCGCCTCGATCTGGTGCTTGCGGGATAGCTGCACCCACTCCACACCCTCGCAGTCCTCGGTACTGCGCTCTGTGGCCAGCGGCCGCACCGCGCAGCGCTCGGCGATGATGTCTTCCACCCGCAGGGGCTTGGGCAGCTTCAACAGGCTTGAGACGTTGTCCAGCACGAAGCGACGGTCTTCGTCTGTAACGCCTTCCGCCGGGTCTTCCACCCGGGTGTCGGTGGTGCCGACACAGGTGCGCTCGCCCATGGGAATCACGAAGAACAGGCGTCCGTCGCTGGCAAAGAAGGTCAGTACCCGGTGGTGCGGCGTCACCCGATCCACGATCAGATGGATGCCCTTGGAGAACACATGCTGGTGGGTGGTCTGCTCACCGGTCAGCTGGTTATGCGCATCGACATAGGGGCCGCAAGCGTTGATCAGCGCCCGCGCACGCACTGTGAACTCATCGCCTCCCTCCACATCGCGTGCCTTGATCTGCCACAGCCCGTCACGGCGCTCCGCGCCCAGGGACTCGACATAGTTCGCAGCGATACAGCCATAGTTCATGCTGGAGCGAATGAAGTTGAAGACGAAGCGAGCATCATTGTCATGCAGGTAGCAGTCTGAATACTCAAAGCCGCCGGCAGCGCCCTCGGTATTGATAGCCGCGTCCCGGCGCGCGAGCTGCTTGCGGGTCAGGAAGCGTGGCGGTTTGGTGCCGAACAGGCCGATAAACCAGTACAGCACTGTGCCGAGGAAAATCAGGAAGGGGGGAAAGCGGAAGCCCTTCTGGATGGTGGTGAGGAACCGGATCTCCTGCACCGTCGAGGGGTATTCCCGCATCAACTGGTTGCGACACTTGCAGAGCTTGCGGACCAGCAGCAATTCGTAGCTTTCCAGGTACTTGATGCCGCCCCAGGCCAGGTTGGAGGAATTGGAGCTGACGTCACCGGCAAAGTCGCCGCGATCGATCAACGCCACCTTCACACCGCGGGCGGCCAGCGAGGCCGCCGACACCGCGCCATTAATGCCTCCGCCGACGATCAGGACGTCGAAGGTCCGGTCCTTGAGCTTTTCGATATTGGCACTGCGTAAAGACATGACAACCCCCTCACCCCAAGAGTACCGAGGCCCCGGGGTGATTACAAAACGCTCTCGAGATCCGCCACCGATTCGATACAGGCAAACTCACCCGCCACCCGGTCTTCGTCGCCCGGCTGGTACTTGCCACTGCGCACCAGGCAGCCAGCCAGCCCCACCTTCATGGCCCCTTCGACGTCACCGAACACGTCATCACCGACCATAAGCACCTCACCAGGTGAACAGCCCACGTCCTCCAGCCCCTGCCGGAAAAAAACCGCGGACGGCTTGCCGAGGATCACCGCCTCAACAGAGGCCGCGTATTCGATCGCCTTGATGAAGGGCCCGGCGTCCAGCAGCAGGGTATCGCCCTCACGAAAGAAGCGATTGGCACCAATACCCAGCAGTGTCGCGCCGCCATGGCAGAGCCGGAAGGCACGGTTGAGATTGTCGTAGTTGAGCCCGTCTGCGGCATCGCCCAGCACCACCGCGTTGGGGTAGTCCTGGTCGAGGTCGGCAAACTCGCTGGCGATATTCGGGTGCACCAGGCACCAGGGCCTCAATCCGTGATCGCGCAGATAGTCGTGCGCGGCAGACGGTGCGGTGATCACCTCGCCCTCGGCGGTCTCGATGCCAAAGGCGGCGAGATCTGCGCGAATCTGTGCGCAGGTCTTGCGCGAGGTATTGGTGAGAAAGCGCACCGCCAGCCCCGCGTCGCGTACAGTGCTTACCGCCTCCGGTGCACCCGCGATCAGTTCGCCGCCCTGGTAGAGCACGCCACTGATATCAAAAAAAACTGCCCGGTAAGCGCTGTTTTCCATAGCCCGCCGTTGATATGGATCTAGGTTTAGCCTAGCACGGTTGGCGACCTCTGGCGGAGGGAGTATCCTCACAGGCGGTCACGGGGGGCCCATGAAACTATCCGCATTCGGTGAAAAGTTCGCCGGCAAGTCTGGCATTGTCGAGTTGATGGAAGACCTCGGGGAGGCGCTGCACAGCAACCCCGACGCGATCTTCATGGGCGGCGGCAACCCCAGCCGCCTGATGGACGTCGAGGCCCTGTTCCAGCAGCGCCTTGAGGCGCTGATGCAGGACCCGAAGCAGCGCCACTCCCTGTTCGGCATCTACCAGTCACCGCAGGGCGATATCGATTTCCGCGAGCAGGTGGCGACCTTTCTCAAGACGGAGTACGGCTGGAACCTGACGGCGCGCAACATCGCCGTGTCCAACGGCAGCCAGTCGGCCTTCTTCGTGATCTACAACATGTTCGCGGGCCAGATGGCCGATGGCAGCCAGCGCACCATCCACCTGCCGCTGACCCCGGAGTACCTGGGCTATGCCGATGTGGGCCTGTGTGAGAATTTCTTCAGCGGCACGCGCCCCAGTATCGATATTCTCGAAGACCACATCTTCAAGTACCGGGTGGATTTTTCCGAACTGCACCCGGACGAGACGGTGGGGGCGATGTGCGTGTCACGGCCGACCAACCCGTCGGGCAATGTGCTTACCGATGATGAGCTCGCGCACCTGGACGACATTGCCCGTGAACGGGGTATACCGCTTATCGTCGACGGCGCCTACGGCCTGCCATTCCCCAACATCTGTTTTGTCGAGGCCACCCCGCTGTGGAACGACAACATCATCCTCGCATTGAGCCTGTCGAAGCTGGGCCTGCCCGGGGTACGCACCGGCATCATCATTGCCAACGAAGAAATTATCGACGCTTACACCAACGCCAACACCATCGTCAGCCTGGCCTGCGGCAACCTGGGCCCCGCCATTGCCCGGGAGTGGTTCCGCAGTGGCGAAATCCTCGAGCTGACCGCGCGCCACGTTACTCCCTTCTACCGGGAACGCTCCCAGCAGACGGTGGACTGGTTCCGCGCCGCCATGGGCGACCTGCCCTTCCATATCCACAAACCCGAGGGAGCGATCTTCCTGTGGCTGTGGTTCGAAGGCCTGCCGATTACCAGCGAGGAACTCTACGAGCGCCTCAAGGCACGTGGCGTACTGGTGGCGCCGGGGCAGGACTTCTTCATCGGCATCGACGGTGAAGACTGGCCCCACCGGGACGAGTGCATCCGCGTTTCCTACGCCCAGGACGCCGAGAAGGTGCAGGCTGGTGTGAAGATCATCGCCGAGGAAGTGGCCCGCGCCTACGCGGGTAGCTAGATCACCAGGCCCCGCCATTCCCTTACTTTCTCAGTCATCCCCGCGAAGGCGGGGATCCAGTTGCGCGGTCGCCACATACGGGCTGGATTCCCGCCTTCGCGGGAATGACAGCAACGGAGGGTGACCGGGCAGAAAAAACCCCCGGTCGGTTCACGAGCCGGGGGTTTGCTGATGCAGCTAAGCCTTAAAGGCTGTCGAGCAGCGGCAGGCCGCGGCCAGGGGTCCATGGGACTCCGGCTTTCTCCAGATCTTCCTGCAGGGCGTTGAACTGGCCATTCACCAGGTCTTCCAGCTCGCGGTAGATCTCGGCGTACTCTTCCTCGGCAATCGCAAACTGCTGGCGATTGGCCGGGGTCTGGCCATAGACCTGCGACGGGTTGGCACCACCCGCCACCGACAGTCGGCGCATCACCGGTACCGGGCCAGGATCGCCCAATTCCTCACGTTTGGCGTTCTGGGTCAGGCGGTCGCGGAGGCGCTTCGCCTGGCGCTCGATGCCGTGGGCGCGCTCGTACAGGGCCGGATCGGCGCTGCTATCCAGCAGCTTCTCCTTGGCGGCACCGGTGGCCACCAGCAGGCGGTCGATGGTGGATATGCTGCCACGCACCGCACGCTCAAGCTCGTCGACCTTGAGCGCGTACTGGACGCGCTCTTCCTGGCTGACGTTATCCAGGGTCGGCGTACGAATGGACTCGACGACGAAAGTCTGTGAACCGGGCATGGTTTCCAGCTTGCCGTCGACGCGGGTCGACATGGTCACCGTATAGGTACCCGGGGCCGCCATGACGCCTGAGGGCGTGGACCAGTCGTTGCCGCGCTTGGAGGGCTCGACCCAGGGGCGGTTGACCGGGTAGCGAAGGTTCCAGGCCACCCGGTGGAAGCCGGCCTTGACGGGGCCTTCAAGTTTCCGCACCAGGTTGCCTTTATCATCGCGCACGGTCAGCACGACCGCCGGGGCATCTTCCAGGTTTTCCGCCTCGATGGCAGACCAGCCGGGGAACGGCGTGTTGGCGCCCTCCTTCTCCAGCGGCTTCTCGCGCTCGCGACGCTGGTCCTTGAGGCTGCGAATCTCTTCGGGCAGGTAGTAGGTAAACACGGCGCCGTAGGGAGGGTTGGGGGCGACGTAGAAGCCGTTACCCTGGGCACCCTGACAGTTCTCGTCCCAGCAGCCAAGGCTGCGACGCGGAATGTACCAGGGCGTCTTGCGCACCGGGAACAGCTTCGCGTCACTCTTCAGCTGCGCATCACTGATCTCACGCAGGGCCGAGTAGTCGTCGAGAATGTAGATACCGCGACCGAAGGTGGCGCCCACCACATCATTTTCACGACGCTGGATGACCACGTCGCGGAACGGGATGTTGGGCACGTTGCCTTCCAGCTTCACCCAGCGCTTGCCGCCATCGATGGTGAAGAACAGGCCGAACTCGGTGCCGAGAAACAAAAGCTCCGGCTTCACGTGGTCCTGCACGATACGCCAGGTGATATGACGGTCGGGCAGGTTACTGACGATGCTCTTCCAGCTGCGGCCGCGGTTCTCGCTCTTGAAAACGTAGGGTTTGAAGTCGCCCGCCTTGTGGTTGTCCACCACCACGTAGACCGTGTCCGGGTCGTGCAGGTCGGCGCGGATATCGTTAACAAAGAAGTTGCTCGGTACGCCCGGCAGCTTGTCGATGCGGCGCCAGTTCTGGCCGCCGTCATAACTCACCTGGATCAGGCCGTCGTCGGTGCCGGCGTACAGCAGGCCCTCCACCAGCGGCGACTCCGCCAGGGAAGTGATGGTGGAGAACTGGGACATGGCATACAGGTCCCAGGGAGAGTTGTAGCTCCACTGGCGACCCATCATCGGTTCCTTGAGGCGGTCGATGTTGCGGGTCAGGTCACCGGATATCGGCGTCCAGGAATCACCGCGGTCATCGCTGCGCCAGACACGCTGGCTGGCGAAGTACAGGCGCTTGGAATCGAAGGGGCTGATGAGGATCGGCGAATCCCAGTTGAAGCGCTCGGCCTCTTCACCCTTGCCCGGCTGCGGCTGGATGTAGACGCTCTCGCCGGTGGCACGGTCAAAGCGGGTCAGGTTCCCCTCCTGCCACTCAGCGTAGATGATGTTGGGGTTATCCGGGTCGGCAAAGGACTGGTGACCGTCCGCCCACAGGGTGACAAACCAGTCAGAGTTCTTGATACCGGAAGTCTCATCGGTGCGCGAAGGCGCGCCCAGGGAGTTGTTGTCCTGGGCGCCGGCATAGACGTTGTAGAACGGCGTGTCGTAGTCGACGCTGACCTTGTAGAACTGGGTCAGCGGCAGGTTGGCCACGAATTTCCAGCTCTCGCCCTTGTCGAAGCTCTCGTAAACGCCGCCGTCGTTGCCCACCAGCAGGTAGTTCGGGTCCCTGGAATCAAACACCACGGCGTGGTGGTCAACGTGCTTGTTGGAACGGGGCATCTTGGTGAAGTTCTTGCCGCCGTCGGTGGTGTAGTGCAGGTAGACATCCGCCTGGTAGACGCGATCAAAGTCGTGGGGGCTGGCAAACAGCTCCTGGTAGTAGTGCGGACCGGTGCCGCTGGACAGGTAGTCGCTGCGCTTCTCCCAGCTCTCGCCACCGTTCTCGGAGCGCCAGAAGCCGCCGGTGCGGTTTTCGAGCTCTATGGTGGCGTACACCACGTCGGGGTTGATGGGGGAGATAGCGAGGCCGGTCTTGCCCTTGGCGCCCGCTGGCAGGCCCTCGGTCAGCTCGCGCCAGGTGGCACCGCCGTCAGTGGATTTGTAAATGCCGGTCTCCGGGCCGCCGTCCATCAGCGCTGCCACGGTGCGCAGACGCTGCCATTTCACGGCGTAAAGTACGTCTGGGTCGCGCGGGTCCATGTGCACCTCGCTGACACCGGTGTACTCGCCACCGCTGAGAATATTCTCCCAGTTGTCACCGCCGTCGGTGGTTTTGAACAGGCCGCGATCGCCGCCACCAGACCACAGGGGCCCCTGCGCCGCGACGTATACGGTATTGGGATCTTCCGGGTGAACCCGGATCATGCCGATGTGCTCGGAATTCTTCAGGCCGAGGTTTTCCCAGGTCTTGCCGGCATCGCGGCTGCGATAGACGCCGTCGCCGTAGCCGACGTGGCGACCGGAGACGTTTTCACCGGTGCCGACCCAGACCGTATTGGGATCGCTGGGATCGAGGGTGATGGCGCCGATGGAGTAGGAGCCCTCGTTGTCGAAGATCGTCTCCCAGGTAGTGCCCGCATTGACGGTTTTCCAGATATTGCCGCTGCCGACACCCACGTACCAGACGGCGCGGTTGTCGGGGTGGATGGCGATGTCGGCAATGCGGCCCGAGGTGACGGCCGGGCCGATGTTGCGCAGTTCAAGGCCTTTCAGGGTAGCCGCATTGAGGCCGGGTTTCGGCTTCTCGTCCTGGGCCTGGGCCAGTGAACCGGCGAATGAAAATGTCAGGGCCAGGCATAGAAGTGCCTGCCAGAGACGACGTCCAGTACGCATTGCTATCTCCATAGAGCGACCGCGGAATCGCGGCGAAAAACGCACAGTATAGGTGAAACGGGCCGTCCCGCGTAAGATATCCGGCATGGGAATGATGGACCGTGACAACGATCCCATTAACGGGGACGCGCTGGACCAACACATCGAGCGGGCGCTGGCCGTGGGCCGGCCAGGCTCCATGTTCTACCTGGCCTATCCGCTGATCCGGCGCCTGCTACGCGCCGAGCTGGTGAATGCCCGCAATCTGCCCGACGAGCCCTGCCTGTTCATCGGCAACCATAGCCTGTTCGCCACCGACGGCATGATATTTGCGCCACTGATGTGGCACGAGCACGGTCGCTTCCTGCGCGGGCTCGGCGACAAGGCCCTGTGGAACCCTTATTCCGAAGAGTTCCTGCTGGCCCAGGGCGCGGTGATCGGCCACCCGCAGGTGTGCAGCGCGCTGATGGAAGCCGGCCACGACCTGATGGTATTCCCCGGTGGCGCCCATGAGGCCACCAAGACCCAGGCCCAGCGCTATACCCTGCAGTGGAAAGACCGCGCCGGCTTTGTGCGTATGGCCGCCGAGCACGGCTATACCATTTTGCCCTGCGCCCACGTCGGCCCTGATGAGTTCTACGAGCACTGGGTGGAGGGCCGTGACATTCCCGACACCTGGCTGGGCGAGCTGCTGGCCCGCGCCGGGCTGCTGACCGACAACACCCGGCCCGACCTGTTACCACCGGTGCCGCTGGGTGCGCTCGGAACCCCTTTCCCCAAGCCCCAGCGCTGCTACATTCAATTTGGGGAGCCGCTAAACCTGGCCACCTACCGGGGCAAGCGCCTTAGCAAAAAAGCCCTGCTGGGCATTCGCGACGAGGTGGCCGGCCAGATCGAGGCTATGCTGCCGGAGCTGTTTGCCCTCCGGGACGAGGGTCGCAACAGCCAGGGCTGGCTGCGGCGCCTGCTGACCACCGAACTATTAACTGACACACGTGAGAGCGCCCGATGAGCAACCCGTTCACCACCGACCTGGACCAGGTCGCCGCCAATCACATGCCGCTGACGCCG
>JASJBK010000108.1 GCA_030066555.1 Halieaceae bacterium
GGCCGACCCATGTGCGTGGACACCGACGCGCCGGCAAAACTGCTGGCCGGTGCCGATGAACTCAACCGCTACGAGAAGCAGCTGTCGCTGTTCCCGAGCTGGCTCGGCTTTCTCACCAAAATCAGCGCGCTGCGCTCCATCGCCGGCTTCGCGGTGCAGTTCTGGTTCTATGCCCAGCTGGACGAGTTGGGCAAGGCCGGCAAACCGGCACCTGAGATGTCAGTCATGGCGGCGACCAAACGCATCACGGCGCTGCAGAAAGAGCTGCTCGCCGGCCGCGGCGCCTAGAAGCTCGCCAGCCAGCGCCGCCGCGACGGCCGGCACACAGACTGCAGGATGGCGACCTGCCCGGCGAGTAGTTCGGCGGGCACGGCCGTCAATTCCAGTAATCCCTTCTGCCACATCATGACCGAGCCCCACTGCGCAGCCACCAGGCGCCGGGCGGTGGCACCGGTGTCGGTGCCGGGGAGCAACTCGCCCTGGGACTCGGCCACGGTCAGGGCATCGCCCATGACCTCAACATTGTCCCGCAACAGGATATCGACCAGACGATGTGAGCCCGCCGACTGGAACAGCGCCTGTGCCATGGCGTGCGCGTAGCTCGGTTCGCGAACGATGGTCTCGCCCAGCACCCGGGTGTAGGCGAGACTCCGGGGCAGGCCGGGTTCCGCATCGGCCACTTCCGAGAGGGCCTGCAGGTCCTGCAGCAGGTCACCGACGGCGGCAAACAGCAGTTCGTCTTTGCTGGAGTAGAGGTTGTACAGGGTCTTCAGTGCCACGCCGGCGGCACCGGCCAGGCCGCGCATGGTCAGGCCCTCATAGCCCTGGCGGGAAATCTCCTGTCGCGCCATGGCCAGAATGCGCTGCTGGCGCTCGACCTGGCGGGGGGAGTTGTAGACCTTGCGCTGTGGGCTGCTCACATCGTGCCTGCCTTGCGATCTTGACAAAAAAGTATAACGCGTAATACTTTTGTGTCCATTCGGTTAGCTCCATCGAGGTTCTCCCGCATGCTGTTCGACGACGCTCACCTGGAAGATCCCTATCCGCGCTATGCGCGCTGGCGGGACTCTGAACCCGTGTGGTTCGACGAGGAGAACAACGCCTGGGTACTCAGCCGTTTTGAGGACATCCGCCAGGTGTTCAAGGACCCCGAGACCTTTTCTTCCAATGCGGACGCGCCGGGTAGCACGTTGATGCTGCCGCTGCTGATGGACGACCCGCCTCGCCACACCAAACTGCGCGCCCTGGTCAACCGGGCATTCACCAGCCGTGCACTCAAGGATATGGAGGAGGGTGTCGCGGCCCTGGCCCAGGCAATGGTGACCGGCCTGGACGCGTCCAGGCCCATCGATATCGCCGAGGCCCTGACCATCCCCTTGCCTATCCGGGTGATTGCCGACCTGATGGGAATTCCGGCTGAGCGCGCTGCTGATTTCAAGCGCTGGTCGGACGCGGTCACCCTGACCACGGATATGTCCGAAGAAGACCGCATGAAGGACATCATGGAGTTGTTCGGCTTTTTCCAGGCCATGATTCCCGAACGCAGGGCAGCGCCGGGTGAGGACCTGGTCAGCCGCCTGGTCACTGCTGAAGTGGATGGCGACGTGCTGAGCGATGAAGATATCGTCGGTTTCGCCATCCTGCTGCTGATCGCCGGCAACGAGACCACCACCAACCTGCTCAGCAATCTGTTGCACTACCTGTCGACGCACCCTGATGACTGGGAGCGCTTGCGCGCCGATCGCTCACTGATCGACGCGGCGATCGAGGAGATCCTGCGTTTCGATGCGCCGGTGCAGTACGTGGACCGCAAGGCTACCCGCGACGTCGAGTTTCACGGCCAGGTCATCAAGGCCGGTGAGCGGGTAAGCGTGCTGATGGGATCCGCCAACCGCGATGAAAATGAATACGAGCACCCGGACGAGTTTCGCCTCGACCGCGGCCGCTCCCACCACCACACCTTTGGCCATGGCATTCACTTCTGTATTGGCGCGCCGCTGGGTCGGATGGAGGCCCGCTACGCCATGGAGGCCTTGCTGGAGCGCTTTGCCAGCCTGCGCCCCGCCGAGGTCGGCAACGAACGCACCCATTCCCACATGCTGCGCGGCTTCCACCACCTGTGGCTGCAATTTGATGTTGCTGCCAGCGCCGCAGCCTAGGACCGAGGAGACAAGACCATGCCCATGAGCCCCGCCGAGATCCAGCAACTGCGTGACCTGATGGAATACGAGGCCGCCCGCACCGCGCCGCCGGAGGGCTTTCCCTCACTGCCGGACATTCCCGCCGGGCGCTACGTGGACCCACGCTATTTCGAGCTGGAGCTGGAACATGTCTGGCGCAAGAGCTGGCTGCTGGCCGGCCACATCGACGAGATTCCCGAGCCGGGCTGCTTCCGCCTGTGGGAAAACGCGGGCCAGCCGGTGGTGCTGGTACACGCCGACAGTGGCGCTATCAACGCCTTCTACAACACCTGCAGCCACCGCGGCGCGCCGGTGGTGACCGAGGAGAGCGGCAAGAAGAAACGCCTGACCTGCCAGTACCACGGCTGGAGCTACAGCCATGACGGCGACCTGGTGGCGATTCGCGACCCGGAGGATTTTCGCGACCTGGACTTCAGCTGCCGCGGCCTCAAGCCGGTGCGCTGTGAGCGCTTCGGCAACCTGATATTCGTGAACTTCGATGAGAACGCCCCGACCCTGCTGGAGTGGCTGGGCCCGATCGCCGACGAGTGGGAGGAGTTCCAGTTCGACAAATGCCGGCTGGCGGCGCGGCATATCTGGGACCTCGACTGCAACTGGAAGATCGCTATGGAGGCCAATACCGAGGTCTACCACGTGCGCAGCATCCACCCGAAGACGGTGTCGCCGATTCTCGATGACCGCCGCAATGTGAATACCATGTACCTGAACGGTCACGGCCGCATGGTGGCGCCGGTGCCGATGGGCGACCGCGGCAACCTCGATGCGGTGGGCGTACCTGACGATGTCGTGCAGATCGATACCGTGGGCGAGATTGCCCGCACCTGCACCCAGTCCTACGGCCTGTTCCCCAATTTCGTCGCGCCGCTGTCAGCGGTGGCGATCCCGCCGATCCTGTTCTGGCCCAACGGCATCAAGAAGTGCCGCATGGAAACCTGGACCATGGCACCGGACTGGGGCGACGGTGTGGCGCCGGACCTGTGGACCGACAACAACGGTGAGTCCCTGTGCCAGGTGTTGCTGGAAGACACCCAGTTTGGCGAGAAGATCCAGAAGTCGATGGAGTCCTACGGTTTCAAGGGTGTGCCGCTCAGCTACCAGGAGGTGCGCATCTACCACTGGAACCAGGCCGCAGATAGGATGATCGGGATAGACAACGTCCCCGAGGAACTGCGCGTGCAGCAGGTTATCGGCGATGAGTGGATCTACCCCAATGACCCCAGGCTCGCATTTATCGAGCCGGCGCGGGCGGAGTCAGCCTGAATCCCCTGACAGGGCGGCCAGCGCCCCCATGATCATGCGGCGGCTGTCCCATTCGCGCCAGCCGTCGTATTCCTCAGTCTGCTCATCGAAGGCCTGCATTACTTCGCTGCAGCGCTCCTCCGCCAGGTAGCGGGTGGCATAGTGGGTGACGATAAAGAAATCGCCGCGGCGAATGCCCGCCAGGCAGCGCTCTGCCAACTCCGCCGGTTCCATACCGATTGCCATGGTGCCGAGCCGGTTCTCCTGCGGGCCGCCGAAACTGTCGGGCCGCGCTTCCACGCTGCTGGAGAGGTTGGTCTTCACCACGCCGGGGCAGAGCAGGCTGATGCTGATAAAGTCCGGCAGCTCCCGGCGCAGTATGTCGGTAAAACCCAGGACCGCGTGCTTGCTGGAGTTGTACACCGCCATCATCGGCCCCAGGGCGCAGAGGCTGTTCTCTGAACCGGTGTTGACGATATGGGCGGGGGTGCCCTGGGCGGTGAGCCGTTCCACAAACACCTTGCACACGTTCCAGGCGCCAAACACGTTCACCTCGTACACCCAGCGCAGGTCGTTCTCGCTGGTGGCGGTGAGCGGCGCCACACCGGGCATCACGCCGGCGTTGTTGAACAGCAGGTCGACCTGGCCGAAGTCTGCCCAGGCGGCATCAGCCAGCACTTCGATATCGCTGAGTTTCGTGACATCGCAGCCATAGGCGCGAGCGCTGTCGCCGAGGCTCTCAGCGGCGGCCCGGGCCGCCTCTGCGTTGACGTCGGCAATCGCCACCCGGGCACCCTCAGTCACCAGTGCCTCGGCGATGGCGAGCCCGATGCCGCTGGCGCCGCCGGTAATCACCGCAACTTTGTCTTTGAAGTTCTCCATGTCGGCTCTCCCTGTGCCCATCGCAATGAGTATGGTCCGGGGAGGGGGAGACTTCCATTGGTCACAGACGCGCGGGCATAATGTCGCCCGCATTGTTATCGCCTGCCGTAGTAAGGAAACCCTGTGCCCGACCGCCAGACTCTTGAGCACCTGCTGAACACCATGTCGCTGGAGCCCGACGGCGAAAATCGCTTTATCGCCCAGAACACCCACCCCGATGGCCCGCGCCTCTACGGCGGCCAGGTGTTGGCGCAGACCGTGCGCGCAGCCCAGCTGACGGTGCCGAAAGAACGGCAAATCCACTCCCAGCACGCCTATTTCCTGCGCCCCGGTGACGGCAAGATTCCGGTGACCCTGGAAGTCCAGCCGGCCCGTGACGGCGGCAGCTTCAGCTCCCGGCGCGTGGTGGCCAGCCAGGAGGGTCGCATCATCCTGGTGAGCTCCATGTCCTTTCACATTCCCGAGGGCGGAGACGACTGGGAACCCGATATGCCCAACGTGCGCGGCCCGGATGGCCTGAAGAACGAGCGCGAGCGCAACATGGAGGAAGACTTCTTCTGGCCCGAGTTCCAGATTGTCGACGGTCTCGACTGGGATGTGCGCTTTGTGGAACCCGTGGACTGGCGCAAGCCGCGGCCGCGGGAAGGCCTGCTGCACATCTGGCTCAAGACCACCGAATCACTGGGCGACTCGCCGGCCCTGCATGCGGCGCTGCTGTCCTATATCTCCGACTGCGGGCTGGTGGACGCCACCCTGTTGCCCCATGGACGCAGCTTTCATCAGGGCATGCAGACCGCGAGCCTCGATCATGCCATGTGGTTTCACGCGCCTTGCCGGGTCGATGAATGGCTGCTGTATGAAGTGAACTGCGAGCGGGTGGGAAGCGCGCGGGGCCTGGCCCGCGGGCGCTTCTTCAGCCAGGACGGCGACCTGGTCGCCACCTGCATGCAGGAGTGCATGCAGCGGCGGCTGCAATAGTGTTTCGCGGCATCGTTTTCGATCTCGACGGCACCCTGGCGGATTCGCGCCTGGATTTTGCCGCCATGCGCACGGAGACTGGCTGCCCCGAGGGTACCGGGCTGCTGGAATTCCTCGAGCATCTGGACAGCGATACCGAGCGCGCACGCGCTCACTCAGTCATTCACAAGTACGAAATGCAGGGGGCCGAGCGCGCCACCTGGATCGACGGCGCCGAATCGCTGTGCAGCCTGCTGGTGAAGCGATCGATGCCCTTTGGCCTGTTTACCCGCAACAGCCGCGAAGCCGCCCTGTTGATGATGGAATCCCTTGGTATTCCCACGCCGGTACTGGTGGCGCGTGAAGACGCGGCCGCCAAGCCCGACCCGGAAGGCCTGCTGCACATTGCCGGCCACTTCGAGCTCGATACCGCCGAGATGCTCTGCGTGGGGGATTTCCGTTACGATCTTGAAGCCGCCGCCAACGCGGGCATGCCGTCCTGTCTGTTCGACCCAACCGGCGACAGCCCGCACGCGCCACTGGCGGACTTTGTTATCAACCGCTTTGATGAACTGGCCCAGCTACTGTTTGGAGATTCACCGTGACCCTGCCTGCCAATTACCCCGACCAGCCGGCAGCGCTGTTTGAGCGCTTCTACGAAATCACTCGAATTCCCAGGCCCTCGGCGGAGGAGGCTGCGGTACGCGACCACGTGATAGCGCTGGCGGAAAGCCAGGGCTGCAGCTGGAAAACCGACAGCCGCGGCAATCTCGTGGTGGCCGTCCCCGGCAGCGAAGGTCGCGAGCAGGAAGGCCCGGTCATCATCCAGAACCATCTCGATATGGTGACCGTGAAGACCGACGACAAGCAGCACGACTTCCAGCGCGACCCGTTGGACCTGCAGGTGGAAGACGACTGGCTGCTGGCCGATCGCACCACCCTCGGTGCCGACAACGGCATTGGCTGTGCGGCGGCGCTGGCGCTGATGACCAGTGAGGGCCTGTCGCATCCGCCGCTGGAGCTGTTGTTCACGGTGGAAGAAGAGAGCGGTTTGTTCGGTGCCTCGGAGCTGGATCCGGGCCTGCTCACCGGCCGCCGCATGCTGAATCTCGACAGCGAGGACTGGCCGGAGTTTTTTGTCGGCTGCGCCGGCGGTCGCGGCTGGGCGCTGCGCAAGGTGCTGGCACGGGAAGCGGCACCGGCGGATAGCGAGGCCTTTACCCTGCGATTGCGCGGACTCGCAGGCGGTCACTCGGGTATCCAGATCCACCAGCAGCTGGGCAACGCCATCAAGCTGCTGGGCCAGTGGCTGCTGGGCGCCCGCGCCCATGGCGCGCGGCTGGTGGCCTTCGACGGCGGCACCGCTCACAACGTAATTCCCCGCGAGGGCTCGCTGACCGTGGAGGTGCCCGCAGGTAACGGGCCGGTGCTGGAAGCCCTTAACGCCAAGATGCTGGCACGCTGGCAGAGCTACCTGCCGGAAGCCGACAACGGCCTGACGCTGGAACTCGAGGCAAGCGAGGGCGGTGATGTACTGACAGCAGCCGAGCAGGCGGCGTTCGAACAGCTGCTGCAGGTATTCCCACACGGCGCCATGGCCTACAACGCCGAACAACCTGCAGACCTGGTGGACCTCAGCATCAATATGGCGGTGGTGCGGGTGAATGACAAAGGGCTGTTCGTGGAAACCACGCTGCGCTACTTCAACAGCGACGAGGCCGAAGGTCTCGCCCAGCAGGTAATGGCCATCGCCGAGTGGCAGGGCATGGATGTGGAGAAGACCATGGACTACCCGGGCTGGCAGCCGGACTTCGACAGCGAGCTGCTGGCGTTGGGCAAGACCGTGTATGCGGAGCTGTTCGGTGGTGAGCCTGCCGTCAAGGCGATACACGCCGGCCTGGAGTGCGGCATCCTCAAGGGGAAGCTTGGCGAATGCGACATATTGTCCTTCGGGCCCACGATTCGCGGCGCCCATTCCCCCCGCGAGCGTCTGGAAATTTCAACCGTCGAGCCTTTCTGGCGCCTGCTGACCGGGATACTGGAGCGGCTGTAAACAATCCGGCTATCATGGCTGTTTTAAAAAGATAATTAGAGGACCGAGGTTATGGCCCACATCAGCACCACCGCCCAGGTAACCCCAGACAAGCCTGCAATCATCATGGGGAATTCCGGCAAGGTGACCACCTATGCCGAACTGGACGAGCGTTCCAACCGCATTGCCCAACTGTTTCGTTCCCACGGGCTCCAGCGCGGTGATCATATCGGCATGATGATCGAGAACGATCCCCAGTTCATGGAGATCGTGCAGGGCGCAATGCGGTGTGGCCTGATCTTTACGCCTGTCAGCACGCACCTGCGCAAGGAAGAGACCCAGTACATCCTCGAGAATTGCAACGCGAAGCTGTTCATCGGCTCGAAAAAGCTTGCGGCAGTAGCGGACGAGCTGATTGGCAATATCCCGGCGATTGAACACTTCTACATGATCAACGGCACTGAGCCAGGCTTTGACTCCTGGGAGGAGGCGACCGCAGCGATGCCCGCTGAGCGCGTCGCAGACGAGAGCTATGGTACGCCGATGCTGTATTCCTCGGGCACCACCGGCCAGCCCAAGGGCGTGCTGACGATGAACGATCTGGAGAGCCTGGATGATGTCCATCCAAACATGCAGGCCTTTGCCGCCTTCTTCGGTATCGACGAGAACACGGTTTACCTGTCGCCGGCGCCGCTGTATCACGCAGCACCACTGCACTACAACAACCTGATCCTCGCTATGGGTGGCACCACCGTCATCATGGAGAAGTATGACGCCGAGAAAGCGCTGTCACTGATCGAGGAGCACAAGATTACCCACAGCCAGTGGGTGCCGATCATGTTCATCCGCATGCTGAAGCTGGCGGAAGAGGTGCGTAGCAAATACGACGTCAGCTCACTGAAAATCGCAATTCACGCCGCGGCACCTTGCCCAGTAGACGTGAAGCACCAGATGATCGACTGGTGGGGCCCGGTGCTGATGGAGTACTACGCCGGTTCAGAAGGCTCTGGCATGACCATCATCGATTCCAATACCTGGCTGGCACACCCCGGCAGTGTGGGGCAGGCGGTGGTCGGTGAGATTCACATCTGCGACGACGATGGCGAGGAAGTCGCCCACGGTGAAGTGGGCACGGTGTACTTTGCCAACGGGCCGAAGTTCGAATACCACAACGAACCGGAGAAGACCAAGAAGTCCTACAACCGCCAGGGCTGGTCCACCCTCGGTGACGTGGGTTACGTGGACGAGGAGGGGTTCCTGTTCCTCACCGACCGCAAGAACTTCATGATTATTTCCGGCGGCGTGAATATCTATCCGCAGGAGATCGAGAACCTGTTGATCACTCATGCCAAGGTGGCAGACGTGGCCGTGTTCGGCATTCCCAACGAGGAGTTTGGCGAGGAAGTGAAGGCCGTGGTGCAGCCGGCGGATTACGACAGCGCCGACGACAGCCTGGCCCACGAATTGATCGAGTGGTGCCGCGAGCACCTGTCACACGTGAAAGTGCCGCGCTCAATCGACTTCATGAAAGAGCTGCCGCGCATGGAAAACGGCAAGCTCTACAAGCGCCACCTGCAGGAGGCCTACCGGGGCGCTGCCCGCTAGCAAACCCGCTACAGGGTAATAATGGCCGCGCCGCCCAGGGTCAGGAACACGTTGGCGAAGGTATAGGTGCCTGCGTAACCGAGGGCGGGAATATTGCTGCGAGAGGCGTCCACCAGCGTGCTCAGCGCCGGTGTGCTGGTCATCGCACCTGCCAGTGCCCCCAACAGCAGCGCGGGGTTCATCTTCAGGACCAGCGTGCCCACCAGGTAGCCGATGATCACGGGTACGAGCGCAATCACTAAACCCAGTAGGACCAGTACAACGCCGCTGTCGACCAGCGTCGCGATAACCGATGCGCCGGCGCTCAGCCCAACGCTGGCCATAAACAAATTGAGCCCCAGGTCCTTGAGCACGTTGATGGCGCCCTGGGGAATGTTCCCCACCAGGGGGCTCCTGGAACGGAAATAGCCCATCAGGATGCCGCTGGCCAACAGGCCGCCGGCGGCGCCCAGGGTTATGGAAATCTCGCCAAAAAGCACCGAGAGCTGTGCCAGCAGCAGACCGGCGGTAAAGAACATGGCGAAGGACATCAGGTCGGTAGAGTCGCTGCTGCTTTCGACAAAACCCAGTTCTTCCACCAGTAGCTCCACCCGGTGTAGCTCGCCGCTCACGGTGAGCACGTCACCGCGGTTGAGCAGCAGGTCAGGTTTGACCGGCAGCGGCACCTGGGTGCGCTCGATGCCCTCGACGAAGCAGCCATGCCGGGCCTGCAGGTCCAGGTCCTGCAAGCGCTTGCCGACGCCGGCGGAGCGGGCGATTACAATAGGGCGCGAAACAATCTGGAACTCCAGCAGATCGGCGTCAAAGCTCTCTGCCGACAGGTCGACGTTTGAGCGGGCATGACTGCTCGGGTAGCCAACCAGCGCCACTTCG
>JASJBK010000109.1 GCA_030066555.1 Halieaceae bacterium
ACGATGACCTGCTTGGCGGTCTGGGCAGCGATACGGCCGAAGTCGACGTTCTCCACCACCTCTTCGTGGATATCGCCGGGCTTGAGGTTGGTATCAACCTCAGCGGCTTCCTCGGTAGTGAACTGGGTGCCGAGCAGCGCGAGCTCCTCGTCGGGCACAACCAGCCAGCGACGCTTGGTCACGTAGTCGCCGGACTCGCGGTCGATGCTGACCTCGATATCCGCTTCTTCGTCGTAGCGTTTCTTGGTTGCCGTGGCCAGGGCCAGTTCAATCGCCTCGAAGATAATGTCTTCAGAGACGCCTTTCTCGGCGGATACCGCCTCGGCTACCAGCAAGATTTCCTTGTTCATTCTCGTCTCGCCTGCGCACACCCGGTGTGCTGAATTAGTGTGCTGAATTAGTGCCGGCGTACCGGCGTTTACCTGGGCCACTCTCTATGTGGAGCTAGAGCCGTGGCCGCACCTGCGCCCGTTCTATGGCGCTGTGTGGGAGCAGGAATTCGTGATCGTCCACCTGGACTACCACATCCTCTCCCTCGATTCCTTTCAAGGTTCCCTTGAACTTGCGACGCCCTTCGAAGGGCGTGCGCAAGCGCAATTCAATCCACTCACCCACATACATCGGGTAGTGGTCGAGGCGGAACAGCAGTCTGTCCACCCCTGGCGAGGACACTTCCAGCGTGTACTCACCGGTAATCGGGTCTTCGACGTCCATGACGCCGGAGACATGACGGCTCACCTCGGCACAGTCATCGACCGTCACTCCGTTCTCGCCGTCTATATAAAGACGCAAGATCGTGTGTCGGCCCTGGGACAGGTACTCGAGACCCCAGAGCTCGAAACCCAGCGCTTCGATGGTGGGCTCCAGCAGTGCCTCGATTTTCTGTTCCCGACTGGCCACTCTCGGCTAGCCTCCCGCCAGTTTTCGCGGTTGCCCGCGCGCCCCACTATCGGGACCTCTTTTCGCACATAACAAAAAGCCCCTAATAAGGGGCTTTTTAATTCGCACCGTTATCCAAACCACGTCGGTGCGTCCTTGGCAGCGAACGCGGGAATCGGACCTCGTCGTTCGCTGTTGTTGGCACGGGCACTTACGTACTGCGCCAACTAGTTTGGTAGCGGGGGCCGGATTTGAACCGACGACCTTCGGGTTATGAGCCCGACGAGCTACCAGGCTGCTCCACCCCGCATCAAAACTCGTTCCTTGCCAAAGCCCCTCGGCTTTCGCGATCAAACAGGCCTGGCTACCTGCTCGGAAGGGCGCTAATTATAGGGACCACCCTACCCTTGGTCAACCGCCTTTCTGGTTTCTCATCATGGCGCCGCGCGGCTTCGCACCCTGCCCAGTCTGGACACGCCGTGAACCCGTCCATGGGGGCTCGGATGCGCCACCCACGGCGCATACGGTCCAGACTGGGCAGGGTACAAATCCGCGCTCACACTGAGCAGAAAAACCAGGTATCTAACTCAAATGGCTGGCGAGGTTTCCACAGCTGGGATACCGACTGTGTTCTACACTGACGGCATGGAGCAATCGCGCTATTACAAAAGGACTTGGCGCTGGCAGCAGGTGATTTCCGTACTGCTGGTCACTGCCCTGATTGGCTGTACCAACATGCACCCTGTTGAGCTGCAGCGGCCAGGCCCTCAACAGGTCGCGCTGCCTGCTGAGGTGCAGGTGGGTGATGTGCTGCGCGTTCGCGATTCCTCTGGGCAGGTCACCAAGTTCAAGCTCACCGAAATCGGCGACGAGACCCTGCGCGGCACTCGCTGGGACAACCAACGCACACCGGTGGAAGTACCGCTGGCAAGTATCGAGACCATGGAAGTGAGACGAGCCGATGCCAGAAGCAACACCAAATGGGTGTGGGGCATAATTCTGTTCCTTATGGCCTCCACCGCCGCAACCCCTGGCTAGATCCTCCCAGGCCCATCAAGCAATGGCGGCAGGCCCCGCGCGCCGCAATGTGAATTGCTAAGCAATTCACGAGCGAAGTCCACGAACGACTGGGTGATGAACCGAAGCACGCCGAAGGCGGGGCGATTTGCACCGCAAATCGCGGGCGAGTCCGGGACAGCTACGCTGGCCCGGGAATTACGAGCCCTGGAATAGTCCCGCGAACGGCCGCTCTGGATTCCCGCCTGCGCGGGAATGACGGAAGTACTCGGGCATGACGGAAGTACTCGGGCATGACGGGGCAGGGGCCAACGCGAGAACAGAACGGCTACGCCAATTCGCTGGCACGCCGAAGGCGGAAGCATCGCGCCAACTGGATTCCCGCATTCGCGGGAATGACGTGTACCAGGGATAACGAGACAGCGAACCGGAGCACGCCGAAGGCGGGGCAAATTGCACAGCAATTTGCGACCGAGCCCGGGACAGCTGTGCTGGCCCGGATACAGCGAGGGCCGGAATAGTCCCGCGAATCCAGTTACGTATGGTGCTTGGGCAAGGGCTCCAGATCAGGAGCCCCTAGAAAGAATGGTGCCGAAGGCGGGGCGATTTGCACCGCAAATCGCGGGCGAGTCCGGGACAGCTGTGCTGGCCCGGGAATTACGAGCCCTGGGTTAGTCCCGCGAAAGGAGCGTACGTCAGAAACGAAAAACGCCCGATGAAATCGAGCGTCTCTCTACCAAGATTGGTGCCGAAGGCGGGACTTGAACCCGCACGAGCAAAGCTCACTACCCCCTCAAGATAGCGTGTCTACCAATTCCACCACTTCGGCTTAACTTGTCTCCCCGACTTACTGGTTCTCGGGTACTTCCGGCAGTTCGTCAGCGCTGACGGCTGCCTCGGGAACATCTTCTTCCAACACCGGCAGGTCAGACTCCAGTGCCGGCACCGTGGCCTCCATTGCCGGCATCTCCTGTTCGGCGGCGGGCAGCGGGATGGCCAGTTCGGTTTCCGGGCTGGCACCTTCCTTGGCGATGATCGCCAGGCCAAAGCTGGTCAGGAAGAACGCCGTGGCGAGGATCGCCGTGGCTCGCGTCAGCACGTTGCCGCTGCCGGTTGAACCGAACAGCGTCTGCGACGCGCCCGCGCCGAAGGAGGCGCCCATTTCCGCACCCTTGCCCTGTTGCAAGAGGATCAGGCCGATGATTGCAAAGGCAATCAGCAGGTGCGCAATCAGAATCAGTTGTTCCATATCAGTCTCGTTTCACTCCCGGGCCGGCCCTACGAGGCCGCCCTGACGATGGCTGCGAAGTCGTCTGCCTTCAGTGAGGCGCCGCCGACCAGGCCACCATCAATATCCTCTTCGGCAAACAAAGCCGAAGCATTGTCTGCCTTCACACTACCGCCATACAAAAGGCGGGTTGCCTCCGCAAGCGCCGGCTGTCGCTCGGCCAGGAAGGCGCGAATCTCGCCGTGCATCTCCTGGGCCTGCTCCGGCGTTGCCGTCTCGCCGGTACCGATGGCCCAGACCGGCTCATAGGCGATCATGTCGCCATCGGCCAGGTCCGCTACCAAGGCTTCGAGCTGTCCGGTGACAATTGCCACCGCATCGCCCGCCTGGCGCTGCTCCAGGGTCTCGCCCACGCACAAGATCGGCTTCAGGCCGGCGCTGCGCGCCGCTACTGCCTTGGCCGCTACCTCCTGGTCAGTCTCCCCCGCCTGGCGGCGTTCGGAGTGGCCCAGGATGACCCAGTCGCAACCAATGTCGCGGAGCATATCCGCGGCCACTTCACCGGTATGCGCGCCCTGCGAATGAGCGCTGCAATTCTGACCCGCCAGGCCAATCCCGGTTCCCGCTGCCAGTTGTTGAACCAGCGGCAGGTAAGGAAATGAAGGGCTGACGATGACATCACAGGCATCCGCGCTGACCGAATCGGCAAGCGCCTTCACCAGGTCCTCGATCATCGAGCTGGACCCGTGCATCTTCCAGTTACCGGCTACGACACTACGACGCATGGGACCCCCTGGCTGAAGCGGGCGGCAATGGTAACCAAGAAGCATTGAACATACAACACGCCCTGGTGTGCTGGCCGATGCATGCCTCAGCCACCCAGCAGCCCGGAAACCCGCTGGGCAAGCTGGCCGCAGAGGTTTTCTACCTCGCCGGCGTCTTCACCTTCCACCATGACCCGGATCACCGGCTCAGTACCCGAGGCACGCAGCAGTACCCGGCCGCGATCACCCAGTGCCGACTCGGTGTCGGCTGCGGCGGCCTGCAGGTCGCTGTTGCCATCGAGATCGACCTGCCCCGCTACCCGCACATTGATCATATGCTGCGGGTACTTGGTCATACCGGATTTCAGCGTCGCCATGTCGGTCTCTGCGGTGCGCAGGGCCACCAGCACCTGCAGGGCGGCGACAATACCGTCCCCGGTCGTGGTGAGATCGGCGCAGATAATGTGGCCGGAGGACTCACCGCCCAGGCGCCAGTCGCGCTCCTGCATCATTTCATTCACATAGCGGTCGCCCACCCGGGCGCGGGCAAAGTCGATGCCCAGGTTCTTGAGCGCCAATTCCATGCCCAGGTTGGACATCAGCGTGCCAACCACACCGGTGGCTCTACGATGGCGGGCGATAATGAACAGCAGCTCGTCGCCATCGACCACCTCACCGTTCTGGTCAACGAATAGCACCCGATCCCCGTCACCGTCCAGGGCGATACCCAGGTCGGCGCCCTCTTCCAGCACCCGCTGCGACAGCGCCGCCGGGCTGGTGGAGCCCACCTCGCGGTTGATATTGAATCCGTCGGGTTCAACGCCGATGGCAGTCACCTCGGCGCCCAACTCGGCAAACACGTTAGGGGCTATGTGGTAGGTGGCGCCGTTGGCGCAATCCACCACCAGCTTCAGGCCGCGCAGGCTGAAGCGATCGGGTACCGTGGACTTACAGAATTCAATGTAACGACCGGCGGCGTCGTCCACCCGCACGGCCTTGCCGATGGTATCGGAGGCGACGGTTTCCAGCGGTTTGTCGAGCTCGGCCTCAATGGCCAGTTCGGCCTCGTCGGCGAGCTTGTGGCCGCCAGCGTCGAAGAACTTGATGCCGTTGTCTTCAAACGGGTTGTGTGAGGCACTGATAACGATCCCGGCCCGGGCGCGCTGGGTGCGCGTCATCAGGGCCACCGCGGGAGTCGGCATGGGGCCCAGCAGTTTGACATCAACGCCGGCGGCCACCAGGCCCGCCTCCAGGGCCGACTCAAACATGTAGCCGGATACGCGGGTGTCCTTGCCGATAATCACCATCGGGCGCTCGTCACCCCCATCACCGGCGGCCAGCACGCGCCCACAGGCCCAGCCCAGCTTGAGCATGAAATCCGGGGTAATAGGTGCTGCGCCGACACGCCCGCGAATACCGTCGGTGCCGAAATAGCGTTTCGTCATTTATTCTCCTGCGCGGTCGGGATTCGCCAAAGCAGACACCATGGCCAGTGCGTCCGCGGTCTCCCTGACGTCGTGGGTGCGTATTATGCGGGCGCCGCGCTCCGCCGCCAATACCGCCAGCGCCAGGCTGGCGGGCAGGCGCTCGTGCACCTCGCGGCCGATCAACTTGCCGATCAGCGACTTGCGGGACAGCCCCACCAGCACGTCGTGTCCGGTGGCGGTCAACGCCGACAACCCTTCCAGCAGCGCCAGGTTGTGGCCGACGGTCTTGCCGAAGCCGAAGCCCGGATCGAGCAGGATCTGTTCCCGGGCAATGCCGGCGGCGGCGCAGGCCTCAACGCGGTCCAGCAGCCAGTCCCGCACCTCCAGCACCACCGCGTCGTAGCTTGGATCCTGTTGCATGGTCTGGGGGCTGCCCTGCATATGCATCAGGCATACGGGAAGTTGCAGCTCGGCTGCTGTTGCCAGGGCACCCTCGCGAGTCAGGGCGCGCACATCATTGATGAGTCCGGCGCCACGCGCCGCGGATTCGCGCATTACTGATGGCGTGCTGGTATCGATAGACAGGGTTACGGGCAGGTCGGCGAGAGCCTCGACGCAGGGAATGACCCGGTCCAGCTCTTCCTGCTCACCGACGGGGTCTGCGCCGGGGCGCGTGGATTCTCCGCCCAGGTCCAGGAAGTTGGCACCGTCGGCCACCATCTGCTCGGCGCGCCGACGCACGGCGTCCATGTCTGGACCGCCCTTGTAAAGGCTGCCGCCGTCAGAAAAAGAATCGGGGGTGATATTCATCACCCCCATGATCTGGAGAGGTTTTGTTTCCAGCGGCTTTTGCCAGGTTTGCCGGGAACGAGGCCAGGAAATACGCCGGCTGCTTAGTGCCCCTCGGCAGGGCCGCCGATAGGACCTTCACGGCCCTCGTTGCGCTCATCTTCAACCGTGCTGTCGTCGGCCTGGACACCGCTGCCGCCGGCACTGTCACCGCCCCAGTCGGGCGGGTCCGGCATGCGGCCTTCCATGATGGCATCGATCTGGTGGGTATCGAGGGTCTCGTACATCATCAATGCGTCGGCCATCATGTCGAGCTTGTCGCGATTCTCGTCGAGAATCTTCTCGGCCTTGGCGTAGCACTCGTCGATGATGCTGCGCACTTCCTCATCGATCTGGCGAGCGGTCTCGCCGGATACCGCGTGGTTGGGCTGCGCAGCGGAGCGACCCAGGAACACCTCTTCACCGCCTTCGTCGTACTTCAGCGGTCCGAGTTTCTCCGACAGGCCCCACTTGGTCACCATATTGCGGGCGATGTCGGTGGCGCGCTCGATATCGTTGGAGGCACCGGTAGTTACGCCGTCCTTGCCCAGTGTCATCTCCTCAGCAATACGGCCGCCGAACAGGCTGCAGATCTGGCTGATGATGTGACGGCGGCTGTGACTGTAGCGGTCTTCCTCGGGCAGGAACATGGTCACGCCCAGGGCCCGACCGCGGGGAATAATGCTCACCTTGTACACCGGGTCGTGCTCGGGCATCAGCCGGCCCACGATGGCATGGCCTGCCTCGTGGTAGGCGGTGTTCTTCTTTTCCTTGTCAGACATGACCATGGATTTGCGCTCGGCGCCCATCATGATCTTGTCCTTGGCCAGCTCGAACTGCTCCATGCCCACCAGCCGGCGGCTGGCGCGGGCGGCAAACAGGGCGGCCTCATTGACCAGGTTGGCGAGGTCGGCACCCGAGAAGCCGGGCGTGCCACGAGCAATCAGCGCTGCCTTGACGTCGTCTGCCAGCGGCACCTTGCGCATGTGCACCTTGAGAATTTGTTCACGGCCGCGGATATCCGGCAAGCCCACTACCACCTGGCGGTCAAACCGCCCAGGTCGCAGCAGGGCCGGATCCAGTACATCCGGTCGGTTGGTGGCGGCGATCACAATGACGCCGTCGTTGACCTCGAAACCGTCCATTTCCACCAGCAGCTGGTTCAGTGTCTGCTCGCGCTCGTCGTGACCCCCGCCCAGGCCGGCGCCACGGTGGCGGCCGACGGCGTCGATCTCGTCGATGAAGATGATGCAGGGAGCCTGCTTCTTGGCCTGGTCGAACATGTCGCGTACGCGAGAGGCGCCGACACCGACGAACATTTCGACGAAGTCGGAACCAGAAATGGAGAAGAAAGGCACCTTGGCCTCGCCGGCGATGGCCTTGGCAAGCAGCGTCTTACCAGTACCCGGCTGGCCCACCATCAGCACGCCGCGCGGAATGCGGCCGCCGAGGCGCTGGAACTTGCCCGGGTCGCGCAGGAACTCGACCAGTTCCTGGACGTCTTCCTTGGCCTCGTCAACGCCTGCGACGTCGGCAAAGGTGGTGTGAATCTGGTCTTCACCCAGCAGGCGTGCCTTGGACTTGCCGAAGCTCATGGGGCCACCGCGGCCGCCGGCGCCACCCTGCATCTGGCGCATGAAGAACATGAACACCGCGATGATGATGAGGATCGGGAAACAGGCCACCAGCAGCTGGGTCCACAGGCTTTGCTGCTCGGGCTTGCGGCCCTCGATATCGACGTTGTGGGCGAGCAGGTCGTCGATCAGCTTGGGGTCTTCCAGCATCGGCCGGATGGTTTCGAAGCGCGTGTTGTTGTAGCGCTCACCGGTGATCGTCAAACCGTCAATCACCACCTTCTGCACCTGGTCGCGCTGAACCTCTTCGATGAACTCGGAATAGCCCAGCTGCTCGGTCGGCTGCTGCATGTTGAAGTTCTGGAATACAGACAGCAGTACAGCCGCAATAACCAGCCACAGGAGTAAATTTTTCGCCATATCGTTCAAGGCCTTCTACCTCGCCAATCCCATGCGGGACGAACCTTCAATGTTACTAGAGTTGAAGGGGCATCACCATTGGAGAAAATCCCTTCACTATCAGTGTGTTAGCTGCGCCGTGCAGCACAAATCGCTGCACTATTCACCGCGAGTCACCGCGAAATCCGGTTCCCAGCAAATACACTTCCCGGGAGCGGGGCCGCGAGGCCGCCGGCTTGCGGGTTATCACCCGGTCGAAGCTGCCACGCGCATCGCGCATCAGCTCGTCGAAGCCCTCCCCCTGGAATACCTTGCTGAGGAAGGCCCCGCCGGGCTTGAGTACCTGCCTGGCCAGGTCCAGCGCCAGTTCCACCAGGTACATCGACCGCGGTTGATCTACCGCGCTCATTCCACTCAAGTTTGGGGCCATATCGGAAATAACAAGGTCTGCTCCTGCAGGCCCCACCGCCTCGAGTATCTCCGCCAGCACCGCCTCTTCGGTAAAATCCCCCTGGATGAACTGCACGTCTTCAAGAGCATCCATGGGCAGGATATCCGAGGCAATGACCCGCCCCCGGTGCCCGACAATGCCGGCCGCCACCTGCGACCAGCCGCCAGGGGCACTACCTAAATCTACGACCGTCTGACCGGGACGGATGAGCTTGTCCTTGTCCTGGATCTCCAGCAGCTTGTAGCAGGCCCGGGAGCGATAACCGTCCTTCTGTGCCTGCTGCACGTAGGGGTCGTTGCGGTGCTCCTTGAGCCAGGCCCGGCTGGAGGATTTTTTCTTGGGCATGCCTGGGATGGGTCAACTGGGTGAATGGGAGAAATTCGGGCCTGCCAAGCCGGCCCGCTTGGCGTAGAATACCGCGCCCCGCCGAACCTGGAAATGACAACGCAGAATGACGAAACGAGATGAAAAGCAGCTACGTGCCATTGGCCACAAGTTGAAGCCGGTGGTGATGGTCGCCGGCAAAGGCCTGACCGACGGCGTGATGGCGGAAATCGAGCGCGCCCTGACCGATCACGAGCTGATCAAGGTGAAGGTCGCCGTGGGCGGCAAGGCCGACCGCGAACAGGTAGCCGACGACATCTGCGCCCGCACCGGCGCCGAACTGGTGCAGTCCACCGGCGGCATGCTGCTGTTGCTGCGGCGCGCGCCCCAGCCCGACCCGCGCCTGTCGAACCTGCTGCGCTTCTAATACCCGATATGGCAAACGTCATTGAATTCCCATCCCAGCGCGCCCAGGGGCTGGCCTTCCTGGACCAGCAGATTCGCGAGCTGCTGAGCGCTCGCGGCGCCGACGATGAACTGATCGATTTCGCCGCCACCACCGTGAAGCAGGTCTACGAGCGTTCGGTTGCCGCGGAAGACTACAGCTTCCAGGTCAGCCTGCCGGAGGGTGTCTCCGGTGACGATGCCGAGGCGCTGCGCCAGTCGATCTTCGAGGGCGTCGAGAAAATCCGCAACGAAAACCACGCCGTGGTGGTACGCCTGATTGCCGAGTTGGTCATGGCGGAAGTACGCATGTTCCAGGCCCGCCGGGATAGCTAGGCGGCCCCGCCTGTCATTCCCGCGCACCTCACCGTCATTCCCGCGCACCTCACCGTCATTCCCGCGCACCTCACCGTCATTCCCGCG
>JASJBK010000012.1 GCA_030066555.1 Halieaceae bacterium
GGCGCCCAGGACATCGCTGATATCGGTGTGTTCACGCCCAATGTCGAGTTCAGCCGCGGCGTCAACCAGCCGCGCTATCGCATCCGCGGTATCGGCACGTCAGATTTCGGCGTCGGGGCTGACCCGGCGGTGGGCGTCTACCTCGACGGTGTCTACATCGGCCGCACCGGCGGCTCCAAGATGGCACTCAACGACATCGAGCGTATCGAGATCCTCAACGGTCCGCAGGGCACCCTGTTCGGTCGCAACGCGGCGGCGGGTGCCGTGCAGTACGTGACCAAGAAGCCGGTCGATGCCTATGAGGGCTGGGCCCGCGCCACGGTAGGCAACTACGACCGCTACCAGGTGGAAGGCGTGTATAACATGCCCCTCACCGACAACCTGTTCTGGCGCACCGGCGCCCTGTGGAATACCCGCGATGGGTACATCGACAATGACTTCACCGGCAACGAGGTCGGTGACGAGGGCAACTGGTCCATTAATACCCAGCTGCTGTGGCAGCCCACCGATCGTCTCGAAGTGCGCTGGCGCGCAGAGTACGACGATATCGATCAGTACTCCCGCGCATCCTCCAGTGCCACCTTTGGTCGCCGCCAGGGCGGCGCCGGCTTTGACGAAATGGAAAGCGTTGCCGACTTCGACGAGACCCGTGAGCTGTGGGGCACCATGCTGCACCTGACCTACGACCTGAGCGACACGGTCACCTTCATCTCCATCTCCTCCTTCCGTCACTATGAAACGGAAAACCCTGAAGACAAGGACGGCCAGACCAACCCCGAGTTCGACTTCGACGACCTGAATATCGAGGACAACGACCAGTGGAGCCAGGAGTTCCGCTTCGAAGGGACGCTTGGCGAGAAGTTCAGTTGGTTGGCAGGTGCCGTGTACTTCGACGAGGACGCCGAGCAGCGCAGCGGCATCAATCTCGATACCCGCGCCGTCGATCGCCTTATCGTGGAGGGTGAGGTAGGCATTCCCTACGCTGCTGCGCCCTATCCCGGTTTTGGTTTTGATATCGCCTTCTCCCCGCTGGGCTTTGGGGATCTGCCGCGTATTTATGAGAGCGGTCCCGAGGCGCTGGCCGCCGGCCGCTACACCGAGAACGTCGACGTGAAGGGCAAATACGAATCCTGGGCCGTATTCGGTGATGTGACCTACTCCATCCTCGACAACCTCGACCTGACCCTGGGTATTCGCTACACAGAGGACGACAAGGAATTCGGCCGCAACGTCCGCTACAACGACTTCGGCATCTGGTTCGCCTTCGACGAAACCCGCATCGACGATAACGGCAACCTGGTGCCTTTCCCGGAAGGCCGCCAGGGTACTTTCACCCAGGACGAAAGCTGGGATGACACCACCGGCCGTGTGGTGCTGGATTACCGGGTGACCGACGACGTGCTGGTGTACGCCAGCTATGCCGAGGGCTACAAGGCTGGCGGCTTCAACTCGGCCAGCCCCCGCGCCGATGACCCGCCCTTCGACCCGGAAGAGATCGAGACCTGGGAACTGGGTATCAAGTCCACCTGGTTCGACAACACCCTGCGTTTCAACGCCGCCTACTTCGACTACGAGTACGACAACCTGCAGGGACTTGAGTTTGTAGACGCGGAATGCCTGGGTGCCGACTTCGGTGCCAACCAGTTCCTGACCGAGGACATCGAGGGCGATGGCTATGAGATGTCGCTCAACTGGCTGGCAACCCCGGGCCTCGAACTGTGGGCCAACGCCGGTTCAGTCGATGCCGATGTGGTTGAGAAGGATCGCTGCGTGGTGGTTGATGGTCAGCCGGTGGATGTCGACCGCTCCGGCGAGAAGTTCGCCGACGACTTCAACTACAGTGTCGGCGCCAACTACACCTACACACTCGGCAACGCCAGTGAGCTGACCTTCGCGGTGAGCTGGGCCTGGATCGAGGGCGACACCGATCGCCTGGGTTGCCGCTTTGTCGAGGACCTGGGCAATGGTCTCACCGCTGTAACCGGCCTGACCACGATTGACGGGGACCTCGTCATCAGCCAACCCAGCGCGTACCAGGCCCAGGGCGCCATCACCGAGCCTCCCTTCAACAGCTGCCCGGACCTCGACGACCAGGAGCGCCTGAATGCGCGTGTCTCCTGGCTGTCGCCGCGCGGTGACTGGATGATCGCGGCCTGGGTCACCAACGCCACCGACTGGGACCCCGACGGCGACCCGGGCGGTCTCGGTGGCGACCTGCGCACCGATTTCACCGACGGCTCGCCGGCTTATGACCGTCGCGAAGAACCGCGCATGTATGGGCTAGAATTGACCTACACCTTCAAGTAGCGCCCATGAATGGGCGCCCCTGACACATCAAGGAGTGCCCCATGGAACTGGATCCGGAAGTCCCGCCCCTGCTCGAACTGTTCGAGGCCATGGGGGTGCCGGATCCGGCGACCGTTACGCCCGAGGAACTGCGGGAGGCCATGGCCATGCCGCCACCGGAGAATCCCACCCCGGTGGCGCGGGTCGAGGCCCGCGACATCGCCGGCCCTGCCGGGCCCATCCATACCCGAATATTCCACCCCGAGGCGCCCGCAGGCGCCCCGGCACCGGTGCTGCTGTTCTTCCACGGTGGCGGCTGGGTGGTGGGGGACGTCACCAGCCACGATGAGGTTTGCCGGCAACTCTGCGCGGGTTCCGGCTGCATCGTGGTGTCCGTGGACTACCGGCTGGCGCCGGAACACCCGTTCCCGGGAGGGCTGGAGGACTGCTATGCAGTGACACAGTGGGTGGCGGACAACGCGGCTGAACTGGACGGTGACGGGGCCCGCCTGGCCGTGGGCGGCGACAGCGCCGGCGGTAACCTGGCGGCAGCGGTGTGCCTGCTGGCGCGAGAGCGTGGCGGTCCCGCGATCGGCCACCAGCTGCTGATCTACCCGGTCACCGACAGTGATTTCGACCGCCCATCCTACATCGATAATGCCGATGGCTATTTGCTGACCCGCGGCATGATGCAGTGGTTCTGGGAACAGTACCTGGTTGAACCTGCCCATTCGGCAGACCCCCTGGCCGCACCCCTGCTCGCCGAGCTTGCCGGCCTGCCGGCGGCCACGGTGGTCACCGCCGGCTTCGATCCCCTGCGCGACGAAGGCAGGGCGTTTGCCGAGAAACTCGAGTCGTTTGGCGTGCCAGTTGATCACCGGGAGTTCAAAGGAATGGTCCACGGCTTTGTGAGTATGGGCGCAGGATTGACGCAAACCGGGGTGGCCGTCGAGTATCTTTGCCAACGTCTCAAGGACGCCCTGGCAGAATAAATCATGGCAACCTATGCAATGACCGGGGGCGCCACGGGGATCGGCGCTGCCCTCAAGGAACAGCTGCGCTCGCGTGGCGACACGGTGATCGTGGTAGATATCCGCGACGCCGATGTGCACGCCGACCTGTCGACCAGTGAAGGCCGCTCTGCCGCGGTGGCCGGCGTGCGCGCGATGGCACCGGACGGACTCGACGGCTTCATCGCCTGTGCCGGGCTGGGCACCCACGTCAAGCCAGCGTCGCTGATCGGCGCGGTCAACTACTTCGGCGCAGTCGCGACCATCGAAGGCCTGCGCGACCTGGTTTCCCAGAAACGCGGCTCGGTTTTGATCGTCTCTTCCAACTCGGCACCCATGATGGGCGCCGACAACGCCTTCGTGGAAGCCTGCCTGGCGGGCGACGAAGCAGTGGCCCTGGGTCTCCTCGAAGACGGACACACCGCCTACGCCGGTTCCAAGCGTGCACTCACCCAGTGGATGCGCCGCAACGTGCAGGACTACGCCGCCAGCGGCGTACGCATCAACGCGGTAGCCCCCGGCATCACCCGCACCAACATGACCGACGCGGTCAGCAACGACCCGGAACTCGGCGACTCCATTCGCCAGTTCGAAGCCATGACACCGCTGGGTGGCTCGGCTGAGCCTGGCCAGATCGCCAACGCCATGCGCTTCTTACTTGGCGAAGACGCTGACTTCATCTGCGGTGCTGTCCTCTTCGTCGACGGTGGCACTGACGCCCTGTTACGGGCCGATACGTTTTGAGCCACTACTTGTGAGCTTCAGCTGAGAGCTGCGGTTCCCGGGATTCGCCAGGTGGAAGCCCACTCCCGAAACGGGCTGCGCCCTGAAGGTTTCGGGAATGGGCTTCCACCCGTCGACTCCCTGCATCGAGTTATCAGGAGGCTGCAAGAACCGTGGTGACGCATCCTTGAGCGAACAGCAATTAGAGTGTCTTATCTCCGATAAGAGGGCGGCGCGTGGTAGGCCATTCCTTGAACCTTCAGGGCGCCGTTCACCGGCGACCGTTCAAGGAGTGGCCTACCACGTGGCGACCGACATGGTCCAAATGAACTCAATGACTGGAAGTCCTGTCAGGGGATCAGCACGGCTGCCCCCTGCAGACGACCATGGCGGAGATCGTCGAGGGCTTCGTTGGCTTCCTCGAGTGGGTAGCGCACGATGTGGGTGGTGACCGGGTGTTTGTCGAGGAGGGCGAAGAACTCATCGCCGTCCTGGCGCGTCAGGTTGGCCACTGAGCAGATCGTGCGTTCGCCCCAGAGGAGCTCGTAGGCGAATTCAGGGATCGGGCTCATGTGGATGCCGCCGCAGACCACGATGCCACCTTTGCGTACGGCTTTCAGCGCATCCACCACCAGCTCGCCGACAGGTGCAAAGATAATGGCCGCGTCCAGCGACTCCGGTGGGGTGTCGCCGGAGTTGCCGGCCCAGGTGGCGCCCAGGTCGAGGGCGAACTGCTGGGCCTCGGTATCACCGGGGCGGGTGAAAGCGTGGATGCGGCGCCCCTGGCTGATCGCTACCTGGCTGATGATATGGGCCGCGGCACCGAAGCCGTAGATGCCCAGTGCCTGAGCGTCACCCGCCATGCGCAGGCAGCGATAGCCGATCAGGCCGGCGCAGAGCAGCGGAGCGGCGTGCAGCGGGTCGCCGAAGATTTCGAATACGAAGTGCTGGTGGGCCACGGTGTATTCCGCGTAGCCGCCGTCGATGGTGTAGCCGGTGAAGCGGGCAGAGTCACAGAGATTTTCTTCGCCGCGAAGGCAGAATTCGCACTGACCGCAGGTCTCGCCCAGCCAGGGTACCCCCACCAGCTTGCCCATCAGCGCATCCGGCACCTCGTCGCCAATCGCCACGACTTCGCCGACGATTTCATGGCCGGGTATCAATGGGAGTTTGGGTTCTGTCAGGTCGCCGTCGAGCACGTGCAGGTCGGTGCGACAAACGGCGCAGGCAGTGATTTTGATAAGAACCTGCTGCGAATCGGGAGTGGGTGTGGGTAGCTGCTCGAGGCGCAGTGGCGCGCCCTCCGCCCCCAACACCATGGCGCGCATCTGGTCAGGTCTTGTCGGCATCCCGCTGGATGGCGGCCGCAATATCCTCAGAGAGTTTCAGTAGCAACGTGCTGTACACCGCCGCCACCTGATCCGGGTTCTTCGAGGGTAGTGCCGCGTAGTACTGGGTGAGGGATTGTTCCACCAGCTCGCCGGAGCTTGTCCGCAGGATGGTCCAACTGGCGACCAGCAGGGCATCATCCTGGCGGGCGGTGAACTGTGCCACGCCCACCTGAACAGCGTAGTCAGGGATCGAATCCGAGCGCCAGGGAAATACGTCAACGTGGCGAGTGTCCAGCATTGAGGCCAGGTTGAGCGCCAGTACCCGGGTAACGCCAGCTTCCAGTGGCTCCGCCCAGCGATCAAATCTGGAGATGTCGAGGCGATGCCCGTCACGCCCTACGATCATGCCGGGATTCTTCAGGTAGTCGGGAATGCTGATGGGCCCCACGCCAATGGAGAGTTCATCCCCACCAGGCGGGCGGGCAGCATCCGCGCTCAACATGTAATAGCGACTGGGGGGCGTGCTGCCGCAGGCGGTCACCAGGGTGGCCAGCACGACCCAGACTCCGATTCGCAGATGTGTTTTCACTGGCGTATCCCCTTGAGAATCGACTCGGGTTGGGTTTCCAGCGTCTCTGCCAGGGACTGCAGTGAGCGTCCGGCGGCACCGAGCTCTTCGGCCGCCTTGCGCAGGTCGTAAATCATCGGCGAATCGTCCGACAGCAGGTATTCCATCTTTTTGAGGGCCTGTTGAGCGGTCTCCAGCGTGACGGACAGATCCTCCATGGCCTGTTCAGCACCCGCGGTAAGCTCCGGCATATCCTGGTTCAGGGTTTTCATCGTCCCGCCGGCTTCAGTCACCAGGGTTTGCAGGTCCGGGGAGAGAGTGTTTACCTCGCCTTCCAGCCGGCGGCTAAGTTCCTCGATAGCGAGCATCATCGCCGATGCGCGCTCCGGCAGTGCCTGAAGGTCCTCGTCATTGACGATACGGTCAATGCCGTTGAGCAGGCCTCTGATATCTTTTGCCAGCTCACCGAAATCTACCTCCTGCAGGCTCCGGGTGAGTCGCTCCAAGTCAGTGGGGATCGTGGGCACTATGATGTAATCCTCGTCGATATCGTAGCGCTCGCGCAGCTCAGCTTCACCGAAGCGTTCGGGCGTGCCAGGGTGGAAATCTAACTGGACATAGAGCAGGCCGGTCAGCAGGCTCTGCAGCTGCAGCTGAGCGCGCATACCGCGCTCTATCAGTGCGCCGGTGGGGACATCTTCGCGCACCTCCTTGCCGTCGTCGACCTGGGTGACACGGCCCTTTTCAACGCGCAGCAGCACTGGGGTCATCACCTCGTAGGTGTCGGAATCGACCACCACATCAAAGCCGACCACTTCGCCGATCTGCACCCCCTTAAAGGCCACGGGCGCGCCCACGTTTAGGCCCTTGAGGGAGCCGTCAAACACCACCAGGGCCTTATCAGTATTGCGATTGAAGATGTCGCCACTGAGCAGGAACAGCAGGGCAAACAGGATCAGGAAAGCGCCGACCACGAAGGCGCCGATGGTCACTGTACTGGCGGGCTTGCTCACGCCGGGTCTCCGCTGGGGGTGCTGCCCCGGGCCAGGAATTTCCGCACTTTCTCGTGCTCGCTCTGTTGCCTGAGAACTTTCGGGTCACCGTAGTCAATCATGGTTTTGGTTTCCGCGTCCAGAAACACCGAGTTGCTGGCAATGGCGAAGATACTGGCCAGCTCATGGGTGACGATAATGACGGTTGCACCGAGGCTTTCCTGCATTTCCAGGATCAGTTCATCCAGCAGCTGGGAGGAGATCGGGTCGAGCCCGGCGGAGGGCTCGTCAAAGAACAGGATCTCCGGGTCCAGGGCGATGGCGCGGGCCAGGCCGGCGCGTTTCTGCATGCCGCCGGAAATTTCCGAGGGGTAGTAGTCCTGGTAGCCTCCCAGGCCCACCAGCGCCAGCTTGTAGGCGACGATGTCATCGATCTCCGCGGCGCTGAGTTCCGTGTACTGCTGCAGCGGCAGTGCGGTGTTCTGGGCCAGGGTCATGGCGGAGAACAGGCCGCCGGTCTGGTAGGTGATGCCCCAGCCGCGGCGCATCTCGAACTGTCGCTGTTCGTTGGCCTGGTTGAAGCTCTCACCTTCATAGAGGATTTCCCCGGTCGATGGCGGGTACAGCCCGATCATGTGCTTGAGTAGGGTGCTCTTGCCGCAGCCGCTGCCGCCCATGATCACGAAAACATCGCCGCGGTAGATGTCGAAGTCCAGGTCTTTCTGGATCAGGTTGCTGCCATAGGCCATGGTGAGGTGGTCGATATGAATGTGCACCTGCTTTTCATTCATATGCCCAACTCCTGGAACAGGATGTTGAAGGCGGCGTCGGCGACGATCAGGTAGACGATAGAGGTGACCACAGCCTTGGTCGCAGCCTCGCCCACGGCGGCGGAACTGCGGCCACACTGGATGCCGGCGCGGCAGCCGGCGATGGCAATCAGCAGGCCGAAAAACACGCTCTTGAGCAGACCGGTGCCCAGGTGGGCAAAGGAAATTACCTTGGTCATCTGCTGGCTGAACTGGGTCAGGGTAACGTCGAGGCCGGCGGCCACGATAGCGCCACCGAAGATGCCTACCACGTTGGCGTACAGCACCAGCAGCGGCATGATCAACACCAGCGCCACCATGCGCGGCAGCACCAGGAATTCCATTGGCGAGATACCCAGGGTAACAATGGCGTCGATTTCTTCCCGGGTCTGCATGGTCCCCAACTGGGCGGCGTAGGCGGCGCCGGTACGACCCGCCATCACCACTGCCACCATCAATGCCCCCATCTCCCGCAGCATGCCGATGGTCACCAGGTCCGCCACGTAGATCTGCGCCCCGAATTGGGCCAGCTGCGCCGCCCCCAGGTAGGCGAGAATCATCCCCACCAGGAAGGCAGTCAGGGTGACAATCCCGAAGGCGTCGGGGCCGGACTGGTGAATAAAGGTCAGGAAATCCTCGCGCCGGGTGTTGGCGCGCCCGGCCAACAGCTTGCCGAGTGCGATGGTGGCATCGCCGATAAACTCGAGGTGGTCGCGGACAACCTCCCAGGCGTCTTCCAGGCGGTGGCGGAAGTCGAGCATCTCCGCCAGGCTGAGGGGTTTCTCCTCGGGCGGCTTGTGTGGTTTAACCGCCGTCGCCAACTTCAGGAGGCTGCTGGCACCCTCTGGCAGTGCCGAAGTGTCAAAGTCTATGCCGCTGTCACTGCAGTAGTTGTGGCACTGCAGCAGGAAAGCGGGCAGGGCGCTGTCCCACTCCCCCAGCGCCGCGGTGTCGCAGGCGATAGCAGCGGGTTGTACCTGGGAAAGCTGTTCGCGCAGCGCGCTGAATGTCGGGCAATCCTGCTCGATGGTCCAGTCGCCACTGAGTTTCAGCAGCTGGCCATCCTGTTCCAGCGTAAACCTCGGCGGCTGCGATTCCGGCACGCGCTAGCCCTGGTCGTACTGGAATGGGCGGGTGGGCAGGTGTGGCTTCATAAGTGCCACCGCACGCCGGTAGATGGCGCTGACATCGACGCTGGCATCGGCCTCGTAGCGCCGGGAAATCATGGTGATCGGGAACAGCAGGTGCTCCGTCTCACCAATGCGCAGGGCGCGACTGCGCCCCAGCTCGTCTTCAAGGATTATCCAGGGCATACCCAGTTCGCGGCTCAACAGGTCGCCCATCACCACGCCCATGGCCTGCAGTGTGGCGGTGTCGGTGGCTGCCACCAGTCGGCGATCGATCAGCATTTGCAGGACTTCCAGGTCATTGGCCTTGTCCTGGCGAATCTGTCGGCCCAGGCGACTTCGGGCCAGGCCATCGACGGTGCGCCGCTGCTCGGCCATGAAATCCCGGTCAATTCGGGTCAGGGCGCTGTAGCGAGGGAAGGGATCGTCCCCGATCTGGGCGATGGCGGTGCCGGCCAGGCCGAGTCCTGCCAGCAGCAGAATACTCCCCCGGAACAGGCGGCGCAGTGACGTTGTCCAAACCATGCAAGACCCCTTTTTATAAACATCATGCTAATACGTGTGCGGGCGGCTGCCAAATGCCGCGGCGCCGGTTGTTATCTGGGCAGTTACGTGGATAATTGCGGTCTTTCATCGCGGCCGGCAACGGTGGCCGCGCATCTCTGGAGTTCAACATGATACGTGGCAGCCTGGTGGCGCTGGTAACCCCAATGCATGCCGATGGCTCCCTCGACTGGACGGCGCTCGATGCCCTGCTGGACTGGCACATCGAGTCCGGCACCAACGGTATTGTCGCGGTAGGCACCACTGGCGAATCGGCGACCCTCGCAGTTGACGAACACTGTGAGGTGATAGGGCATGTCATCCAGCGGGTGGCGGGGCGCATTCCGGTTATCGCCGGCACCGGTGGCAACGCTACCGCCGAGGCGGTTGAGCTGACCCGCGAAGCGCAGGAACTGGGCGCCGACGCCTGCCTGCTGGTGACGCCCTATTACAACAAGCCCACCCAGGAAGGCCTGTACCAGCATTACCGTCATATTGCCGAGGCCGTATCGATTCCGCAGATTCTCTATAACGTTCCCGGTCGCACCGGCGTCGACATGCTGCCGGCCACGGTGGCGCGTCTTGCGGACATCGACAACATCACCGGCATCAAGGAAGCCACCGGCGACCTGGATCGCGCCCGCGAGATCATCGACATCTGCCAGGGCCGCATGGCGGTCTATTCCGGTGACGATGCCACTGCCACGGAGCTGATGCTGATGGGCGGTGATGGCACCATCTCTGTGACCGCCAACGTGGCACCGGCACAGCTGGCCGAAGTGACGCGCCTGGCGCTGGCCGGCGAAGCCGAGGCCGCCTATGCGTTGGACAGCAAGCTGGCCGCGCTCAACGAGGCCCTGTTCCTGGAATCCAACCCGATCCCGGTCAAGTGGGCGCTGGCGGACATGGGGCGCATGGAGCACGGCCTGCGCCTGCCGCTGACTCCGCTGGCCGAGCAGTACCACGATGCAGTGCGCGCCGCCCTCGCCGAGGCCGTCGCATGATGCTGCGCGCCCTGGCACTGCTGTGCGCAGTAAGCCTTGCGGCCTGTAGCTGGCTGCCTGAGCAGACCTATGTGCGTGACCGCAGCGATGACTACCGCAAGGCCCGTATCGAGCCGCGCCTCAAGGTGCCCGAGCACCTCGAAGACGATGCCCTGCAGGACATCTACGTGATTCCCGCCACTACCGAATCGATGCGACCGACCGGCAGCTTTGAGGTGCCGAGGCCGGCGCCGCTGGTCGCCCAGGAAACCGAGGAGTTGGTGCGCATCCAACGTCTGGGCGACGAAGAGTGGGTGCTGGCCGCGGTGGCGCCTGGCCAGCTCTGGCCCCAGGTGCGGTCCTTCCTGACCACCAACGGCGTGCAGGTGGCCCGGGTGGATGCCCGCGCCGGCCTGATCGAAACCGGCTGGTTCCAGGGCCGCGAGGCCACCATGAACGAACGCTACCAGTTCCGTATCGAACAGGGCGTGCAGCGCAATACTTCGGAACTGCATGTGCTGCAGCAGTTCCAGGCGGGCGACATCAACGCCTGGCCGGAAGCTTCCGCCGATGCTGAGCGCGGCAGTGAAATGCTGCTCGCGGTAGCCCAGTACATTGCCAATTCGGCGGGTACCGCCCCGGTGTCCATGATGGCCCAGCAGGCCATGGGTGAGGGCGGCAAGGTCACCATGCAGGAAGACCCCAATGGCGAGCCCTTTGTGCGCCTGTCGCTGCCCTATTATCGGGCCTGGGCCTCGGTGGACCGCGCTCTGCGCGAATCCAGCTTCACCATCAGGGACCTCGACCGCAGCGGCGGCCTCTTCTATGTGCGCTTTGTGCCGCCGGAAGAGGATGAGGGCTGGTTTGGCTGGCTGTTTGGCGGTGATGACGAAGAGGAAGATGTCCTCACCCAGCAGGATTACGTGTTCAAGGTCAGCGAAGAATCCAGTGACCAGGTGCGCATCGATATCGCGCGTGAAGACGGCGCTGACATGACCCGTGGGCAGATGCAGCAGCTGCTGGCCCTGGTGAAGGGAAACATCAACTGATCCGGGAGCAGACAGGTGCGCTTCGCATCGCTGGGTAGCGGCAGTCGCGGCAACGGCACCCTGGTCCAGTCTGGCAATACCCTGCTTCTCGTCGACTGCGGCTTCTCAGTCCGTGAAACCGAGCGTCGTATGGCGCGACTCGGGGTCAGCGCCGCTGATCTCGACGCGGTGCTGGTCACCCACGAACACAGCGATCACTGCTCCGGGGTCGCAGCCCTCTCGCGCAAATACGAATTTCCCGTCTACCTGACACGTGGCACCCACGCCAGCGGCCGCTGCGAGAAGCCCTGGGAAGTCTGCTACTTCCATAGCGAGGCCCCGTTTCAGCTTGGCGACGTGCGGGTGGAGCCGATCGCTGTGCCCCACGATGCCCGGGAGCCCTGCCAGTTCGTGCTGCAGAGCCATGGCTTCCGGCTGGGGATTCTCACCGACCTGGGCAGTATCACCTCGGCAGTGCTGGCTCACTACCGGGCCTGTCACGGGTTGCTGCTGGAGTGCAATCACGACCTGGAAATGCTGCATGTCGGCCCCTATCCGCCGGCGCTCAAGCGTCGCGTGGGCGGCGACTGGGGCCACCTCAACAATCGCCAGTCGGCGGCGCTGCTGCAGGAAATCCAGCACGAGCTGATGCAGCAGCTGGTGATTGCCCATATCAGCGAGCAGAACAATCATCGGGAGCGGGTGGAAGCAGCGCTGGCGGAGGTATTCCCTTACCGGGAGCGTGTGACCTGGGCCTGCCAGGAACAGGGATTCGACTGGCTGCAGTTGGTCTGAGCTACTGGCTGCAGTGCTGCGGGGCAGCCAGTTCCAGTCCCTTGCGAGAGCGGAACGGGGCCAGGTCGTCGCAACGCAGCCGGGGATTGGCGGTCACATCCAGCAGCCGCAGTTCCAGAAGGTCCCTGAGCTCGGCGATGCCCCGCAGGTCATTGGCATCGAGGTAGAGCTCCAGCAGCGCGGTCATGTCCGCCAGGGCGTTGACCTCCTCGATGGCATTGTTGGAAAGCTTCAGGCGGGTGAGCCGGGAAAATACCTGCAATCCGCTGAGGTCAGTGATGCCGGCATGGCTGCAAACCAGGGTATCCAACTGTTCGGCAGCGGTGACCCTGGCTTCCTGGATATGGGTCTGTACACACTCCCGCAGGGCCTGGTCGGATATGTCGAAATCCGCAAACAGCGGTGCCGGCGTGTAGACAACCCGTTCGTTTACCGTGAACTTGTAGTCCGCACAGCCGCTGATTACGACGCATAGCAGGCTGGCGAGTACTCGCATCAAACTCTCCGGGATGTGAACCCGGTCAAATAGCCGGGGCGCGAAAAATGACACTATAATTGCGGCGACCATTGGAAGGAAGGCGTGAGTCCTGTGATGCAGGGATCTGAATCGGCACCCGCTGATAACACTATCAGCATCGTTCAGCGTGGGAATCTCAAGAATATTGAGAAGACCCTGCACAAGCAGTGGCGCCTCGGCCAGAATATCGTGCTGTGCTGGAGTCCGACGGATAACGGCCTTCTTCTGCTGATGGTGCCCCATTACTTCCTGGGTAACTTCACGGCCACTGCCGCTGACGCCGGCGAGGAGGGCGCGAAAAAAAGCTCGGCCCGTGAGAGCTACGTGCGTCGCCTGATTTCCGGCCGCCGTCGCAAGACCCGGGACGAATTCTTCGAGATCAGCAACAAGCTCGGCGTATCCACCAATTTTATCAAGCTGCCTGAGCCGATAGCGGACCAGCCCGCCGTGAACGCGGCCATCGAGGAACTGGTGCGACGCTATGGCCTGTCCTATGTAGACAGCCGCGCGGTGGTGCTGTTCGACATCGCCCAGTTCTCCCTCTATACGCCGTTTGAACAGGCGAGCCAGCTCAACTCCCTGTCCTACTCCATGAACTCGGCCTACAACAAGTTGCTGTCCCGGGGCGTGGAAGTAAACTTTGCCCGCACCACCACCGGCGATGGCTACTACGTCTGGAATCGCGACCTCAGCCCTGCCGCCAGCGAGGACCTGTTGCACTTCCTGCTGCTGGTGATTGCCGATAACGCCATGGCCCGGGAAGCCTCCAAGGGCAACACGGTACCGCTGATTCGCACCGCTTTTCATATCGGCAGCCATTACGAGCTGTACCAGGCCGAGGGGGTCAACCCGACGGTCTTCAGTTACATCGTCGGCGATGTCACCATCGAGCTGGCCCGCATGGTGGACCTGGCGCAACCCTCCCAGGTCTTCATTGGTGACTTCTCGGTGGAACTGCCGACGCCGGGCCGCGATGACCCGGCCGACACGGTCAGCTTGGATACCCACAGCTTTCTTGAGCGCTGCAATGCCGATATCGAGCGGGTGCTGGGAGTGAAGATCTCGGGCCAGGAAGTGAAGGCCCTGCGCTGCGGCACGTCCAGGGTAGAGGGCGACGAGCGCCCGCGGCGATTCCTGCTCACCGACAAGCACGGGCTGACCCGCAATGCCTTCAACCTGGAGCTGCACATCGAGACCGACAGCGGTAGCTGGCAGCTGGGGCTGGGCGGTGACAAGCTACCGCGGCCGGCGCGTCCCGGCGACGACGCGGTCGACGCCGAGGCGCTCAAGAGCAAGGCCCCGTCCCTGAAGTCGGTCAGTGAAGAATGAACGGGGCTCCGCTGTCCTCACGGGCCAGGGAGATGGACGTCAGCAATCGCGTCGACGTCACTGACCCCGACGCCGTATGTGCAGAAATACTCGACATTCTCGGCCGCCATTACCCGCGCGGCCTGAAACCCATCAAGCAGCTGGTGGAAGACTTCGCCCGCCTCTACCGCGGTGAGTACCCCGGTTACCACGCCTGCGATGTCGGCTACCACGACCTCCAGCACGTGCTGGATGTGACGCTGGCGATGGCGCGGCTGGTCGACGGCCACCAACTGTGCCATCGGGACGAGTTACCCCTTGATACCAAGCTCACCCTGGCCGGTATTGCCACAGCGCTGTTCCACGACTCCGGCTACATTCGCCGTCGCCGTGACACCCGGCACAGTAACGGCGCCGTATACACCCGCACCCACGTCAGTCGCTCCAGCCGGTTTATGGGCGAATACCTGCCGACGGTGGGCCTCGACTGGGCGGTGCCCATCTGCCAGCGCATCGTGCACTTCACCGGCTACGAGGTGAACCCTGCAGATATCGAGGTGCCCGGCGATGCCGAGCGCACCATTGGCTGGCTGCTGGGCACGGCGGACCTGATCGCACAGATGGCTGATGTCGCCTACCTTGAAAAGTGCCGGGACCAGCTCTACCCCGAGTTCGTCGAGGGCGGCATGGCCGGTAAGCGGGGTCGCTACACCAAGACCGGTATCATCTATAAATCGCCGGCACACCTGATGCAGTCGACCCCGAACTTTATTCGCAGCGCGATCCAGGTGCGGCTGGACGGCTACTTTCACGCCTACTACCGGTACGCCGGCCATCACTTCGGTGGCCCCAACCTCTACATGGATGCCATCGAGGAAAATTGCACTCGCCTCGAACAGCTGCTGCGCCGCAATGACCCCAAGCTGTTGATGGGCGACGCATTGTCGCCCCCCTTCACCTGAATTGACCATCGCGGTTACCGCAAGCCAGCCCGGACAGCTGGCGGCCGCCAGTGCCCTGGCCGCGGAGCTGGGACTGCCGCTGCTCGACCAGGTGGCCGATGCCCGGGCCCTGCTGGCCCTTACCCCCGAGCGACTGGAACTGGCGGCCACCGGTCCCGATGCACCCGGCGCCATAGCCGTGGATTTTACTGCCGGTGCCCTGCGTCACCGTCGCCGTGGCGGTCACAACGAACCGCTGGGCCGTGCGGTGGGTGTGGGCAAATGGCAGGACATCTCGGTGGTGGATGCCACCGCCGGGCTTGGCCGTGACAGCTTCGTGCTGGCGGACCTGGGGTGCCAGGTTACCCTGCTGGAACGCGAACCGGTGGTGTTTGCCCTGCTGCGGGACGGCATCGAGCGCGGGCAGCGCAGCGAAGACCCATGGGTCGCAGAGGTTTGCCAGCGCATGACGCTGGTGCGGGCGGATGCCCGTGAGTGGCTTGCCGGCGCGGCAGTCGACGTGGTCTACTTGGACCCGATGTTTCCTGCGCGTCGCAAGAGCGCGCGGGTCAAGAAGGATATGTGGCTGTTCCAGCAGTTGCTGGAACCGGCTGACGTGTTCGGGGGTTTGCTGGAGGCCGCACTGGCAGCTGCCGGCAAACGCGTCGTGGTCAAGCGCCCGGCGAAGGCGCCTGCATTGGGTGAGCGAGCGCCGGCCTTCCAGTTACCCGGCAAGACCGTACGCTTCGATGTCTATCTCCCTGAGGCTGGAATTTAGCGACCGTCGCTGACGGAAAAAAGGCGCCGCGTCCAGACCGACTGGAAGAAGGGATCCAGCAGCCGGTACAGGCGACCGGAGGCGTATACCCGCTTGCCGCGCTCGGCGGCGGCAATGCCGTCCCGCACAACGGTTTCGGCGTCGTACCACATCCAGCCAGGCATGCTGTTCTTCATATCCATCAGGCCCGCGCGTTCGTGGAACTCGGTGTGGGTGTAGCCAGGGCACAGGGCGCTGACGTTGACGCCGTCCTTGCCGACAGTGAGCGCCAGCTCTTCGGACAGCGCAATAACCCAGGCCTTGCTGGGGCCGTAGTTGCAGCCGCCGGCCCTGGAGATGCGGCCGGCCACAGAGGCGACATTGATCACCCTTCCGAAGCCGCGCTCCTGCATGGAGGGTATGAACAGGTGACAGAGTTCGGCAATCGACAGCATCATCAACTGGAAGAAGGCCTGCTGCTCTGCCCAGTCGGTGTCCTCCAGCAGGTTGGGCCCGGCGATGCCGGCGTTGTTGACCAGGTAATCGACCTGGATGCCGCGGGCCTGCGCCTCGTCATAGAGGGCGCGAGGTGCAGCCGGGTCCGACAGGTTGGCGGCGATCCACTGGGCATCGACACCGAATTCCCCGGCCAGGGATTCCGCGGTGCTGGCCAGGGCCTCCTGGTTGCGCGCCACCAGTACCAGGTTGTAGCCCTTGCCCGCCAGCTGGCGGGCAAACTCCTTGCCCAGTCCGGCGGTTGCCCCGGTGATCAGGGCGGTGCGTGTGTCGGTGGCCATGTATTTTCTCCTTAAACGCGGGTGATATAGTGCAGCATCCGTGGTTTGAGGACGCCCCGATGCGTGGAACCCCCTTGTTCGGCCTGCTGGCACGGTCGCTGCTTGCCGCGACCCTGCTGTCGTTTGCACAGTTTACGCAAGCGGCGGGCGAACGGCTCCTGTTCTGGCGGGTGGATACCCCCGGCGCCACCGTCTACCTGCTGGGCTCCATGCACCTCGCATCACCGGAAATCTACCCGCTGCGTTCCGAAATCATGGTGGCCTTCACGAAGTCCGATGCGCTGGCGGTGGAACTGGATATCAGCGGGGCGCGAGCCTTCGAGATACAGCAGCGAATGCTGGAGCGCGGGCGCTACCCGGCGGGCCAGACCCTGGCCGACGAAATCAGCCCGGATACCTGGGCGGCCCTGTCCAGACGCCTGGAGAGCAGTGGCCTGCCGCCGGCGCTGATGCAGAACCTCAAGCCGGGAATGGTGGTCACCACCCTGTCCACCATGGAGCTGGTAAAGCTGGGCCTCAACCCGGAGCAGGGCATCGATCGCTATTTCCTCGATCAGGCCCGGGGCAACAAGCCTATCCTCGAGCTGGAGACGGTGGACCGGCAACTCGATGTGGTGCTCGACACGCCCGAGCCCGACCTGCTGGTGCGACAGACCCTGGCGCAGCTCGATGACCTTGAAGCCATGATGGCCGAGCTGGTGGGCTACTGGAAAAGCGGCGATGGCAAGGGCCTGGCGCGGCTGGTGATTGAGGACGAACTGGAGAAGCACCCTGAATTCCGTGACCTGCACCGGCGCATGTTCGATGACCGCAACCGTGACATGACCACGAAAATTCTCGACATGCAGTCCCGCGGCGGCACCTACTTTGTGGTGGTGGGCGCCGGCCACCTGGTCGGTGACCAGGGCATCATCTCGATGCTGGCCCGGCGCGGCCAGAAGCCGGTTCAGCTTTAAACAGCCGGTAATAAAGAGCCAGCTACAAACTGCAGAACACCCCAGGGAGAACACCATGACACACAAGACCACGGCGCTGGTGACCGGCGCATCTGCGGGTATTGGCGCCGAATTCTGTCGCCAACTGGCCGACCGCTGCGAGGTTATTATCGCTACCGGCCGGCGCCTGGATCGGCTCGATGCGCTCGGGTCGGAGCTGGCCGGTCGCGCCGAGGTACATCCGGTTGCGGCGGACCTCGGCACCCGCGAGGGCCGTACCCGGGTCATCGAGGCCCTGCGCCAGAAAGGGCCGGTGGACTACCTGGTCAACAATGCCGGCTTTTCCACGCTCGGGCCCTTCGACAGTCTCGATATCGATGACCAGCAGGCCATGGTGGATGTGCACATCACCGCCACCATGGCGCTCACCCGGGCAGCGCTGCCGTACATGCGCGAGTTGGGCGGCGGGGCAATCATCAACGTGTCCTCACTGGCGTCTTTCGGACCGGTGCCTATGGCCGCGGTCTACGCGGCCAGCAAGGGCTTTCTGAACCTGTTTTCCGAGTCGCTGCAGAAAGAGGTGGCGGATGCCGGTATCCGCGTGCAGAGCCTGTGCCCGGGTTACACCATGAGCGAGTTCCACGATCGTGACGCCATGGCCGCCTTTGATCGCGACATGGTGCCCGGGGATGAGTGGATGGACGCGCCAGAGGTAGTGACGGCCAGCCTCGAGGCCCTCGAGGGTGGGCCGGTGATTCTGGTACCCGGCGAGGGCAATCGGGAAAGTGCCCGCAAGGGGGTGGCCAGAGCGCTGTCGAAGCTCGGTTAACTACGCAGCAGGTTCTCGAGCACGCGGCAATAGACCCGCGCCAGGGCGTCGACGTCGGCAGCCGGCAGTTTCTCGTTGACCTGGTGGATGGTGGCATTCACCGGCCCCAGTTCCAGCACCTCGGCCCCGGTGGGCGCGATAAAGCGGCCGTCGGAGGTGCCGCCGGCGGTGGATAGCGCTGTCTCGATATTCAGTTCATCGCGGATGGCCTGCCGCGCCGCGTCTACCAGTTTCCCCTCGGCTGTCAGGAATGGCTTGCCGGACAGGGTCCAGTCCAGCTGGTAGTCCAGCCCATGTTCGGTGAGGATGGCCTCGGTACGCGCCCGCAGCTGCTCGTCGGTGCATTCGGTGGAGTAGCGAAAGTTGAAGAGCACCTCGACGGTGCCGGGAATCACATTGGTGGCGCCGGTGCCGGCGCTGATATTGGAAACCTGGAAAGAGGTGGGCGGGAAGTGCGCGTTGCCCTCGTCCCAGTGCTGTGCCGCCAGTTCCGCCAGCGCCGGCATGGCGCGGTGAATCGGATTGTCCGCCAGCTGTGGATAGGCGATGTGGCCCTGTTTGCCACGTACGGTGAGGGCGCCGTTGAGGCTGCCGCGACGACCGTTCTTGACGATATCTCCCAGCACCGCTTCGCTGGAGGGTTCACCCACCAGGCAGTAGTCGATCTTCTCGCCACGAGCTTCCAGCCATTCGACTACCCGCACGGTGCCGTCAACCGCGGGGCCTTCCTCATCGCTGGTCAGCAGGAAACCGATCCGACCGCGATGCTCGCCGGCCGCCAGGAATTGCTCGACCGCCACCACCATCGCCGCCAGGCTGGCCTTCATGTCGGCCGCACCGCGGCCGGTCAGAATGCCGTCATTGATGCTGGGTTCGAAAGGCGGGCTGCTCCAGGCTGCCTCCGGCCCGGGTGGGACCACGTCAGTATGGCCGGCAAAGGCGAACAGTGGGCCGCCCTCGCCGATCTCGGCCCAGAGGTTGTCTACCTCGCCGAAGCGCAGGTGTGCGCAACGGAAGCCCATCGCTTCCAGGCGCTCGGCCATCAGCTGCTGGCAGCCGGCGTCCTCCGGCGTGACCGAGGGAAGCCGGATCAGGTCCTGGCACAGCGCCAGGGCAGCAGTATCAGTTGTGGGCATGAAGTTCTTCGTTGAGCGCAATGGCTGACTTGTTCGCCAGACATTCTACCCGGCCAGTCTGCGAATTGCGGCGAAACAGCAAATCTGACTTGCCTGCCAGCTCGCGGGCCTTGATCACCGATACGTCCTGGCCGTCGGCATCCAGCACAGCTACCTTGGTGCCGGCGGTGATATAGAGGCCCGCCTCGACCGTGCAGCGATCGCCGAGCGGTATGCCGAGGCCGGCATTGGCGCCCAGCAGGCAGTCGCGGCCCATTGAATTGACGGTGTCACCGCCGCCCGACAGGGTGCCCATGATGGAGGCGCCGCCGCCGACATCGGAGCCTGCGCCGACAAAGACGCCGGCGGAAATACGGCCCTCGATCATGCCGGGGCCCTCAGTGCCGGCATTGAAGTTGACAAAGCCCTCGTGCATCACAGTGGTGCCTTCGCCGAGGTAGGCGCCGAGCCGCACCCTGGCAGTGTGGGCGATGCGCACGCCGCTGGGGACCACGTAGTTGGTCATCTTCGGGAATTTGTCCACGCAGCTCACCTCCAGGTCGCGGCCCTGCACGCGAGCGGCCAGTTGTCGTGCCGGCAGCTCCGCGAGGTCGATGGCGCCCTCACTGGTCCAGGCCACGTTGGGCAGCACCGCGAAGATGCCGTCCAGGTTGGTCTGGTGGGGCTTTACCAGCCGGTGGGAAATCAGCTGCAGCTTCAGGTAGGCCTCCGGCACACTGGCCGGCGCGCTGTCTCCGTCGAGCATCACCAGTACCGCCGGTCGACTGGAGCTGACCATCGCCTCGCAGATTGACCACAGGTCCGGGGCTCCGACGGTGGCGCAGAGCTTGCCCAACTCGGACAGGCCGTCGCTATCCAGCTCGTGAACAGCCTGGCCGCTGTAGCCGGCGCCGCTCAGCGCTGCGGTCAGCTCTTCGCTGACGTCCATCATGGGCGCGGGGAAATACACTTCCAGCCAGTCGCCGTTAAGGTTACGGGTGCCGATGCCGACGCCCAGTGCGTAGAGTGATGCGCTCATAGTCCTGCTCGCTTGGAATCTGCGCCGGCGAATCCGCTGCCGGCTTACAAGGTGTGCTGCTTGAAAATCTCCTGGTACTGGGACTCGGAGAAACCCAGGTGGAAGTCGTGGCCGGTATCCAGCACCGGCCGTTTCACGAGGGTGGGATGCTCGAGGATGCTGCGCTGGGCGGCCTCCCGATCCATGGCCTCGCGCTCGGCGGGGTCGAGCTGCTTCCAGGTGGTGCTGCGGCGATTGACCACCGCTTCCCAGCCCAGGGCCTCCAGCCATTGGGTCACCGTCTCCGCGTCCAGGCCCTGCTCCCGGAAGTCGTGAAACTGATAGTCGATGGTATGGCTGTCCAGCCAGCGGCGCGCCTTGCGCACCGTATCGCAGTTGGGGATGCCG
>JASJBK010000110.1 GCA_030066555.1 Halieaceae bacterium
CCGCGGGCAGCCAGCCGCGGGCAGCCAGCCGCGGGCAGCCAGCCGCGGGCAGCCAGCCGCGGGCAGCCAGCCGCTGTCAGCGGTCCCGGGTGCGAATGCGGCCGGGTATCAGCTTGCCCATGCCGATGCGGCGGGCGTTGGAGAGGGCGCGCCAGGTGTATTCCTGGGCCTGGCGTACCGCCGACTGTATGTTCAGGCCGTGTGCCATATAAGCGGTAATGGCGGCGGCAAAGGTACTGCCCGCGCCGACGAAGTTATTTGGCAGGTGCTCCCACTCGAAGCTTTGCTGCAGCCCCGAGTGTCCGTACAGGCGCGTGACGTAGCTCTGGTAGATGCCGGGTTCAGAGGAAATCAGTACCGCATCGCAGCCCATCTCCAGTAGTTCATGGGCGCAGGCGGTGGCGTTGTCGGCGCTGCCTGCCAACTCCAGAGCCTCGTCCTCGGTCAGCACCAGCAAGGTGGTTAACGGCAGCAGCAGTGCGCACAAGGCATCGCCGTAGTCGGACTCCACCGGCAGCGACCACAGTGCCGGGTCGAGTACCGTGGGCCTGGCCGGGTAGTCATTGAGTACCGTGTGTATCGCCTCGATGTGGGCGACGGTGGCCAATTGGTGCAACTTGATCGCCGAGACGTCGATGTCTTCCAGCACCGCACGCATCTGCTCGATAAGCAGCATGTTGTCGACGATTGCCGAGTCCTTGATGTCCTGGGTGTCCTGGATATTGATGGCGGTCATGATCGGTGTGCAGTGGCAGGCCAGGCTGCACATGGTTTCGATATCCGCGGCGATGCCGCCGCCTCCCGAAGGGTCCAGCTCGGCGACACACATTACCGCGGGCGTCGATTTGTTCATGTTTGCCGCCTCCTACGAAGTCTCATCAGAAGGGCTTCAGAATTGCCAGGATAACGATGAGGAACAGGAACAGTACAGGCACCTCGTTGAAGACCCGGAAATAGATATGGGTGTGCTGATCGGTATCCTCGTTGATGGCTTTCACCAGCCGTCCACAATAGAAGTGGTAGACCACCAGGCACAGCACGGCAAGCAGCTTGATCCACAGCCAGCGGGCGGCGAGATAGTAGTCGAGGTTCATGGCGATCAGCGCAAAGCCCATGACGATGGCGATGGCGGCCAGCGGTGTGACGAACCGATACAACTTGCGCGCCATGACGGCGAGCTGTCGCCGTGTCTCCTCATGCTCGCTGGCCGCGTAATACACCATGATTCGCGGCAGGTAGAAGATGCCTGCGAACCAGCACACCACGAAGATGATATGCAGGGCCTTGAGCCAGAGGTAGAGCATGTCGGGTCCTGTTTCTGTTACTTTAGTTCGGGTCCTGGGTTACAGCCGCATCAGGTAGAACTGGTCAATAATATCGCGAGTCAGCACGCCGCGTATGCCCAGGTCGCCGGCGACCCGGGTATCGAGAACGACGACGGCCTCGGCATCCGCCCGGCGCATGGCATCCAGTGCCTCGCGCAGTGTGGCGCGCAGTGACACCGTGGTCATGGACCAGCGCCGCAGGTCCTGCTCCAGCAGGTCGACCCGCGTATCGCTGTCCGGGGCCTCGAGAATAGCGGCAACGTCTGCTCCCTGGACCAGGAACAGGTGTTCTTCCTCCCGCTTCAGCAAGCACCAGTTGGGCCTCGCCGCCTCGTTGTAAGCTTCTGCGCTTATGCAGTGGTCAAGCGCACAGATGCTGCGATCCATGGCGGTTATCACATTGGTCTGGTGCAAGAGCTGGCTGATCGGGTCCTCGGGGATCGCCCGCTGCAGGTAGCGCAGTACGGTGCGATGTGCGGACAGGGCGCGCAGCCCGACTGTATTGGTCAGGGTGGCGGCAACAATGGCCAACATGGTTGGGAATACCACCGAGACATTGCCAGTCAATTCCACAACGCCGAGCAATGCGGCAAGTGGTGCATTCAAAATGGCCGCCATGCCCGCGCCCATGCCGATGACCACGTACAGGGACGGGTGAGAGCCGTACTCCGGGAATGCCGCCATGCCGGCGAAACCTACCAGGCCTCCAACGCAGCTGCCCATGATCAGACTCGGGCCGATGACGCCGACCGGCAACCCAAGGCCCACGGTGACAGCTGTCGCGATGAGTTTCGCCCCCAGTAGCATGCCCAGTGCCAATGCCCCGATGTTGCCTCGCAGGGCGTCCTCGAGGCTGTCGTAGCCGAGCCCCAGCGCTTCCGGGACCAGCAGGCCCAATGCGCCGGTCAGCACACCGGCTGCCAGGAAGCGCACCAGGGGTGGGAAGCGGCCGGCGCGCAGGCACAGTTCGATAATCTTGGCGAAGCTGCCTGCCATTACACCCGCTGCGACCCCCAGCAGCAGGATCAGCGGCAGCTCCAGCAATGAGGTCAGGCTGACCTCGGGAATGGCAAAGCCGATAAAGCCGCCGCCCAGGGCCTTGCTCAGGGTGGTGGCGCTGATCGCGGCCAGCAGCACCGGGGTGAAGCCAATGACGGTGTACTCTGCGACGATCACCTCCATGGCGAACACCACGCCAGCCAACGGGGTATTGAAGGCTGCGGCGATACTGCCGGCCGTGCCGCAGGCAATCAGCAGTCGCTGGCTGTTGTTGGGGAGCTGCAGCCAGTCGGACAGCCAGCTGCTGATGGCCGCGCCCAGCTGCACGCCCGGGCCCTCCCGGCCGCCGGAGTGACCTCCCGCCAGCGCCACGGCGCCGCCGAAAAACTGCACCAGGGCGTTGCGCAGGGGCAGCTTCCCGTAGTGGCCATGCATGCGCGTGAGTACGTGGACAATGCCGGTCTCTCTATCCTCCGGCGACAGCAGGTTGAACACGATGCCCAGCACCGCAGCCACGCCAACCGGGATAGCGAAACGCTGCCAGCCGGGCAGGCTCTCGAAGTCATCCGGTGAGCCGCTGCCGAGCCAGAGGTAACCCAGTGCCTGTATCTGCCACTCGAAGGCCAGTACCGCGAGTGCGGAAAGCAGGCCGGCAACCAGACCCAACAGCGCATACGGTAACAGCGCGCGGTTGTCGGAAAGATTGTGAAAGTTTTGGCCTGCCTGCATGGTTTCCGCACGTCGGCGGGCATAATTACCGCGCCGGTGAATAGGAAAATCCTATATTATCCGTGAATTGAGCGCGGCGACAGGAAACCCGCGCGTGGGCTGGAGCAGGGTAGTGATCAAGGCAGTAATCGTCGGTGGCACCGGTTATACGGGCGTGGAATTACTGCGCCTGCTGGCCAGCCACCCCGAAGTGGCGCTGCAGGTGATCACTTCCCGGGCCGAGGCGGGTCGCCGCGTGGACGACCTGTTCCCGAATCTGCGGGGGCATTGCGACCTCGCATTCTCGGAGCCGGACGCTGCGGCCCTGGCCGACTGCGATGTCGTGTTCTATGCCACCCCGCACAATGTTGCCATGAACTCGGTGCCGGCGCTGCTCGATGCCGGTACCCGGGTGATCGACCTGTCGGCGGATTTTCGCCTGCGCGATGCCGCGGTCTGGTCGCATTGGTATGGCGAGCCTCACGCCTGCCCGGAGGTCATTGAACGCGCGGTATACGGTCTCCCGGAGATGTACCGGCAGCAGATTGCCGGCGCCCAGCTGGTGGCCTGTCCTGGCTGTTACCCCACCGCAGTCCAGCTCGGCTTTTTTCCCCTGCTGGCCGCTGGTGTGGTGGAGCTCGACAGCCTGGTGGCCAACGCCGCCTCTGGCGTCAGCGGGGCGGGCCGCCAGGCCAAAATCGACAACCTCGTCTCGGAGGCCTCTGACAACTACAAGGCCTACGGCGTCGCCGGCCACCGCCACCTGCCAGAAATCGAGCAGGGCCTGTCGGCAATGGCGGGCAGCCCGGTGGAGCTGACCTTCGTGCCTCACCTGGTACCGATGATTCGCGGCATCCTTGCCACTCTCTATGCGCGACTGACGAAGGAGGTAGATCTGCAGTCCTTGTTTGAGGATCACTATCGAGATGAGCCGTTCGTCGACGTGTTGCCGGCCGGGCAGCTTCCACAGACGCGCAGCGTGCGCGGTGCCAACCACTGCCGTATCGCGGTGACGCGACCGCTGGGGCGCGATACCGCGGTAGTCACGGTCGCCGAGGACAACCTGGTGAAGGGCGCCTCGGGCCAGGCGGTGCAGGCCATGAATATCATGTTCGGGCTGGCTGAGACCACCGGCCTCGACGGGATTGCCCTGCTGCCATGACCAGCCGTTCCGTAGTCATACAGGATGACCCCAGCTCGCGTCGTCGCCGTCGTTTGCGCTTTGCGCTGGCAGCTCTGGGCCTGTTCCTGGCAGGTGTGTTGCTCGGTGGTTACGGCAATCTCTACCTCGGGCTCGAGAGCGCCTGGGAGAATCGCGACCTGCGCGAGCAAATCGTCACCCAGACGCGGCAGCTGGAAACCCTGCGCCAGTGGCGCAGCGATGCGGAGACCCGCCGCGAAATCGACCGCGCGGCCCTGGAACTGGTGCGCAAGGAACTGGCCGAGCAACAGGAGGCCATCGCCGAACTCGAAAAGGGCGTGCATTTCTATCGCAGCCTGATGGCGCCGGAGGAGCAGTCAGAGGGTTTGAGCGTGCGCAGCATCGACCTCAAGCCGGCGCTGGACGAGGGTCGCTATCAATTCAGGATCCTGGTGCAGCAGAGTTCTCGCAAGCACAACCTGCTTACCGGCACGCTGAGTGTAATGGTGCATGGCGACGAGGGTGGTGAGGAGAAGGCCTATAACCTGTCAGATCTCTCAGAACAGGTGCCGGAGCCGCAAATTCGATTGCGCTTCAAGTACTTTCAGGCTATAGATGGGGAGCTCGCGTTGCCAGACGGTTTTACCCCGCGCACAGTGAGCGCAGCGGCGCGGTCCAGCAAGCCAAGGCGCGTAAATATCCAGAAAGAATTTCCGTGGTCGGTACAGGAGAAGATTAGCGATGTTAGGCGGTAAAGACGGCAAGAGCACTTTCAGCTCCTCAAGTTCGACCACCCTGGTTTCCCGCGATACGGAGATCATTGGCGACATGAAGTTCAGCGGCAACCTCGACATCGAGGGCATCGTACGCGGCAACATTGTTGCAGTCGACGGTAAAGATGCCATGGTTCGCGTGGTCGACAAGGGCCTTGTAGAAGGCGAGATTCGCGCCCCCTCCGTGATCGTCAATGGTTCCGTGACCGGTGACGTCTACTCCAGCAAGCACCTGGAGCTGGCCTCGAAGGCCCGCGTTCAGGGCAATGTCCACTACACGCTGGTAGAGATGGCGATTGGCGCAGAGGTCAATGGCAGCCTCACGCACACGGCGGACGCCTCCAAGAAATCCAAGGAGCCCCAGCGCGCGAAAGCTGCCGAGGGCGAGGACGCCCAGGGCGGTGTGACAGCGCAGCAGGTGACCCCGATCAAAAGTTGATCAAAATACTTGGTTATTACATAATGCTCGCCCTTGAGGCAGAGGCATTATGAGCGCAACCGAGACCTTCGTACCCGGCATCCTGCAGTTGACCAATCGCGCGGTCGACAAGGTTCGGGAGTTGATCACCGAAGAAGGCAATCCTGAACTGAAGCTGCGGGTGTACATCACCGGCGGCGGTTGTTCCGGCTTCCAGTACGGCTTCAGCTTTGATGAAGATATGGCGGATGACGACACCACGGTGCAGAGGGACGGCGTTACCGTGCTCGTCGACCCGATGAGTTACCAGTACCTGGTTGGCGCCGAGGTGGACTACACCGAGGGCTTTGAGGGTGCGCGTTTCGTCGTCAACAACCCGAATGCCGCCACCACCTGTGGCTGCGGGGCATCTTTCTCTATCTAGGGGTTCTATCCAAGAGCTCTATCCAAGAGCGCTATCCGGGCACTCTATCTCAGGACCCCGGGAAAATAGCTCCAAGTACCCTCGGTCCTGCCGCACCCGTCACCGCCGGCACGTTGCCAGGCAGCCCCTCCAGTGTTTGCCATGCCAGCCAGGCGAAGGCGGCGGCTTCAACCCACGCCGGGTCACAACCCAGTTCCGCGGTGCTGCCCAGGTTGATGGGCGACAGCCGTCGGTACAGGCGCCGCATCAGGTCAGTATTCGAGGCGCCACCGCCACAGATATAGACCTCATCGAGGTCAAACGGGGCGAGGCTGTCGGCGATGCTCTGCGCGGTGAACTCGGCAAGGCTGGCCTGCACATCCTGCGGCGCAATCTGCTCCTGTGCTTCCAGCACTGCGTCCAGCCAGGCCAGGTTGAAGACTTCCTTGCCGGTACTCTTTGGGGGTGCAAGCTGCAGGTAAGGGTGTGCCGCCAGCGCGGTGAGCAGATCATCCTGGACTTCACCTTCCGCAGACCAGGCTCCCAGCGGGTCGTAATGCTCTCCGCGGTGGCGGTAGATCCACTGGTCCAGCAGGGTGTTGCCGGGCCCGGTATCGAAGCCGCTGACCTCGCCTGCCAGCAACAGCGAGGCATTGGCTATGCCGCCAATGTTAACGACCGCCCGGCGCTTGTCGGTATGTCCGAACAGGTAGTCGTGGAATGCGGGTACCAGCGGTGCTGCCTCGCCGCCGGCCGCCAGGTCGCGGCGCCGGAAGTCGGCCACTGTGGTGATGCCGGTGAGTTCAGCGATGGTGTTGGGGTCGCCAAGCTGCAGCGTATAGGGCTTCTCCCCTGGCGCGGCCATGCTGGGCGGATGGTGGCGTACGGTCTGGCCGTGACTGCCGATGGCGCGCACGCGCCCGGCGGCGGTCCCGGATTTGGCCAGCAGGCTGTTGACGGTATCGGCGAAACACTCACCCAGCTCCCTGTCGAGCATGCCGAGGCTGTGGATCTCATTCTCGCCCGGATGTGACAGGGTGTGGATGCGCTGCCGCAGGGCGGCCGGCATGGGTTGCTCATGGCAGTCGAGCAGTTCGAAACCCTGGCGGCCGATCCTGGCCAGCACCGCGTCTATGGCGTCCATGCTGGTGCCAGACATCAGGCCGACAAGCAGGTCGTCGGGCACGCGCTCAGGGTTTGGGGTCGGTCTGGTTGAAGGCCAGCTGCTGCTGGCGTATGGAAGCCAGCTGCAACTGGAAGCCGTGGGTCTGAGCCAGGAAGCGAGGCATCTCCTGCTCGGTGAGGCTCTTGCCCTTGGGAAGCTTCTTGTGAATGGTGCGCGGATTGCGGTGCACACCGTTCACCAGGAATTCGTAGTGCAGATGCGGGCCGGTCGCGGCGCCGGTCGAGCCCACGGTACCGATCACCTGGTTCTGGGTAACGCGGTTGCCCTTGCGAACGCGTCGTTTGTTGAGGTGCAGGTACTTGGTGGTATAGGCCTGGCCGTGCTGGATGACCACGTAGTTGCCATTGGCCTTGGTGTAGCCCGCCTCGGTGACGCGGCCATCGCCGGCGGCGAATACCGGCGTACCCCGCGGTGCCGCATAGTCGGTGCCGCGGTGTGGGCGGCGGGTCTTGTAGATGGGGTGCAGGCGGCGCGGATTGAAGTTGCTGCTGACTCGGGTGAAGTCTACCGGCGCCAGCATGAACTGGCGGCGCATGCTCACACCCTCAGCGGAGAAGTAACCGGCCCGCCCGCTTTCATCCTCGTAGCGGTAGGCGGTATAGCTCTTGCCATTGTTGATGAACTCGGCGGCGAGGATATTGCCGTACTTGTAGTGCTCGCCGTCGATGTAGAGCTCTTCGTAGACCACGTGAAAGACATCGCCCCTGCGCGGATCCAGCACAAAATCGATGACCCCGCCAAATACGTTGGCCAGCTCCATGATCACGGTTTGCGGCAGTCCCGCCCGCTGGCCGGCCAGGAACAAAGAGGATTCAATGCGCGCCGAGGCAAAACTGCGATGGGCCTCCGGCTCGCGAACAAGTTCCTCGGCAATGTAACTGTCGCCCTCGCGCCAAAGGATCACCGTTTCAAGCGGTGACTTGATGCGCTTCAGCGCTGCCAGTCGGCCGTCATCATCAAGCAGGAAACCAAACTTCTCGCCGGGATAGAGCCGGGTCAGGGTTTTGCCCTGGGGAGCCTTGCGAACCACGTGATAGACGTCAGTATCGGTAAGCCCTGCGCGGCCGAATAGCAGTGACAGGTTGTCGCCCGCGTTGACCGTGATATCCACCCACTGCTGAGGCTCGGCGGCGACCGGCTCTTCGGGAATCTCGGTGGGGGCATCAAAGGGTAGTGCGATCGGCACAACGTTGCGGCTGTCGGCAACGTCTTTGCCAGGTGCGAAGGCCATGAGCATAGTGACGGCAAACGCGCACACCGCCGCAACATAGAGGTGTCGGCGGGGGTAGCTGGGGTGTTCAGGGGGGCGCGTAGCGCCTGTTTGTGGCGTCACCCTGGTCATTGGTCTTGCTGGGGGCTCTTTATTCCTGAGTATAACAAAAACTAGTGTTTTCAAAAGATTACGAAATATAGCCCTCTTGCCCGCGTCGCTCTGCCCCTGGGCTATACAAATCAGCCTGTTCCTTGCATTTGGCGCGGGTTCGGGTATGGTTCGCGCTTCTATTTTTGGACAAAAAATCGACGAATTTCCAGCGCTTAGGTAACTATTGTGATAGGGGACCCAATTCTTGAGGACCTGAAGGCCCGCGAGCTGGTTTTTCAGCTCACCAGCGAAGCAGAGCTGACTGAGCACCTTGCCAGTGGCAGCCGCACCGTATATTGCGGATTTGACCCCACGGCGGACAGCCTGCACATCGGATCACTGGTGCCACTGCTGATGCTGCGCCGCTTCCAGCTGGCGGGGCACAAGCCAATCGCGCTGGTAGGTGGCGCCACTGGCCTGGTAGGCGACCCCAGCTTCAAGGCCCAGGAACGCCAGCTCAATACGCCGGACGTGGTTGCCGGCTGGGTAGAGAAGATTCGCTCCCAGGTAGAAGCTTTCATCGATTTTGACTGCGGTGACAATGCTGCGGTGGTGGTCAACAACCTCGACTGGACCGCCGATAAGAGCGTTCTCGACTTCCTGCGTGACGTTGGCAAGCACTTCTCGGTAAATGCCATGATCCAGAAGGAATCCGTAAAACAGCGGATCGAGCGCGAGGGCAGTGGGATCAGCTTTACCGAATTCACCTACATGATCCTGCAATCCTACGACTTTTCAGAGTTGAACCACCGCTTCGGCTGTACCCTGCAGATCGGTGGCTCTGACCAGTGGGGCAATATCACCGGTGGCATTGACCTGACTCGCCGCCTCCACGGAGAGCAGGTGTTCGGCCTGACCATGCCGCTGATCACCAAGGCAGATGGCAGCAAGTTCGGCAAGACAGAAAGTGGCACCATCTGGCTGGATCCTTCGCGAACGTCGCCCTATGCCTTCTATCAGTTCTGGATCAATACGGCCGATGCCGATGTCTATCGGTTCCTGCGCTACTTCACCTTCCTGGCCGTGGCGGAGATTGACGAAATTGAAGCTGCAGATCGTGAACGCCAGGGTCGCCCCGAGGCGCAGGGGATTCTCGCTCGTGAGGTGACGCGGCTGGTGCACGGCGAGGACGGCCTGTCGGCAGCTGAGCGCATTACCGAAGCCCTGTTCAGCGGCGATACCTCAACGCTCTCTGAAGACGACCTCGCGCAATTGCGACTCGATGGCCTTCCCAGTAGCGCGTTGCCTGGCGACGCCCTCAGCCAGGGTACGGTTACTCAACTTCTGACGGACGCGGGCATGGCCAGCTCCGGCAAGCAGGTAAAGGACGCACTGGGGCGTGGCGCGGTGCTGGTGAACGGTGAACCGCTCAGTGAGGCGGACAATATGGATCCGGGCGCCTGTTTCGCCGCTGAACGCGCGGTCTACGATCGCTTTTTCCTGGTTCGGCTGGGTAAAAAGAAGTACCACCTGTTCGAGCGCGACACGGCCAGCTAGGCCCAGCTGCAGCCCCGTCGATTTGGTCTATATTTCATATAGATAGCCGAGGCTTTAACAGTACTGAAAAAACTTGGTGCTGGGTGTTGCCACGGCCGGGCCGATGCGTATAATACGCGTCCTCGGTTCGGGGGGAACCCCGGGAATTCAGGTGGCAGAGATGCTGCGTTTTAGATTCCCAGGGAAGAACGCCGGGCTTTTCTGCGGTCCACTGCGAGCGCAGAGTTGTT
>JASJBK010000111.1 GCA_030066555.1 Halieaceae bacterium
TTGAGTTTTGAGACACTTTTTGGCCTGGTCGTTGCCGCTACCACTCGCTATGCACAACCCCTGCTGGGACTGATGTTCTGCCTCTTCTGTGGCTGGGTCTGGCACCGAGACGGCATACTGCAGGAGCTGCGCAAGGGTCAGCCAGATATTGAAAAGGGGCTGTTCTGGGCGATATGGCCCTGGTATATCCGCTTTATTGTGCCCGGTATTATCCTGCTGATCTTTGCCAACTCGCTGCTGGCATAGAATGGAACCCAGCCTTAGAACAGTAGCCTAAGCTACTGATAAATCGCGTGTTTAAGGAGTTGCCATGATACCCGTGACCCGCCGTCGCCTGCTCCAGCAGTCGGGACTGCTGGCCCTGCTGGCAGCCCTGCCCGCGCCGGTACTTGCGCGCCTGGTCAGCAAGCCGGCACCCGTCAGCGCCTTTGACGAGAAGGCCACCGCAGAAGCGGTTACCGCGGGCCTGGACCTGTCCGGGTTTACCTATGCCATTACTGGCTGCAACTCAGGACTGGGCTTTGAAACCATGCGGGTACTGGCCCTGCGGGGCGCCCACGTCATCGGCATTGCCAGAACCCTGGAAAAGGCCGAACTGGCCTGTGCAGCCGTGGATGGCCACACCACGCCGGAATTCCTTGACCTGGCCGACTACGCATCAGTCGCTGCCTGTGGCGAGCGCATTCGCGCCATGAACCTGCCACTGGACGGGCTGATCTGCAATGCCGGTGTTGTGATGGTGCCCGAGCGCGAGATCGTCAACGGCGTCGAGAAGCACTTCAGCATCAACCACCTGGGACACTTCATCCTGGTAAACCAGCTGATGGACCACGTGATTGCCGCCGAGCAGGGTCGCTTCGTGTTTGTCAGCAGCCGCGCACACCGGCGCGCTCCGGAGGGCGGCCTTCTCCTGGATGACCTGGCCTGGGAACGGCATGAGTACGACCCGCAGGTGGCCTACGGCCATTCCAAGCTGGCCAACGCACTGTGCTCCCTGGCGCTGGCCCACAAGTTGTCGGGCACCATGGCCACTTCCAACAGCCTGCACCCAGGTGTCATCGTCACCAACGCCATTCGCAATATGCCCGACTGGCAGCAGACGGCGGCGCGCTGGTTGGGCTGGATGTTTACCAAAACCGTCGAAGAAGGCGCCGCCACCCAGACCTACCTGGCCACCCACCCTTCACTGGCCGGGGTGCGAGGCTATTACTTCGATAACTGCAATGTCGGCGAGGGTACCGCGTACCTCACCGATGATGCGCTGGCAGCCAGGCTTTGGGAAACATCCCTGGCGCTGGCCGCGGATTACTTACCTTCCCCCGTAGCCTGAACACACGCTGGCACTGGCCGCGGGCGTGATGGTTTAATGGGGCCGCTTCGAGGCATCAAGACCCGTAACACAGCGGGCATTCCCGCCGCGAACGCGACAACCGAGGGAACCCATGCAGAGCTTGAATAGTTCCAACAAGTTTCTACACCAGAATGCCACTCTGCTGTGCGAGCAGTACGGCATTACCCCGCACGACCTGGCGCGCATCCAGGCCTTTGCCGCCGTGGTCGAGCCCAAGATGGACGAGATGGTGGACAGCTGGTACGACTGGCTCAAAACCCAACCCGAGTTCGCCGAGTACTTCACGGAGCAGGACACGTTGACGCGGGTTCAGGGCCTGCAGCACAGCTACTGGCAGCTGTTCATGAGCGGCTCGGTCGATGACGCCTACGTCTCCCGGCGGCGCCGAGTCGGTGAAGCCCACGCTCGCATCGGTCTGCCACTGAATACTTACTTCGCCGGTATGAACCGCTTCCTGGAGTGTTTCCGCGACGTGGCCGAGGCATCGGGCATGGCCGCCGAGGAAGTGGTCGCCACCCAGCATTCCGTGGCCAAGCTGTTGCACCTGGATACCGCCATCGTGGTGGAGACCTACAACACCATGATGGACGAAACATTGACCGCCCAGTCCCGGTCGCTGCTGGAAATGTCGACGCCGGTGACCAACATCTGGGACGGCATCCTGCTGCTCCCGGTCGTGGGCCTGATCGATTCAAGACGTGCCCGCGACATCATGAACGCCACGCTGGAGAAAATCGAGGAGTCACAGGCCAGGGTCTTCATCCTCGATATCAGTGGGGTCGGCGTGGTCGACACCGCTGTGGCCAATCATCTCATCAAGATCTGCCGAGCGACCCGGCTGATGGGCTGCGAGAGTATTATTTCCGGTATCTCGCCTGCCATTGCCCAGACCGTTGTGGAACTGGGTATCGATGCTGAAGATGTGCAGAGTACAGCCACCATGAAAGATGCGCTGGCGAGCGCAGCCCGGCAGCTGGGCATGGAAATCAGCGAGCTGGATTGATGGCTGCCGGTGTCAATGCGGCACGCATCCCGATGCAGGTCTCCCGGGGCTGCATCGTGGTCTCCATCCAGGTCGACCTCAGCGAGGCCGTGCTGGCACAGTTCCGCACTGACCTTCTCGAACTGTTACAGCGCTCGGGCGCCGAAGCGGTAATTCTCGATGTGTCAGGCATCGCCATCATGGACCTGCAGGAATTCCAGGCCCTGCGCGATACCATGTCGATGGCGGCCCTGATGGGGGCGCGCACCATATTTTCCGGCTTCCAGGCCGGCGTGGTCTCCTCGCTGGTGGAACTGGAGGCGCCAATCTCTGACATCCAGGCGGCCTTGAACCTGGACACTGCCTTCGAACTTCTGGCGCCGGAGCCGGATGCCGAGGACGACACCCCGGAAGACGGCGACGCAGAGGACGGCGACAGTGCTGAGCCGGAGGCGCCTGCGGAGGTAGCCGTCCCGGAGGCCTGGCGTGGACACTGACGAGGGCGCTACCCGACTGCGCGTTGCCTCCGAGGCCGACGCCACCCGGACCGTGGTCGAGGCGCATCGCTATTGTCGCGAAGCGGGCCTGAAGGAGGTCGACGCCCAGGCGGTGTCTACCGCGGTCTCGGAGCTGAGCCGCAACATCCTCAAGTACGCCGGCCGCGGCGAGATCACCCTGCAGAATGCCGAACACGGCAGTTCCCGCGGCGTTGTGGTCACGGCACGGGACCGCGGGCCCGGCATCGAAGATGTGGAAACCGCCATGCAGGACCACTTCAGCTCCAGCGGCACCCTGGGCCTTGGTCTGCCCGGCGTGCGCCGCATGATGGATGACTTCACCATTACCTCGAAACCCGGCGAGCTCACCGAAGTCCGCTGCCTGAAGTGGGACCACCCGCCCCTGCGTGCCACCCGAATTCTGCCGGGCTACCGGCCCTGTGCAAAGCATGCGACACCCCAGGACTGCGACGACTGCCAGGAGCTGGACGCCTCACAGTTTTCCCGCCCCTGCCAGGGCGAACGCGTCAACGGCGACGTTGCCATGATCGAACGCCGTGGCCACCTGCTGATGACCGCGGTGATCGACGGCCTCGGCCATGGCCCCGAGGCGAACCGGGTGTCCAGCACGGCGCGCGACTTCCTGCAACATCGTTGGAGCCAGGACGTGGTGGACACCATGCGAAAGCTGCATGACGAATTGCGCGGCAGTCTCGGTGCGGTGGCAGGCATCGCCGTCATCGACAGCCGCAGCGGGCAGGTCAATTTCAGCGGCATCGGCAATATCGCCTACCGGGTCTTCGGTCAGCGTAATCTGCGGCTGATGTCAGCAGCGGGCAACCTTGGCCACCAGATCCGTTCACCGCGCCAGGAGCAGCATACCCTCGCTGAAGACGAAGTGATCGTCATCTATTCGGACGGCATCAGCGACCGCTTCGAGCTGCAGGATTACCCGCAGATTCTCTACCAGAGTGCGGATACAATAGCGCGTACCGTCGTTGAGCGATTCGGCAAGGCCCACGACGACGCCACCTGTATCGCCCTGAGGATGCGCAAGTGAACCAGGCCCCGTCACGCAGTCTGCTACCGCGCGAGACTTTCGCGCTGGGCTCTATACCGCTGGTAGAGAGCGACTCGGTGCTTGAAGCGCGGCGCAAGGTGCACAGCCTCGCATCGGTGGTCGCCGGTGACTCGCTGTTGTCGACCCGGTTGGCCACCGTCGTCTCCGAAGTAGGCAAGACCCTGCAGCGTCTCAACAACCAGGCGCGCATTGAGGTGGGCCTGTGCGCGCGCGGCAACCTGCCCCGCCTGCTGCTGAGCTTTGTCGGCGAGCTTGACGCCCGCAGCCTGGGATACCTGCAGAACTTTTTCGGTCATTTAGATGAAGACGCCAGCAGTTCCGGCCTGTATCACCGGGTCAACGTGGAGCTGACTTCAACTGGCGTGGACAACGCTACCCTGGGGCGGCTGCGCCAGATCGTCGAGCAGAAAACCCGCGACCAGCTGCTGGAGGAGATCCAGACCAAGAACTCCGAACTGGAAGAGTCCCTGGAAACGCTCAAGCGCACCCGCAGTGCCAAGGACCGCATGGAGAGCGAGCTCAACATCGGCCGCGACATCCAGATGAGCATGCTGCCACTGTCGTTCCCTGCTTTCCCCGAACAGGGCGAGTTTGATGTGCACGCCACCCTATATCCAGCGCAGGAGGTTGGCGGCGATTTCTACGACATGTTCATGATCGACCTCGACCACTTCTGTTTCTGCGTTGGCGATGTATCCGGCAAGGGCGTACCCGCGGCCCTGTTCATGGCCGTGACCAAGACCCTCATCAAGTCCCGGGCCGCCAATGACCTTTCCCCTGCCAGCATCCTCAGCCACGTCAACAGTGAAACCGCCGTAGGTAATGATTCAGCCATGTTCGTAACCCTGTGGCTGGCCATTCTCAACCTGCAGACCGGCGAGCTGGTTTATAGCAATGCCGGCCACAATCCGCCCTACCTGATGCGTGCAGGCGGCGACATGGAACGCCTGGACAAGCGCCACGGCCCGGTTATCGGAGCCATGGAGGGCATTGCCTATGGAGAAGACTCGGCCACGCTGGCGCCGGCCGACCTGCTCTATCTCTACACCGACGGCGTTACCGAAGCCATGGACATCGAGGGCAGCCTGTACGGTGAAGACAGACTTCGCGACCGACTTGCGGATGCCGACTACCCCGCAGCACAGGACGCGGTGCAGGACACGGTGGATGATGTCTGGAGATTCCAGGGCGACGCCAGCCAGGCCGACGATATCACTATCATGTCCGTGCGCTATCACGGGCCGGTTACACAGGAAGGCGACACCGAACTCATCCTGACTATGCACAACGACATCACCGCGATCAGCGCCGTGAATGACGACTTCAATGGCTGGGCAGAGAAGCATGGAATCCCCACCAATGTTCAGCGGCCCATGAACATATGCCTTGATGAGCTGCTCAACAACATCGTGTCCTACGGCTTTTGCGATGAGGCCGTCGACGAGCAGCATGAGATAGAACTTCACTTCCGCTTGCCGGACTCTGAGCTTGTCGTTACCATCGTCGACGACGGCAAACCCTTCAATCCCTTCGGCAACGAACCACCCGACACCTGTCTCTCCGTGGAAGACCGGCCCATCGGTGGACTCGGTGTGCACCTGGTGAAGAATTTCATGGACAAGGTGCACTATGAGCGCCATGGCGAGAACAACGTCGTCACACTACACAAACACCTGGATGGGGAAAACGAGGCTTGAGATGGATATCTCGACTGAACAGATAGACAACACCACGGTCGTGAGAATGTCCGGAAACCTGGATACCAACACCTCGGGTCCGGCCCACCAGAAGATCGATGCCCTGATCGAGGAAGGCAATACTCACCTGCTGGTCAATCTCAGGCAGGTTCCCTTCGTCAGCAGCGCCGGCCTGAGAATCCTGTTGGCCACGGCCAAGCGCCTGAACGGCACGGAGGGCTCCCTGAAGATCACCGACCTCAACGAAACCGTTAACGAGGTGTTCGAGATCTCCGGCTTCAACACGATCCTCAACGTGTTCTCCACGGAAGAAGACGCGCTCAAAGACGGCTGATGCTGGTAATCATTGCAACCCTGCTGGCCGGGCTGGGCCTGTTTTTCGTCGGGCTCCAGCTGCTGACCGAGAACCTCAAGCTGCTCAGCGGCCGCCGCCTGCGTGAGAACATCGCGGTCTGGACCCGCAACCCCTTCTTCGGGCTCGCCTGGGGTGGGCTGTTTATCACCATTACCCAAAGCGCCGCCGCGGCCACCTTCATCCTGATCGGCATGCTGCGCGCCGGCATGCTGGGCGTGAAACAGATTTTGCCGATTCTCATCGGCATGAACTGTTTTGCGGGCATCATCATCCTGGTACTGATATTCGACATCAAACTGGTGGTGTTTTTCCTGCTGGGCATCACCGGCCTGATCTATTCCCGTGACCAGGCCGGCGGTGTGCGCGCCACGGCTGGCGCTGCCTTCGGCATCGGCCTGCTGTTCCTCGGACTCAATACCACCCAGACCGGTATTGCGCCGCTGGCGGAGATGCCCTGGTTCGAAGAAACCATCGCCGCCACCCATGGCTCCTACATGCTCGGCCTGCTGGTGGGCCTGGTGCTCAGCTTCCTGACCCAGTCGGGCCTGGCGGTGATGATTCTAAACCTCGCGTTCCTCAATGCGGGGCTGTTCAGCATCGAACAGTCGGTGATGATCGCCTATGGTTCCAAGCTTGGCTCCTCGCTGCTGACCTATGTACTGTCCGCCAACCTGGTCGGTGAATCCCGCCAGGTCGCGATGTTCCAGGTGTACTTCAATGTCGCCGGCGCCCTGATCCTGGTCCCGGCACTGTACGTTGAGGTCTATACCGGGCTGCCGCTAATGTTGGCACTGGGTGCCGCCTTTGCCGAGGATGCCACCTTCCAGCTCGCTGCCATCAACCTGCTGTTCAACGTGGTGCCGGGCATTGTGGTCTTCCCGTTTGTGCCAGTTATCAGTCGCGCCCTGGCGAGCTACTTCCCGCAAACCACCGAAGAACAGCTCGGTAAACCCATGTACCTGCTGGAGCAGAGCGGCGACGACCCCCACAACGCCCTGCGCCTGATCGAGCTGGAGCAGGTACGCCTGATCGAAATTCTCGGTCACAGCTTCGAGGCGATGCGCACCGAAAACAACACCGCCCGCATGGCGCTGCTCAACGAGAGTTTCCAGAGCCTCGGCGACAGCGTGCGCGATGCCATTTCCGACCTCTCCAACCAGCACCAGTTATCTCCGGTACTCTACGAGCGACTCAACGGCCTGCTGAATATCCAGCACAGCCTGGAGACGGCCAACGTCGAGGTTCAGAGCCTGTCACGGCAACTGAACCTGCTTAAGGGCACCGGTCTTGGCGAACGCTTCTCGATGGTTGCGATCGACGGTATTGACGCCATTCTGATGACCTTTATGGATGTCGCCCGTGAGCGCAGTGACCTCGATGCCGAGCTGCTGTCGGGCATGACCTCCGAAGATGGCATGACCCGCGTGCGCAAGGCGTACCTGGCGGAAGAAAAGTCGATGGATGCCAATGCCCGCATGCAACTGCTGGCGGCAGCCAACCACTGCGAAAGGCTGATCTGGCTGTTCCGCGATATGGGCAGTGCCTATAGCAACCTGGGAAGCGCCTGAGGCCAACGATGATTTTTACCACGGAAACCGCCTTTACCGGTGAACAGGACGGCATCTACAGCGCTGTCATCCACGAGGGCTGGGATGTCGTCGGTAATGCCAATGGCGGCTACCTGCTGGCGCTGGCTGCCCGCGCCATGGCGGACTCCGCCGGGCGTCCACATCCGGTAGCGCTGAATGCGCACTACCTGTCGCCTGGCCGGCCCGGCCCGGTGAGCATCGAGCCGGAGGTCATCAAGGCTGGCCGTCGCTTTACCACGGCCCGCGCCACCATGCGCAATGACAGCAAGGAACTCGTCACGCTGCTGGGCAGCTTCGGCGACGTCGGTGCCCTGGAAGGCCCGATGCGCATCGATGCCGAGCCGCCGGAGCTGCCTGCACCCGAAGACTGCATCCGTATTGAGCACAATGCCTCCGGCTTCCCGCCGGCGATGATGAGCAAGATCGAGCTGCGTCTGCACCCTGAGGATGCCGGCTTTGCCGTCGGCAAGCCCACCGGGCAGCCACTGTTTCGCGGCTGGTTCCGACTGCTGGACGATGAACCCATCGACGCCTTTGCCCTGCTGCTGGCGGTTGATGCATTCCCGCCCACGGTGTTCAACGCCAACCTGCCGGTCAGCTGGGCACCGACGCTGGAGCTGACCACCCACATTCGTGGCATACCTGAATCGGGCTGGCTGCGCTGTCGGTTTTCCACCCGCTTCATTTCCGGCGGAATGATGGAGGAAGACGGCGACATCTGGGACGCCTCCGGAAGACTGGTGGCCCAGTCTCGCCAGCTGGCACTGGCCCCGAAGGCCTAGGCGAAGCGTTTGATCAGCAGGCCGTTGGTGGTGCCCTGCACCAGCAGGCTGAACAGCACCACCCCGAACACCATGGACTGCACGGTGTACCAGTAGTCGAGTTCTATCGGCAGAGCCAGCACCAGTGCCACTGCAATGGCGCCGCGCAAACCGCCCCAGAACAGTAGCAGCTGCCAGCCGACGCCGATGCTGTGGGTCAGCGGTCTCGTCAGCAGGCTGCAGACGGCGACCGCGGCAGCCCTGGCCACCAGGGCGGCGGCAATGGCGATCAGCATGGCCAGCCACATGTCGCGGAACATGCCCAGGGTAATCACCAGCCCCATGATCACGAATAGCAGGCTGGTAAACACCTGGCCCAACCACTCCCAGGTGAACTCCATTCCCTCGGCCACCTGCTCTTCCACCTCGGCCAGGCTAGCGCGCACCACCAGGGCTGCAAACATGACCGCCATGATGCCCGACACGTGCAGCAGGTGCTCGGCAAGGTAGAAGCTGCCGAAGGCGGTAAATAACAGGAGGAACGCCGTGGCCGGCGGACTCCTGAGCAACAGGGCCAGCGCCGCTGCGAGCATCCCGCTGATCACGCCGACCAGGATTCCGCCGACGAACACCACGCCGAAATGCATGAGAAACTCGCCGGTACCGGCTTCGCCACCTTCCAGTGCCAGCGACAGGAACAAGGAGAACAGCACCACCGCCGTGGCATCATTGAACAGGCTCTCGCCCTCGAACAGGGTCTTGATGTCTTCCGGCGCATTCAGGGCGCTGAGCTGGTTGACCACCGACACAGGGTCGGTGGCGGCGAGAATCGCGCCGGTAATCAATGCCGCGGCCCAGGGGAAGCCCGAAGGGTAGCCAATCCCGTAATACACCAGCACTGCCGTCACCAGGCAGCTGACCAGCACACCCAGGGTGGCCAGCAGCAACACCGGCAGCAGCCAGCGCTTGAGCAAGCCCGGTTTGATGTGCCAGGACGCCTCGAAGATCAGCACCGGCAGGATCACGTAGAAGACGATCTCCTCCAGGTTGTGAGCGCGAATACCGGTGTCAAAGTCGAGCCAGCCGATCGCCTGCCCCGCGATGAAGCCGCAGAGGATGCAGGACAGGGTCAGCTCCAGGCGACTGAAGCGGCTGAGCAACAGCGCCACAATCGCCACGCCACCCAGCGCGAGAACTTGCCCGGTGACGGTGACTACCATTGATCAGCTACCGTGCTGCTGCGGCAGGACCTTGCGGCCGATCCAGTAGTCGAGACTGGCGAAGCGTCCGGCGCCGATGAAAAACAGCGCCAGCAGCATAACGAAATAGGTCGCAGCAAACTCAATACCGTTGTTGAGAATAACGATGGGCGCTGTGTTGTTGGCAGTCAGCCAGCTGTAATTGCCATGTTCGCGCAGGATGCTGCGGGCGCGGTCGCGCTTGTCCGCCAGTTCCTCGACACGTTCATTGGCAAACGGTGCGTCTGGGTCGGCTATCGCTTGCCAGCCGTAGTCCCAGTGCACGGTGGCAGCCGCGACAATCATGGTGAACATCAGCGGAATCGCAATCCATCGCACGGCAAGGCCAACCAGCAGGAATATCGCACCCAGAACCTCGGTCCAGGTAGCCAGGAACGCGAGCAGCCAGGGGAACGGCAGTCCCAGCCCCCAGTCGGGGTTGCCAAACCACTGTACCGTGCTGTCGAAGCTGCCGAGCTTGCTGTTGCCCGCCATCCAGAAC
>JASJBK010000112.1 GCA_030066555.1 Halieaceae bacterium
AAGCGAGGAAGTTGACCAGATCGTAGACGGCTTCGTCAAATTCTTCGGGGCTCATCGACCCTTCCTGCACCAGTGTGAAGTTACCGCAGGGATCATCCAGGATGTCCTGGTTGGTCAGCGGGTCGCGCTTCACGCCGCCGTTGGCAGCCTTGACGGGGCCAGCAGCACAGGTCTGCAGCCCCTGCAGCTCGAGCAGTGCATGCGGCATGCCCACATTGGGGAACGCCTTGTTGTTGACTCCCAGCGGACGTGAGGGATCCTCGTAGAAGGTCCGCAGGTAGGTGTATAGGTAATCGGTGGACTTGGAGCGAGCAATCAGGCTCAGGTCGGGTGGCACCACGCCAAACCACTGCTTGCCCAGCTCGTCCGGCATGGAATTACCCATCAGGTCACCGACCTGGTGGCTGCGATCCAGTATCAGGTACTCCTCGGCGAGATCCACCGGGATGTCCAGGTCGCTGGCGACCCGCACATAGCGTGAGTACTGCAGGGAGTGGCAGCCTGCACAGTAGTTCATGTACAGGCCAGCGCCGTGCTGCAGGGAAGCCTTGTCAGACAGGTCCGGCTCCATGTGGTCCAGCGCGATGCCCGGGCCACCCGCGGCCACGGCTTTCAGTGGCAGGACGGTCAGCACGCCGATCAGCACCAGTGCCGCCAGAGAACCCCAGGCGCCGATGCCGCCATTCATGGTAACGCGCTCAGGTACCGGCTTGGTCTTTTCCATGCTGGTCCAGATCGGCATCAGCAGGAAGAAGGCAAAGTAGATGACGGAGCAAACCTGGGCCAGCAGCGTGCGGCCCGGGGTCGGCGCCCAGACACCCAGCACGCCGAGGATCAGGAAGGACACCGTGAACAACACCAGCATAACCTTGGTCATGTTGCCGCGATAGCGCCAGGATTTGACCGGGCTGCGGTCGAGCCAGGGCAGCAGGAACGGAATGGCTACCGAGGCCGCAAACACCAGCGCACCGATTTGCGTATCAGGAATGGCGCGCAGCACCGAGTAGAAGGGCGTGAAGTACCACACCGGCGCAATGTGCTCCGGCGTCTTCAGGTTGTTGGCTTCCTCGAAGTTCGCGTACTCCAGGAAGTAGCCGCCCATCTCCGGCATGAAGAACATGACCGCGCAGAATACGAACAGGAATACCCCGATCGCCTGCAGGTCGTGCACAGAGTAGTAAGGATGGAACTTGATGCCGTCCAGCGGGATGCCGTTCTCGTCCTTGTGCTTCTTGATATCCACGCCGTCGGGGTTGTTGGAACCCACCTCGTGCAAGGCCAGGATGTGCAGCACGACGAGCGCCAACAGCACGATCGGCAGGGCCACCACGTGCAGGGCGAAGAAGCGGTTCAGGGTAATGCCGGAGATCAGGTAGTCACCGCGGATCCAGGTAACGATGTCGTCGCCGTAATACGGAATGGCTCCGAAGATATTGAGAATCACCTGCGCGCCCCAGTAGGACATCTGCCCCCAGGGCAGTACGTAGCCAACGAAGGCCTCGGCCATCAGCACCACGAAGATCAACATGCCGAACAGCCAGATCAGTTCGCGGGGTTTCTTGTACGACCCGTACAGCAGGGCGCGGTACATGTGCAGGTAAACCACCACGAAAAACGCCGAAGCACCGGTGGAATGCATGTAGCGCAGCAACCAGCCATAGTCGACGTCGCGCATGATGTACTCGACCGAGGCAAAGGCTTCCTCGGAGCTGGGCGTATAGTTCATGGTCAGCCAGATGCCGGTCAGCAGCTGGTTGACCAGTACCACCAGCGAGAACACGCCGAAGTAGTAGAAGAAGTTGAAGTTCTTGGGCGCGTAGTACTCGCCCATGTGCGTGTTCCACGCACGTATGATAGGCAGACGGGCATCGACCCAGTCGCGAAATCCTACCAGTGCATTATTCATTTACGCTGCCTCCTCACCCACGCCGATAACCAGCGTGATTTCATCCTCATAGGAATACGGCGGAACCACCAGGTTGGTTGAGGCCGGTACCCCGGAATACACGCGACCAGCCAGGTCAAAACGTGAACCGTGGCAGGGGCAGAAGAATCCACCGATCCAGGTATCGTCGCCGACGTTTGCGTCAGCGCCCAGCTCGGGGCGGAATTTAGGTGCGCAGCCCAGGTGGGTGCACAGGCCGACAAACACCATGACTTCAGGCTTGATGGAGCGGGTCGGGCCGGTCACATTGGCCGGCTGCTCGGAGATCTCGGAGTTGGGATCTTTCAGCTTTTCGTCCAGCGTGGTCAGGCCCTCGAGCTGCTCCTCGGTGCGGCGCAGGACGTAGACGGGCTTGCCGCGCCACTCGACCACGACCATCTGGCCCGGTTCAAGCTTGCTGATATCGGCCTTGACCGGTGCACCGGCGGCCTCAGCCTTGGCACTGGGGTTCCAGGAACCGACGAAGGGCACCGCGATGCCGACAACACCAGCAACGCCGACGGCGCTGGTAGCCGTTGTCAGGAACCGGCGGCGGCCGGCGTTTACAGTTTCATTACTCATCTAGCTCTCCAATCACTACCCCATCACCACCACCGCGAATCTGCCTGCTGCCACCGGCACATATGCGTTAGCAGTCGCTACATCTTTATACGCAGTTGCCGCTTGCTGCGGGCCACTTGCTACGCTCTACAGCGACAATTTCCAAAGAGTGAGAAGGGGGGCGGAAATTTAACCGGTGCAAATGGTAATGACTTTGCCCTCCGCTGACAAGGAAAAGCACCTAAGTGCCGGTATTTTCGAGGATTTCTTGTGCAAGAAGCGGACACAAAAATGCCCGGAAACCGCTGCCGGCCCCGGGCATTTTTTGATCGCGCTGATAAAGCTTAGCGCTTGGAGTATTGCGGACGCTTGCGCGCCTTGCGCAGGCCCACTTTCTTGCGCTCTACCGCACGGGCATCGCGGGTCACAAAACCTGCACCGCGCAGGGTGCCACGCAGCGACTCATCGTATTCCATGAGCGCGCGGGTGATGCCATGACGGATCGCGCCGGCCTGGCCGAAGCTGCCGCCACCGGCAACGGTGACATTGATATCGAACTTGCCTTCAGTTTCGGTGAGCTGCAGCGGCTGGCGCACGATCATGCGGGCCACTTCGCGGCCGAAGTACTGGTCCAGCGGCTTGCTGTTGACGATGATGTTGCCGTCGCCGTTCTTGATGAACACGCGCGCCGTGGAAGTCTTGCGGCGACCGGTGCCATAGTATTGGGTAGCTGACATATATTGACCTTAGATATTCAGGGGCTGGGGCTGCTGAGCCGTGTGCGGGTGCTCCGCGCCAGCATAGACTTTCAGTTTCTTGAACATCGCGCGACCCAGCGGGTTGCGCGGCAGCATGCCCTTTACGGCACCCTGGAGAACGCGCTCCGGGGCCTTATCGATCAGCTTCTCGAATGACATGCTCTTCAGACCACCCGGGTATCCGCTGTGGTGGTGATACATTTTGTCGGTAGCCTTGGCGCCGGTGACCTTGATCTTCTCGGCGTTGATCACGACGATGTAGTCGCCGGTGTCAACGTGCGGCGTGTACTCAGGCTTGTGCTTGCCGCGCAGGCGGTGAGCGATCTCGCTGGCGAGGCGGCCCAGGGTTTTTTCCGAGGCATCGACTACGAACCAGTCGCGCTGCACATCTTCTGCTTTTGCGCTGTAAGTTTTCATTCCAATATGCCTCTGGGAGGCCTCCATTTTCGAGAGCGCGAATTCTACAGTCGCACCCCCTGCATTACAAGCCCATTGCAAGGAGTTTTTCTCAGTAATTCACGAGCTTACGCGACCCCGGTACTGGCGATCGGCGACAGCTCCACGGGCCCTGATTCGGTGGGGCCCAGCCACTCCCGGACCTCGATCTGCAGGCCTTTGCGCAAGCCGCACAGGGCCAGGCTGTGATCCTTCAGGTCGGCCAGCCACTGGCTGCTGCCCTGCATCGCGCCAGGCGCCAGGCAAACCAGTTGCGGGCCGTCCAGGCGGTAGCCTACCTCCCCCAGTGCCGTGGGCAGGGCACCCCCGTGGGCCTTGGTCCAGGCTTCCTTGAGAGTCCAGAGCCGATAGAAGTGCCAGTAATAGGCCTCGCCTTCCAGTTCGGCCAGGGTCTCTACTTCCGGGTCGGAGAAGTAGCGCCGGGCCAGTCGTTCCACCCGGCGCTCGCGGTCCAGTTGCTGCACATCAACACCCACGGGCACCTCGGCGGTCAGCGCCACTACCAGCCAGCGGCCGGAGTGACTGAGGTTGAACTGCAGCCCGGGGCCTGAGACCAGCGCGGGCTTGCCGTGCACACCGGTCTCGAAATGCCAGTCGGCGGGGGCCACATCCGCGTAGCGCGACAGCAGGTGGCGCAGCCAGACCCGGCCCAGGGCGGTCTCACGGCGGCGCTTGCGCTCATCAACACTGAGCACGGCACTGTCCAGGGCTTCGGCCCGCTCAGGGGAGCACAACCAGAGGTGGGCCTGGTTCGGCCCGAGCCGATCAGAAGCGCTGGATCTGCTTGCCGATGAGGCGGTCACGCACCTTCCAGAACAGATTGTCGGGGTTGACCACGACAATGAAAATGCGGCGCAGGCGATCTTCCGGACAGTGGATCGGCCGCACCGCGTGCCAGGCGTGGTCAGTGCGCAGCATCAGCGCGCTGTAGTTGCCGATGGAATCCATCTCGTGAACCGAGTCGAACTCCTCCAGCGCCGGCGCCGAGTCGTAGCTGAGGCGGCCGCCGTCATCCAGCACCAGGGTGGAACCGCCCCACTCCGGATCCCAATCGTCCTTCGAGTTGAAATAGAACAGGTGGGAGCCGTGCTCGCGGCGGGCATCACAGTGCGGCGACACATCACAGCCGCTGGGCGTGTAATGCCAGTGGAAGCGGAACTCCGCCTTCTTTGCGCCCAGCAGGCGCTCGATCTCGCGGCGGTAGTCGTCACTGCAAAGCTCGCCTATGAACTCCTTCCAGGGCAGTGGCACCTCGGTATCCGGCGTGTATTCCAGCGAGTAGCGGTCGTGGGGGGCCTGGCCGGCGCGCCGCTCCTTGCCGAAGATCTCACCGAAGGTCTCCAGCGGCGGCATATTGTTGAGCAGGTCCTGGAAGCCCTGCTCGGTAAGCACGCCCTCGGTGTTGAAGAACGGGTAGGGCTTGGTGGCCATGAACTCCTCGCGCCCGAGGCTGCGGAGTTTTTCGATATCCAGGTAGTTCATTACAGCTCTCCTCAGGCAGCCAGTGCCGGCTGCTCGGCGAGCGGCGGCGTGCGCTCCAGCACCTCGAAAGCATCGTGCCGCACATGGTTCTTCGCCATCTCGTCGCGCACCAGGGCTTCGCTGACGTGCCCGCTCTCGAGGCACTCCTTCAGCAGCCCGAAGAAAAAAGCTTCCTGGTTGCTGTCGGGGTGCGGATGATAGTGGCCCAGCAGGCCGTACTCACCGAACAGCTTCGCGCGCAAGCGGTTCAGGGACGCCAGCAGCGGCTTGTCCTTGAACTTGTCCGCCGGGGTGTAGTCCACCGGCAGGCCGGTTTTCCAGGGCTGGGTGCGGCGCTTGGTATTGTGCAGCAGCCGGGTCTCGGCCCCCAGGTGGTCAAAGTCGTTCCAGCAGTCCTCGAGGTAACCGATCATCGCAGGGTCCTCATAGGCCAGCACCATCCACTCCTTGTAGTCCTTTTCGAAGCGGAACAGCGCATCGAAATCCGACTCGGTGTCCCAGTGGCTGAGCTTCCCGCAGTCCATCAACATCACACTGGTGGCCACCTGGTAGGCCTTGCCCTCTTTCGCGGAACGGTGACGACCCAGGACCGCCTTGCCCTGCATGTCGCGGTCCAGCAGTTCATTGATATCGCCCACCGCAAACACGTCCGGGTCGGTGACGACCGCGCGGCCCGAGTAGTTCATCAGCTTCGGCGGCAGGAAACGCAGCGGTGTGAACGACTGCAGGTCGTCCATGCGCCAGTCGCGAGTGGTGCCACCGCGCAGGAAGGTCTGGCCTTCCTTCGCCGCCAGGAAGGGATAGTCGCGGGTGTGGATGAACTTCACCGCGAAGGCGTCCGGATTGCGGGAGTTGCGCTTGAAGGAATACTCCGCCACCAGGGCACCCAGCCACTGCCGCTCATTGGTGTGTATAAAGACGCACTTTTCCATCTCAGGATTCACTCGCACGGGCTTCTGCCGATTGCTTTTCGCCGCTGGTATACCCGAACACCGGCAGCAGCCGGGAATCTACCATGGCGGTCAGCTCCGCCACTTGATCATCGTCAAAGTAGTCACGGAAGCCGCCGACCTTGGCCTTGCGCACCTTGTAGGTGTTGGGGTCGTTGACGTCCTTGGCCTGCACCCGCGAGCCGCTGCGCCAGAAGTAGTTTTCCTGCTCTTTCTTGCGCAGGTTTTCCACCGAGGCGAACTCCGCCATGTCTTCCAGGTATTCCCGGTTCACTTCCAGTCCCAGGAATTCGACCACCCGCGCCATCTCGCTGGCGGCGTCGGCACGCAGGTCCTCATAACGCACTACCAGCAGGTTTTCGATCTTGTCGAGTTCCGTCGCCCAGGCGTTCATGAAGTCGATGATATGGTTCAGGCCCTGCCCCTCGTGCTTGACGAAGTCGTACACGGAAATGTCGGCATCGTGCTCCGGGTAGTTGTTCATCGACTTCTTGTCGGGCCGCATGCGGAACTTCCACTGGAAGAACTGTGATACCGCCACGTCGCGCGGGTCGCGCACCAGCAATACCGTCTTCTTGTGGTAGAAGTCCTTCTTGGAATCCCTGTTGCCAGTGTACTGGCGCAGGTAGTTGTCGTGGGTGAAGAAGATCTTCGGAATGCTCTTGTCCAGGCGCTGGTAGTTGTCGAAACCCATGAGGATGTTGTCGGGCAGCTTGTAGACCAGCTGGTAGTAGCGGGAGATCATCACCCGCACCCAGGTACGACCGCTCTTGCCGTAAGATGCGAAAATATAGTCGCAGTTGTTGTACTTCCAGAATTCTTCGCGACCGCGACGCCAGCGCTCCAGCTGGTGGCCCTTTTCCTCGGGCAGGAATTTCTTGATCGCGCGGACCAGCCACTTGATCAGTCGCTTGATGACAGCGTGCATGTGTTGTCCCCGGAACCGGGCAGGTTAAAAAACGCGCAGGGTAAAGGATGCGTGGTCCATGCACAAGATTCTGTGGTATTTTTGCCGCCTTTCGCCGTCCCCAAGTTATTGATCTGCATGGAAATCAGGCAAATTCGAGGCTTCCTGCTCGAGCGCGGCATGCTGTACATCTACAGCCTGTTCATCGCCGGCTACTTCCTGCTGCCCATGGCCTCCGGCCACCGGCGGGTCTACTACCTGCTGGTATTCCCCGCGGTCCTGCTGCTGTGGCGCGAACTGCTGCGTTTCTACCGCGGGAACCTGTTACTGGGTTTGCTACTGGCCTATGCGGCATGGATGATGCTGAGCCTGGCCTGGACAGCCGACTTTTCCGCCGCCGGTGCCGGCTGGCAGCTGTGGCTCAGCCTGAACCTTTTATCCTTTGTCGCCATTAGCGGCTACCTGTGGGTGAATCATGCCGATCGCGTCGACCTGTACGCGCGCCGGCTGCCCTGGCTGGCGGCCGCCGCGGCCCTGGTGTCCATTATTGCCTGGTATACCCAGAACCCCTTCCCCAGCTCACGAATGGAGCCCCTGGGTGTCATGCACCACCAGAACAAGGCCGGAGCGGCCTACGGTCTGTTCCTGGTGCTGAGCGTACAACTGGCCATCAATGACAGGCCACGGCGCGCCACCTACAGTGCCCTGGCGCTGGTGCTGGCAGCGCTGGTGTTGTTGACCCAGTCCCGCACGGCGCTGGCCGCGGTGTTTGCTGGCCTGGTGGTGCTGCTGGGCTGGCGCGCCCTGGTACTCGGCCTGGTCGCCGGACTGGTGAGCTGGGGGCTGCTGGCCTCCAACCCGGCGGACTGGGTTGCGCGCATGGAGAGTTTCTCCTTCCGGCCGGGCATCTGGCGCCAGGTGCTCGATGATATGCCGGGCCACTGGCTGTTCGGCCACGGCTACCTGGTAGACCCCCACGTGCGCGCCTATGACCAGGTCTTCAACCACGCCCACAACAGCTACCTCGCCACACTGCGAGACGGCGGCCTGGTGGGCCTTGTTCTGCTGCTGGCGCTGCTGGGAACCGCGCTGACCCAGGCGTTGATCCTGCTGCGTAACCGCGGGGAACGTCTGTACCTGGCGCTACTCTTATACGGTATGACCTGCATCTTCATGGACTTCGACCGCCTGTTCGTACACCCCAAGGAAATGTGGCTGTACCTGTGGCTGCCGCTGGCGCTGGTCGCCGCGGCCTACCCACACCGTGCAGGCACCGCCCTGCCGCAGCTGCGCGGGAGGCCGGCATGACGCGCCTGCTGCTGGCAGTCCTGCTGCTGGCACCGTGGCCAGCCGGCGCGGCGGATTCCAGCACCGGCCAATCCCCGCTGCCCGCCTGGCGCTACCTGCTGTTTGAAGAGAAGGCCTTCCTCGCCACCGCCCGCTCAGAGTTGAGCCTGGACATCTGCGAGGAAGCCAGCGGCGCCTGGTGCCTGGAAGCGACCAACAGCGTTGCCAACAACCGCGAGCGCATCAGCCTGAGCGCGCGACCCGACGGTCACCTGTTGCAGCGGGACCGCTTCAGCGAGGGCAGCAGTCGGCGCCGCAAGCAGTGGCTATACGGTCTCAACAGCATCACGCGGGAAAGACTGGAACCGGACGCCAGCGGCGAGTGGCAGCTCACCAGCCGCCGCAAGATCGACTACCCGGAGGGCCAGCGACAGGTCACCGACCCCATACTGTTACTGGCCCTGCTCACGCCCGGTGGGGCAAACCAGACCCTGGTGGTCAACACTGACCTGAACCTCTACCGGGTAACTGCCACCCCCGCCGGCGAAGACCTGATCGAGGTGGAACCCGGACTCGGTGGTGTAGCCAGCCGCCACCGCGATGCCGACCTGCTGCGCATTGAAGCGGAACTGATCCAGCCCGCCCGTGACAAACCGGACTTCACGCTGCTGGGACTGTCGGGCGAACTGCTGGTGGCCTTCGACCGCGCCAGCGGCCTGCCGGTGCAGGTGCGGGGTCGTGCACCACGGATCGGCTATGTGGCGCTGACGCTGAAGTCCGCGGAGCTGCGGGAACCCGCCCGGTGACGGGCATCCAGGCCGGCACGGCGGTGGGACTGGTCAGCAACCCCGCCAGTGGTCACAATCGCGACCAGTTCGAACGGTTCCGGCGTCGCATCGACGCAAGCCCGTCGATTCACCACATCGTGACCCGTGGCGCTGAGGATATCCCGGCGGCACTGACAGAGCTGCGCGACGCCGGGATCGGGGTGTTGGCTATCAACGGCGGTGACGGCACCAATGCAGCCCTGCTGGGAGAGATGCTGGAGGGCGCCTACTTCGAAACACCCCCCGCCGTGGTACTGCTGCCCGGCGGCACCGCCAACATGAACGCCGGCGATGTCGGCATGCGCGGGGCGCTGTCACGGGCCGTCAACCGGTTCTGCGACTGGTGCGACGGCGATCGCGCCCTCAGCGCTGCGCCGCGCCAGCGCGCCTTGCTGCGGGTAGCGATCGACGAGCGCCTGCACCACGGCATGTTCCTCGGTGCCGGCGCGGTGATCCATGGCACCGAATATGCCCACCGGGAAATTCACTCACGGGGCCTGCGCGACGACTTCAGCCTGGCCCTGGGCACCGTGCGCACGGTCTGGGGCGTGGTGCGGGGCCAGCCTGAATTCACCGGCAGCCAGCGCATCGGCCTGGGCGTGAACGGCAGTGAGCCGCGAGTGCACGACACCCTGATCCTCGCGATCAGCACCCTGGAACGGCTGGCCTTCGGCATGCGCCCGTTCTGGGGAACCGGCCCAGGTGCATTACGCGTGACCCTGATGGAACAGGGTTGCACGAAATTCGCCCGCACCTTTACCAGCATCGCCCGCGGCAAACCCAGCCGCAATGCGGTTCCGGACCAGGGGTACTTCAGTCACAATGCCGACAACGTGGAGCTGTGGATGGAGGGCAAGGTGAACCTGGACGGGGAAATCCTCCCGGTAGACGGCCTGCTCCAGGTCGGCACGACGGCGCCGCTGGCGTTCATCCAGCCGTGAGCGACTACCCCTACGTCGCTGGACCAGACACCGACAGCGAGCCCGCGCTCGCGGCGCTGGTCACGAAGCTTCGACAGCGCCACAACGACGCTATCAGCGCCGTGCTGGTATACGGCTCGTGCCTGCGCAGCGGCGATATCTATGACGGCCTGCTCGATCTCTACCTGCTGTGCGACAACTACCGCAGTGCCTACGGTGCCGGCGCCCTGGCGCTCGCCA
>JASJBK010000113.1 GCA_030066555.1 Halieaceae bacterium
CCCATTCTCACCAGCCTGTTCCAATACGGCGCCATGGAAGCCTCGGACGTGGCCATGGCCTCGCTGAGCCTGCGCGCCTACTGCCTTGGCCTGGTGGCCTTTATGCTGGTCAAGGTGCTGGCCCCGGGTTTCTACGCCCGCCAGGACATGGTGACCCCGGTGCGTATCGGTATTATCGCCATGGTCGCCAACATGGTCATGAACCTGGCCTTCGTGGTGCCCCTGTACCTGTACTTCAATATCGGCCACGTGGGCCTGGCGCTGGCAACCAGCCTCTCTGCCTGGCTGAATGCCGGCCTGCTGCTGCGCGGGCTGCGTCGCATAGACGTACTGGCCTTCCAGCCCGGCTGGGGGCGGTTCATGGTGCGCCTGTGCCTGTCTACAGTGGCGATGGTGGCGGTGTTGTGGTGGCTGGCGCCAGATCCCCTGGCCTGGCAGGGTTGGGGCTGGTGGCAGCGTGCCGTGGAACTGGCGCTGCTGGTAGCCGGGGGGCTGGCAGCCTATCTGCTCAGCCACCTGCTGATGGGCACGCGCCCGGCGGATTTTTATACGCAAAAAGCCGGGTAATTTGGCTATAATGGCGCGCCTTGACCTGGCACGATCCCCTGACTCCATGGAGCTGATTCGCGGTCTTCATAACCTGCGGCCCCGGCACCGTGGATGTGTAGCAACCATCGGTGCCTTCGACGGCGTACACCACGGCCACCGGGCCGTGCTCCGGCACGTGCTGGAGAAAGCCGAAACATTGGGCGTTCCCTCTGTAGTGGTGGTGTTCGAACCGCTGCCCCGGGAGTACCTGGCGCCGCGCGAGGCGCCACCCCGCATCATGAGCTTTCGGGAAAAGCTGGAGGCCTTTGCAGCAATCGGCATTGATCGCGTGCTGCGGGTTCGCTTTGACGAGGCACTGCGGTCCATGTCGGCGGTAGATTTTGTGCGCCGGGTGTTTGTGGACGGACTCGGTGTGCGCTACGTGGTGATGGGAGACGACCTGCGCTTCGGCCGCGGCCGCGAGGGCGGCTACGAGCTGATGCAGGCAGAGGGCCAGGAACATGGCTTCGAGGTGATGCCCACCGAGACCCTCGATGTGCAGGGTGACCGGGTCAGCAGCACCAGGATTCGCGAAGCGCTGACGGCTGCAGACTTTGAGCTTGCCGAGCAGTTACTTGGCCGGCCCTATTCGATGTCGGGCAAGGTGGTGTACGGCGACCAGCGCGGCCGCACCATAGGCGTGCCGACCGCCAACCTGGAGTTGCACAGGCTGCGTGCGCCCCTGACCGGAGTTTACGTGGTCGAGGTGGCCGGCGCCTCGGAGCGCGCTGAGCCAGGGGTCGCCAACGTCGGTGTGCGACCCACGATTGGCGCGGAGTTTCGCGCCAACCTTGAGGTCAACCTGCTGGACTTCGCTGGTGATCTCTATGGCCGGCGGCTGGAAGTAACCTTCCGGGAAAAGATACGCGACGAGATGAAATTTGACTCGCTCGAAGAGCTGAAGACACAGATACACAAGGACATTGCCTACGGGCGCCAGTTTTTCCAACTATGAGTGACTACAAGAGCACACTGAACCTGCCGCACACCGACTTCCCCATGAAGGCGAGCCTGGTGCAACGCGAGCCCAAACGCCTGGCTCAGTGGAAGGAGCAGGACCTGTATGGCCAGATCCGCGTCGCCAGCGAGGGCAAGCCGAAGTTCATCCTGCATGACGGCCCGCCCTACGCCAACGGCGAGCTGCACGTCGGCCACGCCGCCAACAAGATTCTCAAGGACATCGTGGTCAAGTCGCGCACGCTGATGGGTTTCGATGCACCTTACATACCCGGCTGGGACTGTCACGGCCTGCCCATCGAGCTTAACGTCGAGAAAAAGGTCGGCAAGCCTGGCGTCAAGGTCAGTGCCCACGAGTTCCGCGATCGCTGCCGCAGCTACGCCGAGTCCCAGGTGAACGGCCAGCGTGACGACTTTGTACGCATGGGGGTGCTCGGTGAGTGGGACGACCCGTACCTCACCATGAACTATACCTTCGAGGCCAATATCCTGCGCACGCTCGCTGAGATCATCGGAAATGGCCACCTGGTGAAAGGGGCCAAGCCGGTGCACTGGTGCCTGGACTGCGGCTCTGCCCTCGCTGAGGCCGAAGTGGAGTACCAGGACAAGACTTCGCCGGCCATCGATGTGGCCTATGTTGCAGTTGACCAGGCCGCGGTGCAGGGCCTGTTCGGCGGCGTCGATAGCGAGATTGCCATCCCCATCTGGACCACCACGCCCTGGACCCTGCCAGCCAGCCTGGCGGTCAGCATACATCCGGACCTTGAGTACAGCCTGGTGGTGCATGGCGACCGCAGCCTTGTGGTGGCCACCGAGCTGGTGGAAGCGGTCTGTGCGCGTATCGGCTGGAGCGATTACCAGGTAGCGGGGACGGTCGCAGGCAGCGCACTGGAAGGCCAACTGCTACAGCACCCGTTCTATGAGCGCCAGGTGCCGGTCATCCTCGGTGAGCACGTGACCACCGAGGCCGGCACGGGTGCGGTACATACCGCTCCCGGGCACGGCCTGGATGACTACATCGTGGGTCAGAAGTACGAACTCGAGGTGCTCAATCCGGTGGGCGGTAACGGTGTTTACCTGCCGGACACCGAGATCTTCGGCGGCCAGCACATCAACAAGGCCAACGACAATATCATCGCCGAGCTTGAACAGCGTGGCGCCCTGCTGCACGTTGAGAAGTACCAGCACTCCTACCCCCACTGCTGGCGCCACAAGACGCCGGTGATCTTCCGTGCCACGCCGCAGTGGTTTATCAGCATGAGCCAGGCGGGGCTGCAGGATGCGGCGATGACCGCCATCGATGATGTCAGCTTTACACCCGACTGGGGCCGCTCGCGCCTGACGGCGATGCTGGAAGGTCGCCCCGACTGGTGTATCTCGCGGCAGAGGACCTGGGGTTCACCGATTCCGCTGTTTGTGCACCGGGAGACCGGCGAGCTGCATCCGGATACACCGGCCCTGATCGAGCAGGTCGCCGCAAAGGTCGAGGAGGGTGGCATCGATGCCTGGTTCGAGCTGGAGCCCGCCGAGCTGCTGGGTGATGACAGCGAGCATTATGAAAAAGCTACCGACACCATGGACGTCTGGTTCGATTCGGGTGTCACCCACGCCTGCGTACTGCGCCACCGTGACGGCATGCAGTTCCCCGCAGATCTCTACCTGGAAGGATCAGACCAGCATCGTGGCTGGTTCCAGTCTTCCCTGCTGACCGGCATCGCCGCAACCCGGCAGGCACCCTACAAGGCGCTGCTGACCCACGGTTTCACGGTGGACGGTGAAGGCCGCAAGATGTCCAAGTCGCTGGGCAACGTGGTGGCGGCGCGCAAGGCCCTGAACGACCTGGGGGCGGACATTGTGCGTCTGTGGGTCGCGGCCACCGATTACCGCGGCGAACTGGCCTGGTCCGATGAGATCATCAAGCGCACCTCGGACTCCTATCGCCGTATCCGCAATACCGCGCGCTTCCTGCTCTCGAACCTGACGGGCTTTGAGCCCGACCGCGACAGCGTTGAGCCCGAGCGCCTGCTGGCTCTGGATGCCTGGGTGATCGGCCGCACTGCCGAACTGCAGGAGGAGATCATTGAGGCCTATGAGGCCTACCAGTTCCACGTCATCTACCAGAAGCTGCACAACTTCTGCGTGACTGACCTGGGAGGTTTTTACCTCGACATCATCAAGGACCGGCAGTACACCACCCAGCCCGACAGCCTGGCGCGGCGTTCGGCCCAGACCGCACTCTACCAGGTAGCCGAGGCGCTGGTGCGCTGGATCGCCCCGATTCTCAGCTTTACCGCCGAGGAGATCTGGGAAAACCTGCCCGGCGAGCGCGAGGGCTCAGTGTTCCTGGTGGAGTGGTTTCGCGGCCTTACCCCGGCTGCGGCGACCGCCGAAATGGGTGATGAGTACTGGCAGCAGTTGATTGCCGTGCGCGATGCGGTCAATCGAGAGCTGGAAAACCTGAGGAGCCAGGGCGCACTGCGCGGCAGTCTGGATGCAGAGGTGACGCTTTATTGTGACGACGCGCTGGCCGACACCTTGTCCAAACTTGGCGATGAGTTGCGTTTTGTGCTGATCACTTCTGCTGCCGAGGTAGCTCCATTGGCGGAAGCGCCCGCGGATGCTGCCAGCGCGGAAGTGCCGGGCCTGGCGCTGGTGGTAACCCCGAGTACCAATGAGAAATGCGAGCGCTGCTGGCACCGTCGACCCGATGTCGGCGCATTCCTCGCCCACCCGACCCTGTGCGGGCGCTGCGTAGTGAATGTGGACGGCGAGGGGGAGCAGCGCCGCTTTGCCTGATCGGCTGCACGCTTTGCGCTGGCTGGCTGGTTGGTTCGCGTTGGCGGCCCTGGTGCTGGTGGTGGACCAGTGGACCAAGGCGTTGGCGCTGGCCCACCTCGACTATGGCCGACCGGTGGCCCTGCTGCCGGTGCTCAATTTCACCCTGCAGTACAACGAGGGGGCGGCATTCAGCTTCCTCAGCGATGCCGGTGGCTGGCAGCGCTGGTTTTTCAGCGCCGTGGCCCTGGTGGCCAGCGTGGTGATTGCGGTCTGGCTGGCCCGGCTCAACCGGGAAGACAAGTTGCTGGCCGCCAGTCTGAGTCTTATCCTCGGCGGAGCGATCGGCAACCTGTGGGACAGGTTACAGTTCGGGCACGTGGTCGACTTTATCTCGGTGCATTACCAGAACTGGTACTTCCCCACCTTCAACGCCGCCGATAGCGCTGTTACGGTGGGCGCGGGGCTGATGATCCTCGATGCGATACTACAGTCGAGGAAACAGGCCCAGGCGAGTCCGGAGAAAGGCGAGTAAGTAGTTACATACCCGGATGCCGCTAAAATTGAGTCCGGTACCTAATTTATTGAGCGATATCCCAGAACTATGGAACCCACAAGTGTAACTGTCAGTGAAGGTACCCGCGTGTTCCTGAACTTCGCCCTGAGTCTGGAAGACGGCTCGGAGATCGATTCGAACTTCAGCGGCGACCCGGTGGATTTTGTGGTCGGCGACGGCAGCCTGCTGCCCGGCTTCGAGCGCCTGCTGTTCGGCATGGCCCCCGGTGAGCGACAAATATTCAGCGTGGAGCCGGAACATGCCTTTGGTATGCCCAATGACAGCAATGTCCAGCAGGTGCCGCGGGAGCACTTCGAGGAGGACGCCGAGCCGGAAATCGGCCTGCTGTTCTATTTCTCCGATGCCGCCGGCGGCGAAGTCCCGGGCCTGGTGGTATCGGTAGACGATGACGAGGTCACGGTGGACTTCAATCATCCGCTGGCAGGTCGTACTATCCTGTTTGATGTGCTGATCCACCGCGTTGAAGCGGCTGAACTGCACTAGTGATTCCCGTCGAGGTAACCCCGGACCGATGAGTGACGCCAACCGCCCCGAGATCCTGCTGGCCAACCCGCGTGGTTTCTGCGCCGGTGTGGATCGGGCCATTGCCATCGTCGATCGCGCCCTGGACGTGTTCGGTGCCCCGATTTACGTGCGGCACGAGGTGGTGCACAACAAGTTCGTGGTCGACGGCCTGCGCCAGCGCGGTGCGATTTTTGTCGATGAACTCGACGAAATACCCGACGACAACACCGTGATCTTCAGTGCCCACGGGGTCTCCCAGGCGGTACGCAACGAGGCCGATCGGCGCAGGCTCAAGGTGTTTGACGCCACCTGTCCGCTGGTGACCAAGGTGCATATGGAGGTGGTTCGCTATTCCCGGGAAGGCCGGGAATGCGTGCTGATCGGGCACCGTGGCCACCCCGAGGTCGAGGGCACCATGGGCCAGTACGACGACGCCAACGGCGGCGCGATCTACCTGGTGGAAGACGAGGAACAGGCGGCATCCCTGGCGGTTCGGGACCCCCAGCGGCTCTGCTATGTCACCCAGACTACCCTGTCCATGGACGATACTGCCCGGGTGATCGAGGTCCTGCGCGAGCGTTTCCCCGCCATTCACGGCCCGCGCAAGGACGATATCTGCTATGCCACCCAGAACCGCCAGGATGCGGTCAAGGAGCTGGCAGATGACTGTGACCTGGTGCTGGTGGTGGGCTCCCCCAACAGTTCCAACTCCAATCGCTTGCGGGAACTGGCCCAGCGCATGGGTGCCGAGGGTTACCTGATCGACAACGCCGAGGCCATCGAGCCCGCCTGGCTGGACGGCAAGCAGCGTATCGGCGTCACAGCGGGCGCCTCGGCCCCGGAAATCCTGGTAAAGCAGGTGGTGCGCACCCTCGAGCAGCTGGGTGCCAGGGCCCCGGTGGAACTGGACGGCACACCGGAAAACATCACTTTCTCCATGCCCCGGGAGCTGCGCATCCCGGCCCAGGAAGTCGACTAGACCGGTCGATCGCCGGGTCCCAACCCGGAATAGCGTCACACTTTTGGCATTTTTCCCGCCGTTTATCCCCTGATAAGGCCGTTTGTCGGCGTTTGGGCTTGCACAGAGTCCTCGATTGCTATCCTGCCCGGGAATTTCACGATAGGGGAAAACCCTTGTCGAACACCACGAACAGACAGCGCCACATTGCTCGCCACGACCGGCTGATCGGTCGCCCGGGCGGCCGTGGTGGCTACACCCTGCTGGAGCTGCTGATCACCATGCTGGTGATTGCGCTGCTCAGCACACTGGTGGGCCCGACATTTGTCGACGTCATCAACCGCAACCGCCTGCAATCAGAGCTCGGGGGCATGTACGCCATGCTCTCCACCGCTCGCAGCGAAGCGGTCAGTCGGTCTGTCACCGTGATTGCCTGTGGCAGCAGCGACCAGAGCAGCTGCAACAGCACCAGCTGGGAAAACGGCTGGATCATCTATGCCGATGACGGCGCCGGTGGCGGTACCGCGGATAACGGCACCCGGGATGGTACCGAACTCCTGCTGCGCGTGGGTCAGGAAGCGAGCGGCAGCGTGACGATCCGTACTCGTAATTTCGAATTCAACGGCGCTGCCGATGCCGGGCGGATTGCCCTCACCCAGGACGGCTTTGCGCAATCCAGGGGCTCTATCGTGATTTGCGATGGTGTGCCTGCAGAGGCGGCGGCGCTGGTGGTCAACCTGTCCGGCCAGGCGCGTGTGGCCGTGGACCAGGATGCTGACGGCACGCTCAACCTCGACGACGATTCGGAGTTGACCTCATGTCCCTGAGCAAGCGACGCAACATTCAGCAGGGTGGCTTTACACTCATCGAGGTGCTGATTTCCACCCTGGTGCTTACGGTGGGCCTGCTGGGCATTGCCGCCATGCAGATGGTCAGCTTCCAGACCAACCAGAGCGCCTACATGCGCTCCCAGGCCACCTACCTGGCCCAGGATATGCTCGATCGTATCCGCGCCAATCGTGCCGGCTACCGCAATACGACCATCTACGACTCGATTGATACCACCAATACGGTGGCAGTTCCCGCTTCCCCGGGCTGCAAGGGCGGCGACGTGGGTTGTTCACCGACGCAGATGGGCGCCGAGGACATTCGCGAGTGGGTGCAGTTCTTCGAAAATATCGAAGCCGTGGATAACTACCGGCCGGTGCTGCTCAACGGCAGCGGGCTGGTGCAACGCGGCGCGGGTAATACTTTCACGATCACCGTGTCCTGGGACGACCGGGACTACGACCTGGAAGGCAACCTTACCCGCGAAACCATCTCCCGCAGCGTGACCTACACCGTGGATCTGTTTTGAGGCCAGACGAGATGCATAAGCGGATAACAGACATCAAAGCCAGAGGCCGCCAGGCGGGTATGACACTGGTCGAATTGATGGTGGCGATGGCGCTGGGCGCATTCCTGATCGCCGGTGTGGTCAACGTATTCCTGGCCAACAAGGACTCGTCGCAGATCGAGACTTCGCTGGCACGCTTGCAGGAAAACGGCCGTATCGCCCTCGACCTGCTGGTGGCGGACTTGCGCGATGTCTATTACATGGGCTGCTCGAGCTTCAGGCGCCGGCCACCCAATATCATTGCTAACAACCCCCCCATTAACTGGTCGTTCCTCAACGGATTCGAAAAGCCCGGTGCGAGCCTGCAACCCACCGGAGGTGTGGTGGCCACGAACCTGGACGCTGCGATCGGTAATGCCCGTACCGGCAGCGACGTGGTGTACCTCTCCAACGGCAGGCGCCTGCTGACGGCAACCGCTGCAGACGTGTTCTCTGCCAGTACCACGGTGCCCGTCACCAGCAACCTGGAGTGCATCCAGGCGTCGGAGACCCTGATTATCGCGTCCTGCTCAGCCGCGGTGATGTTCCGGGTCACCAACAACGATGCCAATTGCGACGGCACGGCCCACACCTTTGATTTCGACTTGACCGGCAACAGTGTCAATTCGCTGGGGACTGACTTCCCGGCGGGTACCGAGCTGATGCAGACCTTTGAGAAGACCTGGTTCGTGGCTGACACGCTGCGCCGCCGCACCCCGGCCAACATTCCGGTCACCGCCCTGTTTCGCCGCACCAACGGTGTGAACGAGGAAATGGTAGAGGGCGTGGAATATATGCAGCTGCTGTACGGCGTCGATATGGGGCTGGGCCAGTTGCGCTATGTGCCCGCTAACAATGGCTCGCTGAGTTTCGACAACGACGAGATCATCGCTGTCCGTGTGGCGCTGCTGATGCAGAGCTACGAGCCGGTGCTCGATGCGCCGGATACCCGTGTCTACCAGGTGGCCGACGAGCAGATTGGAGCCGCCGGCACCACCTTTACCCACAATGGCGATCTGACCATGCGCCGGGTCTTCCAGACCACGGTGCTGTTGAAGAACTAGCTTATTGAGAATTTTGAGTGACGAGACGCTTATGAAAGGGCAACTCCACAGACAGTCAGACCAACGGGGCGCGGTGCTCATCGTGGCACTCATCATGCTGCTGGTGACGACCTTTGTCGGTTTTTCCACCATGGAGACCAGCAACCTGGAAGCCAAGATGGCGACTGCGCGCGACCTCAAGGAACTGACGTTCCAGACCGCGGAAACCAGCATTGAGCGGGGCCTGCTCGACCAGGCCCTGATCAGCGATGCGCTGGTCGCCGGCCTCGCCAGTACGGCCTGGCCGACGCGAAACTACACGTTCACCAGCTACCTTCGCAGCAGTGTTGAGGTGGTCTACCTCGGCGACTTCCTGACCGAAGGTTATAGCGCCAAGAAGGGCGACAGTGGCTCGTCCATGGCAACCCTTTATTACACCGTCCGGGCCTCGGCCGAACGCGACAATACCAATATCGCGAGCGAGCACACCCAGGGCGTTTACGTATTACAACCCAAAGCAAACTGAGTGTCGGGGATACTCGGAGGATTCTGCTATGAAACAGGCAAAATCGACCATGCTGGCCAGGATCGGCCAAAACTGGAAAGGAACTTGTGCACCGCGGCTGGCGCGGGAAGGACGGCGCTTCGCCGCGGCCTTCCTGTCCGGGTTGGTGACGGTAGCGCCGGTCTGGGCTGACGACACCGAGATTTTCTTCGGTGACACGGCAGCCGGGGGCGTGGCCCCCAACCTGCTGCTGATCGTGGATACCTCCGGTTCCATGAGCAACACTGTCAGCGGCACCGGCAAGACGCGCATGCAGAACGTGCAGGACGCGCTGCACATCCTCTTGAACAGCCTCAACAATGTGAACGTGGGCCTGATGCGGTTCAGTAACCCGGGCGGCCCGGTGATCTACCAGGTTGATAACCTGGACCGCAATGTCAACGAGGTCACCGGCATTGTCAGTGTGACCGCTACCATCCAGGACGGCGCTGACGACGCCCAGCAGGTGATCGGCGCTGCTTCTTATGAGAATGTTGAAGACATCATCTCGGTGCTCACCGGTGAGATGGTTATTGATGATGATCGCCTCAACATGACCCGTACCCAGGTGGGTGACTCGGAAGTCTACGAAGAGCCGATTTCCTCGCGCAATAACGACGCCGAGGAGCAGACCTGGATCACCTCCGGTGACGGCATGTACGTGGGCAGTAGCGACCTCGAGTTCCATCACGAGAACGGCGACAGTGGCCGGCGCCAGACTGTTGGCCTGCGCTTTGACGGTACCACCGTACCCGCGGGCGCCACCATTACCGACGCCTACATCACCATGAAGGTCGACGAGTCCAGCACTGGTGGTACCGCCGAGCTGACCGTAACGGGCGAATATGGCGAATCCGAAGAGTTCCAGGACAACACCGTGGGCACGATTACCTCCCGCGACCGCACCGCTGCCAGCGTCGAGTGGAACCTGACCGACCCTGCGGGCGCCGAGTTTGTGGTGACCCCCAG
>JASJBK010000114.1 GCA_030066555.1 Halieaceae bacterium
GAGCGGGTGTTCTTGCCCAGGTGGATCATCTTGGTGCCGGTATCGGCCTGCTGCATGTTGTTGGTGAGTGCCACCGAGTAGAACTCGCCGACGCTATTGTCACCCCGCAGGATGCAGCTCGGGTACTTCCAGGTGATGGCGGAACCGGTTTCCACCTGGGTCCAGGAAATCTTGGCGTTGGTATGCGCCAGGCCGCGCTTGGTGACGAAGTTGTAGATGCCGCCCTTGCCCTCGTCGTCGCCCGGGTACCAGTTCTGCACCGTGGAGTACTTGATCTCGGCGTCGTCCATGGCCACCAGTTCAACCACGGCGGCGTGCAGCTGGTTCTCGTCGCGCATCGGCGCGGTGCAACCTTCGAGGTAGCTGACGTGGCTGGCCTCGTCGGCGATGATCAGGGTGCGCTCGAACTGGCCGGTGTTGGCCTCGTTGATGCGGAAGTAGGTCGACAGCTCCATCGGGCAGCGCACACCTTTGGGGATGTACACAAAGGAACCGTCGGAAAATACCGCGCTGTTGAGTGCGGCGTAGAAATTGTCCTTGCGGGGTACCACCGTGCCCAGGTACTTGCGCACCAGGTCGGGGTATTCCTGGATGGCCTCAGAAATCGAGCAGAACAGTACGCCGGCCTCAGCGAGCTTTTCGCGGAAGGTGGTGGTAACCGACACCGAGTCGAACACCACGTCCACGGCAACACCTGCCAGGGCGGCCTGTTCGTGCAGGGGAATGCCCAGCTTCTCGTAGGTTTCCAGCAGCTCCGGGTCGACCTCGTCGAGGCTCTTGGGACGCTTCTCCTCCATGCTCTTGGGCGAGGAGTAGTAGGAAATGTCCTGGAAATGCACCGGGGGATAGTCGACATGGGCCCAGTCGGGATCGTCCATCTCTGACCAGATGCGGAAGGCCTCCAGGCGCCATTCCAGCATCCACTCGGGCTCATTCTTCTTGGCTGACAGGGCGCGCACCACGTCTTCGCTGAGTCCCGGCGGAAAGGTTTCCGACTCGATCATGGTCGTGAAACCGGCGGAGTACTCGCGAGTGATCGCCTTGTCGATGTGTTCCTGGCTCATCAGATACGTCCGTTAATTGGCTGTGATGGCTATACGTTGCTGACCGGGATTTCGGCCATCTCCTCGAGCTCATTACCGTCCAGGCGATTTTCCTGCTGGTCGGAGATCGAGCGGATCTCCTGGCGGGTCACCAGGTCGGCCAGGGTGATATCACCGAGGAACGCGCGAATCTGGTCACTGAGGTCCATCCACAGGTGGTGGGTCAGGCAGGTTTCACCCTTCTGGCAGTCGCCGGCACCCTGGCAGCGGGTGGCGTCGGTGGTTTCGTTCACCGCCTCGATGACCTCGGCCACGCTGATGGCGGTCGCTTCCTTGCCGAGGTGGTAGCCGCCACCGGGGCCGCGCACGCTCTGCACGAGGCCGCGGCGCCTCAGCTGGGCAAACAGCTGCTCCAGGTAGGACAGGGAAATATCCTGGCGCTCGGAAATCCCGGCCAGGGGGATGGGACCACGGTCCTGGTGGAGAGCGAGGTCGAGTATAGACGTTACCGCGTAACGCCCCTTGGTAGTCAGTCGCATAGTCGTAAGGTCGCCTGGGCGAGAATTAACACAGGCGGGGATTATGATATTCCCGAGTATTTTAGTCAAGTAAAAGACCTTTTATAAAACGCGGGTTTAAAGGGCTTACCAACTGCGATGGCAGTGTGCGCGGGGGGCGTCCGACTCAGTCGCTCTGCTGCTCCATTGCCTGCCCAGTCTCGTGGTTCAGCTGCCGCAGTCGCCGCAGCGCCTTGAGCAGATTGATGTGGGCGTGGCGGATTTCCCGGTTAACGTTGAGCTGCACCGACAGGCCGAGTTCCGGTTCGCGGATCCCCCGGCTGCGCTGGTAGACGCCCTCATTCATGGCTTCGTAGTGGCGGTTGATCCGGTGCTTCAGGTCGTCCAGGGCATCCTCAAGGTCATCGCTCCCCAGATCGGACAGGGCCAGGTTGATGATGTCATTGGACACTGACTGCACGAACTCCCGCTGCTGGCGATACGTCCAGCCGACAGTTTCCGGGTAGTCGCGTCGAGCATTTCTCAGGTTTTCGATATCGCCGCTGATGTCTTTCATGGTCTTGCTGCCGTAGACCACGCGCCGGGCAATTTCCTGGGTCTTCTCCAGCTGGCGGGACTGCGAGGGGTCAATTTTGGCTTCCTGCAGCTTGTTGCCAAGCTGGATGATGGCCGATTCCTGTTCGCGTAGGGCTTCATAGACTCGTTCAGGTTTCGGATCGATGACCAGCTGGGCGCTGGCCTCCTCGAGAGCAGCTCGATTGTTCGCCGACAGGTCGAGGATGCTGGTGCGAATCCGGAAGCGGCGCAGGTTGTTCAGCACCGCGACCAGGGAGAGCTGCAGCAGCCCCTGGCGTATCACCGGCAGCGCCGCTTCCGGAACCGGTGACTCTATCTCGGTCATCAGTAGCAGGCGGTTTTCCGGCCCGCGGAAGAAACCGCTGATCCAGCGGCTGAACCCATCGAGGAAAGGAATGAACAGGGCGAGACCCACCAGGTTGAGCATCGAGTGGAAGGCGACCACCCCGTACAGTGGATCGCTGATGCCGAGCATACCCAGCAGCGCCGGAAGCACCGGCAGCAGGAAAAGAAAGGCGCCCAGATCGACGACGCCGTTGAACACCAGCTGCGCCAGCGCCAGTTGCCGCTTGATCCCGGCGCCGTAGAGACTGCCCAGCACCGTGGTGCTGGTTGTGCCCAGGTCGGCACCAATCACCAGTGCTCCGGCTTCAGGCAGGCTGATCAGGTTGCCGTAGAGGGCTGACAGCGTAAGCATCACCGTGGCCGAGCTGGACTGTATTACCGCGGTCAGCAGCGTGCCGGCCAGCAGGTAGACGACCGGGTGGTGGCCCTGCAGGACGGTGATATCGATGATCCCGGGCAGGGCATCGACGCTGGCTTTCATTTCGTTCAGGCCCAGCAACAGCAGTCCGAGCCCGGCAATCGTGCGGCCCCAGTGGTAGGCCCGCTGTTCGGCGGCGTAGATGACCTGCATGATGCCGCCCGCCCCGAGCATGGGCAGGGCAAAGGCGCTGAGATCTACCTTGATGCCGAGACCGGCGATGATCCAGCCCTTGAGGGTAGTGCCGAGATTGGAGCCGACAATGACGCCGATGGCGTTCGGCAGGGGCAGGCTGCCGGCGCTGGCGAACGCCAGGACCAGCAGCGCGACCATGGAGCTGCTCTGTAGTATCGCCGTGGCCATGGCGCCGAAGCCGGCGCTGCTCAAGCCACTGCCGGTGGCCCGGCCGATCCAGCGCTTCATGCGCCGACCGCTTAAGCCCGCGATGCCGGATTCCAGGCAGGCCATGCCGAACAGGAAGATGCCCAGCCCCGCGAGAATCTGCAGGGCGACAAGAGTCACCGCAGTGTCTCCGCCCGCCGACAGACCTCGCGGGTCATACCTTTGAAGATCCACAGGTGGGCGGGAATCAGCGGGTACCAGTACAACAGCCCCCATACGCCGGCCGGGTGGAAGTAGGCAGTGGCCCTGACCCTGCGGCGGTTGCCCTCGGTGGTGATTTCGAACTCCAGCACGCCCGCCCCCGGCGCCTTCATTTCCATCAGCAGGGTCAGTTTGTGTGGTGGGTCGTAGCCGATCACCCGCCAGGCATCGATCACGTCGCCATAGCGCAATTCACTGGCGTGACGACGATGGCGCCGAAAGCTGGGGCCGCCGATCAGCCAGTCCCCGACCCGGCGAATCCACCACAGGATATTCAGCGAAAAGAAATCGCCGCGATGGCCCACCTTGCACACCTCGGCCCATAGCCGCTCGGCGCTGGCCTCGCTGTCACAGTAGCCGGTGGCCTGCTTGGCATAAAAGGCATAGCGGGGCTCGAAGTTGCGACAGCGGATGGAGCCCTCTACCCAGTGGGCGGGCAGGTTCTGCTCGCGTTCGGCCTTGAGTGCCGCCTCGATCTGCTGTTCCAGCGGCAGCAGTTCCCGGGGCACCAGCGCCCGGATCGGCGCGGTGTCGGCTTTGACGTCGTGTTTGAGGCCGTCGATGAGCGCCCGGGCCACGTTCACGGGCACCGCCGTGACCAGGCGCAGCCAATAGGAAGACAGGCGCGGTGTCAGCACCGGTACCGAGATGATCAGCGGACGTTTCTGCAGGCGCTCGGCCAGGGTGGCCATGATTTCCCGGTAGGTCAGCAAGTCGGGTCCGCCGGCGTCGTAGGTGCCTCCCGCGGCCTCGTCGATGAAGGCCAGTTTCTCCATGTAGACCAGCAGGTCGGCCAGGGCGATGGGCGGCGACAGGGACTGTACCCAGCGCGGTGTCACCATTATCGGCAGGTAGTTGACCAGGTCGCGCATCACCTCAAAGGCCGCCGACCCGGGGCCGATGATCATCCCGGCGCGAATCTCGGTGACTGGCACCGGCCCGGCACGCAGGTACTCGCCGGTCTCCTCCCGGGATTGCAGGTGCTGGGATTCCGGGTCCTCGGGGATCAGGCCGCCCAGGTAGACAATGCGGCGCACCCCGGCTGTGGCAGCGGCGTCACGAAAATTGGCGGCCGCCTCCAGGTCGAGGCGGCCGAAGTCGCGCCCGGAGGCCATTGAGTGCACCAGGTAATAAGCGGTGTCGATACCGGCCAGTGCCTCCGGCAGTGTTGCCGGATCGAGGGCATCCGCGGCCACGCATTCCACCCCCTGCCACTGGCGCCCCTCGATCACCTTGCGGTTGCGCGCCGCGGCGCGCACCGGGTAGCCGTGCTCGACCAGGTAGGGCACCAGGTTGGAGCCAATATAGCCACTGGCGCCAAACACCAGCACCGGTGATTTGTTACTTGCTGGGTCGTCCATGGTGTTCCCGGGTCTCCCGGTCAGGGTAGCGGGCGCTCGCGTGCTGCGATGTAAAGACGGTACCAGTCATCCCGGCTCAAGGTAACCCCGACGGCGCCAGCGCAGGCGCGAACACGCTCAGGGTTGGTGGTGCCGATGAGCGGCTGAATGCCCGCCGGGTGGCGCAGCAGCCAGGCCAGTACGATCGCCTCGGGTGCGCAGCCTTTCTGCCGGGCCATCTCCGCCACCAGCGCCGCCGCAGGTCCCGCGTTGGGCCTGCTGCTGAGCTGGCCGCCGGCGAGGCTGCCCCAGGCCTGGAGCTGGATGTTGCGACGCCGACAGTAGTCAACGGTGCCGGTGGTGTCGTGACTGCTGCCGGTATTGAATTCGAGATCGGCATCCAGCCAGGTATGGTGGGCCAGGCTCATCTGCAGCTGATTGGCCACCGGCGGGGCGCCCAGCGCCTTTTCCAGCAGCTGCAGTTGGTGCAGGTGCATATTCGACACGCCGATGTGCAGTACCTGGCCTGAGTCCTGCAGCGCCGCCAGGCATTCGGCCAGCCGCTCCGGCTCCCACAGCGGGTCCGGGCGATGCAGCAGCCACAGGTCGAGCCGCTCGATACCGAGCCGTTCGAGGCTGCCGGCCACGCAGTCGGCGATATAGTTCGGGTCAGCATTGTAGTGCCCGGGCATGTCGCCGTTGGCCAGCCGGATCCCGCCCTTGGATTGAATTACCAGGCGCTCGCGCAGCCCTGGGCGCGCTTTCAGCCACTCCCCGAAGACCTGCTCTGATGTCCCGCGGCGGTAGATATCGGCGTGGTCGAACAGGGTAATGCCGGCGTCCACCGCGGCATCCAGTGCCGCAAAGGCCAGCTCGCGGTGCGCGTCGGTGAGAGCCCCGGTCTCCCAGTCCGCCCCCAGGCCCATGCAGCCGTAGCCCAGCCGCGAGCAGCCGGGTAGCAGCTTGGCCAGCGGTGAGTTAGCTGCGGCCACCCGACTTGCCTGCCGGGTAGCGGGTGTCCGCCAGTACCTGCTTCATGCGCGCCAGGTGTGCCTGGTAGTCACCCCCTCGCAGCAGCGCCCAGCGGGTCGCCAGCACATCGATCACCACCAGCTGCGCTAGCCGTGAAGTCATGGGGGTGAACAGCTCCGTGTCTTCGCCGCCTTCCACCGCCAGCACCGGGCCGCAGTGGGCGGCCACCGGTGAGCCTGGCGCGGTGATGCCGATCACTGCAGCGCCGGCCGCGGCCGCGAGTTCAGCCAGTTCGGCCATGGCACGGGTGCGACCGGTCCAGGAAATACACAGCAGGCAATCGCCGCTGTGGATATTGGTGGTCAGTACCCGCTGGTTGATGACGTCGGTGTAAGCCGTCGCCGGTACCCCGAAGCGCATCAGCTTGTGCTGGGCGTCCAGGGCCACCGAGGCGGAAGCGCCGAGTCCGCACAGGGAGATGCTGCGGCTTTGTTCCAGGGTCTGTACTGCCGCTTCGACCGCGCCGTCGTCGAGGCCGGCCTGGACCCGGTCGAGGCTGGCGCGGGTGGCCTCGAACAGCTTGGCGATTACCTGGCTGGAGGAATCTCCTGCTTCGATATCCGGCGCCACCCGCGGCTGCTGGCGGGCCAGTTCCGCTGCCAGCTGCAGCTTGAAATCCGGGAAGCCCTTGAGGCCGAGGCCGGTGCAGAAGCGATTCACGGTGGGTTCGCTGACGCCCACCTCGGCGGCGAGGGCGGCGGTAGTCATGCTGAGCACGGCCTCCGGGTCCCGCAACACGCAGGCCGCCAGCTTGCCGGCGGCGCGGGAGCGCCGGGCGGTACTGTCCCTGAGGTTGGCCAGCAGTTCCATAGGCATGGGTCAGCAAGAAAGTGTTTCAAAAATGTAGTTTAATTACATCTTCTGTGCAAGGCCGATTATTGCGGCCTGCGCCATTTTTGTGCCTTCATGCACCAGAAAGTGCCCGTCTCATAAGACTTTGGTGAAATATTGATGTGTTTCAGTGATGCATACGTATTTTCACGCCAGCCGCTTGCGAGATACATATTCTTGGGCTACTGTGTATCTATTGTAATAAAATTACATCCCGAAAAATGACGATGCGCGAACAGCTCCAGGCCTTCCGGGTGCTGCCGGTGGTGACGGCGGTCGATGTCGACAGCACCGTGCAACTGGCGGCCGCGCTGTTGGACGGCGGAATGCGCGCCATCGAAATCACCCTGCGTACCGAGGCGGCACTGGAGGCCATAGCGGCGGTGCGGGAGGCAGTGCCCGGTATCACTGTGGGCTCCGGCACCGTGACCAATCCCGACGAGTTGCAGCGTGCGATCGACGCCGGCTGCAGTTTCCATGTCAGCCCGGGTATCACCGCGCGGCTGATGGATGCGGTGCGCGAGGCGGGGGTCGACCTGGTGCCGGGGGTGGCCGGCCCCTCCGAGGTGATGCTGGGCAAGGACTATGGACTCGACTGCTTCAAGCTGTTCCCGGCGGTGCCCGTGGGCGGCCTGGCGCTGTTGAAGGCGCTGGCGGGTCCGTTCCCGGACATCGCCTTCTGCCCCACCGGGGGCTTGAACCCGGACAATTTTCGCAGCTTCCTGGCACTGCCCAACGTGGTGTGCTGCGGCGGCTCCTGGATGGTGGCGCCGGAACTGGTGCGCGAGCGCCAGTGGGAAATGATCAAGGTGCTGGCACAACAGGCACTGGCGGACTGAGTGGGTGCGCCCGCTGGGGCCTGCCCTGTTAATGCGATAGACGAGGAATGCGAGGAGTATCACGGTGAGCAAGAAGCAACCCCTGCGGCTGGGCCTGATGGGTTTCGGCCAGACCGGACGCCAGCTCTATGACCTGGCGAGTCACAGCGACGATATCGAGATCGTCGCCATCGCCGATATTGGTGACCCGAAGATCCTGCACTACCTGTTACAGACAGAAGTCGGTGACAGCGAGCGCTACCAGCTCGATGGCAACTTCCTGCGCGGCCCGTCGTTCAGCACCCGGTTGTTGGCCATCGACACGCCGCGGGAAATGCCCTGGGACGTCATCGGCGTGGACATGGTGATCGACGCCACCGGCAAGTATCGCGAAGCGGCCGCCATGGAAGACCACCTGCGCAACGGCGCCAACCGGGTGCTGCTGCGGACCCTGCCGATCGATGAGATCGACCAGATCGTCATCCCCGGGGTCAATGACGGTGCGGTGTCGGCCTCCGACCGGATGATCTCGGCGGGCTCGGCCACTACCACGGCCCTGTGCCTGCTGCTGAAGATCCTGTCGGCCAAGTACGAGATCGAGTGCGCCAACCTCACCACCGTGCACGCCTACACCAGTGACCAGGCGTTGCAGGACTACGCCGGCAGTGATTTCCGCCGCAGCCGCCGGGCTGCCGAGAACATCATTCCCAACACCCATGAAGCGGGTGCCTGGCTCAGCCACATCCTGCCCGAGTTCGACGGCAAGGTGCTGACCTCGGCCCTCAACGTGCCGATCCACGAAGGCTGCCTGGCCGACGTGAACCTGGTGTTTGCCGATACCTCGATTACCGCAGAAGCGGTGAATGACACCATGCGCGCCGCAGTGGCTGATCATCCCGGCGTGGTCGACGTGGTGGAGGACCCGATCGTGTCCTCCGACGTGATCGGCAGCTCCCTGTCGCTGCTGTTCGACCTCAAGGGCACCATCAAGGCCGGCGACAGCATCATCAAAACCCTGAGCTGGTACGAGAACCTGGGTCACGCCGCCCGCCTGCTGGATGTGGCGCGGCTCTATGGACAGTTCGACGGCGTGGAGGAGGCAGCCTGATGAAAATCGCAATCAATGGTTTCGGCCGTATCGGCCGCTCGGTATTCCGCATCCTCGAAGACGTTGAGGGCATCGACGTGGTGGCGATCAACGACCTGTTCGATCCCGACGCCCTGCGCTACCTGCTCAACTACGACACCATCATGGGGCCCTTCGGCAAGGACCTGAAGCTGGAAGACGGCCACTTCGTCACTCCCAATAGCAAGGTCAAGCTGGTCAGCGAGCGCGACCCCACGGCGCTGCCCTGGAAAGAGCTGGGTATCGATGCGGTGGTTGAGGCCACCGGGGTATTCCGTACCCGCGAGGGGCTGGAGAAGCACCTCGAGGCCGGCGCCGGCCGGGTCATCCTGACCGTGCCTGCCAAGGACGAGATCGACTACACCGTGGTGCTGGGTGTGAACGACGACGGCCTGAGCGCCGACCACCGCATCATCTCCAATGCCAGCTGCACCACCAACTGCCTGGCGCCGATGGCCAAGGTGCTCAACGACAACTTCGGCATCCTCGAGGGCGTCATCAATACGGTGCACGCCTATACCAATGACCAGCGCCTGGCCGACGTGCCGCACTCCGACTGGCGTCGCAGCCGCGCCGCCGCCGAGAACATCATTCCCACCTCCACCGGTGCGGCCAAGGCGGTGGGTGTGGTGCTGCCCGAGCTCGCCGGCAAACTGCATGGTATTGCTGCGCGGGTGCCGGTACCCGACGGCTCGGTGGTGGACCTGTTCGTGAAGCTCGGCAAGTCGGTCGACGTGGAAACGGTCAATGGCGTTGTGCGCGAGGCCGCCGAGGGACCCCTCAAGGGCATCCTCGAGTACAGCCAGCGGCCCATCGTGTCCTCCGACATCATCGGCAACTCACACTCGTCGATTTTCGATGCAGGCTTTACCGGCGTGACCGGCGGCAGCTACCTGCGGGTGCTCAACTGGTACGACAACGAGTGGGGCTATTCCTGCCGGGTCTGTGACCTGCTGGAACGGGTGCGGAGCTGGTAACGCGTGACGGTGTCAGAACCCTCGGACTACTCTTCGCTGCGCAGCAATGTCAGCTTCCTCGGCCGCATGCTGGGGGAGATGGTGGCCAGCGCCGAGGGTGATGACCGCCTGGCGCTGGTAGAGCAGATCCGCACCCTGTCGAAATCTGCCCGTGACGGCGACGATTCGGCCCGCGAGGAGCTGCTGGCCCTGCTGCGCGGTCTCGACGAGGCGCAGCTGGTGCCGGTGGCCCGGGCCTTCAGCCAGTTTCTGAACCTGGCGAATATCGCCGACCAGCAGCACACCGTGTCGCGGGAGATGGATCCGCAATTCTCAGCCACCCAGACCCTCGCCACGACGCTGGCGGACCTGACGGCGGGAGGCCTCGGCAAGGAAGACATCAATGAAGCGGTGTCGCGCCTGCGCATCGAACTGGTGCTCACTGCCCATCCCACGGAGATCACCCGCCGCACCCTGATTCACAAGCACGGCGAGATCGCCGCCTGCCTGTCGGCGCTGGAGCTGTCGGGCCATACCGAACGCGAGCGCGCCCAGGTGGTGTTCCGCCTGCGCGAGCTGATTGCGCAGATCTGGTACGGCATGGACTTCCGCAGTGAAAAGCCCACCCCGGTGGACGAGGC
>JASJBK010000115.1 GCA_030066555.1 Halieaceae bacterium
CCATCCAGGTAACCGTGCTGCCACCACTGTGGCCAGAAGAGATCGGGTCCTTGAAAACCGCAGGTGTGCGACTGCGGCAGCAGTACCGCGACATTATGCGTGCGCCGTTCTCAGGTGGAAGCGTCAGCAAGCTGCCGCCGCCCTCTGCGGCACTGGAGCTGCGGGCCGGCGCGGCCTAGCCTGGCGAGGCCGGTCTACCCGGCGTCGGCCATTCTTTCGCGGTAGTCCCAGCTGAACATGCGGGTGATGTCGACCCGCACCAGCAATTCCTCGTCGGCTCGCGACAGTAACCAGCGCGCCAGGCTCGAGTCGCTGCCGCCCAGGTAGTTCTGCAGATTCTGTCGCAATACCGTTTCGCCGCCGTCCTCGTGCAGACTCACCAGGCCCTGGCCGCGAACGCCGTGATAGGGTGGTTCATTGGGTGAGACTTCAAAGCCCACTTTATGGTTGTTGCGCAACAGGGTAGTGAGCTTCGAATCGCGGTGGGTGACACACAGGAAGCTGCCCTCGTGGTACTGGTACCAGAGTGACACGACCCGGGGGAAGCCGTCGCGGCCGACGCAGGCCAGGCGCAGGGGGAAAGTAGACGTGGCCAGGTAGTCACCTGCAGTTGCCAGGTCCCAGGGGCCCTTGATCTCCATCTTGAGCTGCATGACTCAGTGGCCTCCGCCGCTGCCTGCTTCATCGGGGTGGCGGATAATGGTCAGCAGGATACGGCCGACGCCGAACCCGAATTTCGACAGCTTCGATTCATTGATCAACACGTTGGGCTCCACCAGGTACATGCGGTCATCGACCCTCAGGTCGATGGTGTCACCGCGGTAGGGCACCCGCAAGACGTAATCGAGGAACACGGCATTGCCAGCAAAGCTCAGCGTGCCGTCGCCGACAACATCACCGGCGCGGCCGATGTAACCGCCGTTGCCGTCCGGCTCGAGAGTCCAGACACGGCGCTGCTCTTCCCCGTCATCGAACACGAAGTCTTCTTCCAGGGTGCCGATGCCGTCTTGCCAGTAGGCGATGATGTCGGCATTGAAGTGGCGGGTCACGCGCCCACCGCGATCCATGACCACGCCGTGAGCAGTAAGGCGTCCATCGAAGAATTCACTGGGCACAAAACGGGGGTTTGCATCCGCGTAGTCGTCAACGCTGACACTGCTGCAGCCTGCCAACAGGCAAACAAGGCTAAACATGAGAAGGATCAGCGAGTTTTTCGTTTTCACAGCTATTCTTGTATCCGGTATTGGCAACTTGTGCATGTATACGTGCCGTGGCTCCAGCCTGATCAATCACCGGGTTGGCGCACCGGGCAGTTGCAGTACCGGTTACTTCGCGCCACTTTGGTGCGAAATTTTCGGATTTTGTATGCCCAGGGCATGTTCGCCCGGGTTGGCACAAAACTTGTAGCCCGAAAGGCAATTGGGGAGCTTTGATGGATATCGCAGCGGCATGACGCTGGCCGAACAATTGAGATCGCTGGCAGAGGCCGAGACGTTGCCAGCGTCCTACCCGGCGATGGCAGAGCGCTGGTTCGCGCCGCTGGCGGAGTGGCTGGCGCTTCGACACCGGGCGCTTGATGCTCCGCTGCTGGTGGGCGTCAACGGCGCCCAGGGGACCGGGAAGACCACCGCTTGTGCGGTTTTCAGCCTGATGCTGAGGGAGCACGGTGTGCGCCCCCTGACCCTGTCTCTCGACGATTTCTACCTGGACCGCGCAGCGCGCCGGCAACTGGCCGATGACGTACATCCCCTGCTCATAACCCGAGGGGTGCCCGGTACCCACGAGGTCAGCCTGCTGGAGCAGACCCTGGATGCGGTGTTGGCGGGGCAGTCGGCGCGAGTGCCGGTATTCGACAAGGCGATCGATGACCGACTGCCTGAGTCCGAGTGGCTCGATGTCGGGGCTGCCGACGTGATATTGCTGGAGGGCTGGTGCATCGGTGCAACGCCAGAGCCCGTCGCCGCGCTTAAAGACCCACTCAATGACCTCGAGGCCAGGGACGACCCGGACGGTCTCTGGCGGCGCTTCGTCAACGATGAGTTGGCGGGCCCCTACGCCGTGTTGTTCGATCGCCTGCATGAGTTGGTCATGCTCAAGGCGCCATCCCTGGCGCGGGTTCTGGAGTGGCGCCGATTGCAGGAGGAAAAGCTGGCGCAGCGGCGCAGCGGCGGTGGCGTTATGAGTCCGGCCGAGATCAAGCACTTTGTCGAACACTATGAACGCGTCACCCGTCACTGCCTGGAGGAAATGCCCGCGCGCGCGGACTACCTGCTGGAGGTGGCCGATGACCACAGTATTTGCGGCGCCAGCTACAGGAAGTCGCTGGCATGAGCGAGCTGCTGGTGGTCACCGACCTGGACGGCACCCTGCTGGACCACGACAGCTACAGCTTCGCCCCAGCGACGGATGCCCTCGACCTGCTGCGCCGGCGCCAGGTGCCACTTGTGCTGTGCTCCAGCAAGACGCGACCGGAAATGGAGGTGTTGCAGGCGGCGCTGGACATCAACGCACCATTCATCTGTGAGAACGGCGCCGCCATCTACACCCCCGGTGAAGACGAACCGGAAGCCCTGGTGCCACCGCGGGCGGTGGTGCTGGCAGTGCTGAATCGCCTGCGAGAGCAGGACGGCTTCGTCTTCACCGGCTTTGCCGATATGACCGTCGAAGATATCGTTGACGCCACCGGGCTGTCGGCAGAGGCGGCCGCCCTGGCCGCAACCCGCGATTTCAGCGAGCCCCTGCGCTGGGAGGACAGCGAGGCGCGACTGCAGGACTTTCATGAACGCCTGGCGGAACATGAGCTCAGGGCCCAGCAGGGCGGGCGCTTCCTCACTGTGGCCGGCCTCACCGATAAGGGCGCAGCACTGACCCTCCTGCGACAGCGCTACGGTGCCTCGGCCACGGTAATTGCCCTGGGGGATAGCCCCAACGACCTGGCCATGCTGGCAGCGGCCGACATAGCAGTTATTATCAAGTCAGCGCGCTCGGAGAGCCTTGACCCGCAGGGGCCGGCTCGCGTTATTCGCTCACGCGAGCCCGGGCCGGCTGGCTGGCAGGAGGCCATGCTGCCCCTGCTGGAAGAATTCAACTAAAAAGCGCAGCACGCACGGGAGCCCTCATGGGAGATTTTCACCAGAACGGACTAGTCACCACCCTCCACAACCTCACCCGCAGGCCTGTGGAGGACCTGGAGCGAGAGCTGGTCCAGTTCCGCAGCGCGCGCCCGATGTCCCTGGTCCTGCCTTGCCTGTATTCGGAGCTCTCCGGCCCGGCGCTCTCCAATATCGTCGATGAACTGTGCAAGGTGCCCTACCTCGACGAGATCGTGATCGGCCTCGACCGCGCCAATAAGGACCAGTACCTGGAGGCGCTGGATTACTTTTCCAGGCTGCCACAGCACCACCGGGTTCTGTGGAACGACGGCCCCCGGTTGATGGCCATCGATGCCAAGCTCAAGGAAAAGGGGCTGGCGCCGGCCGAGATGGGCAAGGGTCGCAACGTCTGGTACATGCTCGGGTATGTGCTGGCCACCGGAAGATCAGAGTCGGTGGCGCTGCATGACTGCGACATCGTCACCTATGAACGCGAATTGCTGGCGCGCCTGATTTACCCGGTGGCCAACCCCAGCTTCAGCTACTCCTTCTGCAAGGGCTACTACGCCCGGGTGGCTACCGACACCATGGGTGGGCGTGTGAGCCGCCTGTTCGTGACCCCGCTGCTGCGGTCCCTGACCAAGGTTTGCGGCTACAGCGAGTTCCTCAACTACATGGACAGCTTCCGCTATCCGCTGGCCGGTGAGTTCTCCCTGCGCTCCTATGTGATCAACGACCTGCTGATCCCCAGCGACTGGGGCCTGGAAGTGGGGGTGCTGTCTGAAATGAACCGCAATTACGCAACCAATCGTATTTGTCAGGTAGATATCGCTGAAGTTTACGACCACAAGCACCAGGATCTTTCCAAGGAAGACCCCACCCGCGGGTTGTCGAAAATGAGTACCGACATTGCCAAGGCGCTATTTCGCAAACTTGCGACCAAAGGCGAGGTGTTCTCAACCGAGAAATTCCGTACCATCAAGGCAACGTATTACCGGGTGGCGCTGGATTTCATCGACACCTATGAAAACGATGCCGCGATCAACGGCCTCGGCTACCAGCGCCATCGCGAGGAAGAAGCGGTGGAGTTGTTTGCCCAGAACATTATGAAGGCGGGGGACTACTTCCTGGCCAACCCCATGCAAAAACCGTTCATCCCGGGGTGGAACCGGGTTACCAGCGCCTTCCCGGATGTGCTGGAACAGTTCCGCAACGCGGTGGAGGAAGACTACCGTGAATACGCCGCCTCCCGCTGACGCTGTTGCGGGTCTACAGTACCGGCTGCAAAAGCACCTGGAGATCATCTACGGGCCTGGTAATTACAGCCAGCTTGCCAACGAGCTCATGGAGACCATGGGCCTCGACGAACGCTGCCGGGCACCGCGTCCGCACCTCAATCACTGGGATGAATCTGAGAACATCCTGATCACCTACGGTGACAGCGTGGTGGACGGCGACGAGACTCCGCTCAAGACGCTACACCACTTCCTGCGGGATTACCTGGGCAACACCATTTCCAGCGTCCACATCCTGCCGTTTTTTCCATTCAGCTCCGATGACGGCTTCGCGGTCATGGATTACCTGGACGTCAATCCCTCGGTAGGCGGCTGGGAAGATATTCGCGCTATCGCCGGCGACTTCAGGCTGATGTCCGACCTGGTGCTGAACCACGCCTCGTCGCGCAGCCGCTGGTTCGACAATTTCAAGAAGGGGCAGGACCCTGGCAAGGGCTATTTCGTCGAGGCCGACCCTGAGGCCGACCACAGCAAGGTGGTGCGGCCGCGCAGTTCGCCTTTGCTCACCGAGGTGAAAACTGCCGACGGTACCCGCCACGTGTGGTGCACGTTCAGTGCTGACCAGGTCGACCTGAACTTTGCCAACCCGAAGGTGCTGGTGGAGTTTGCCAATATCATTCGCCACTACCTGGAGCACGGGGTCGAGTTGTTCCGTATGGACGCGGTCGCCTTCCTGTGGAAGGAGATGGGCACCCCCTGCGTGCATCTGCCCCAGACCCACGAGATCATCAAGCTCTACCGCACGCTGATAGAGCATCACACCGAGCGCGCCGTGGTGATCACCGAAACCAACGTGCCCAACCGCGAGAACCTGACCTATTTCGGTAACGCCAACGAAGCGCACCTGATCTACAACTTTTCACTACCGCCGCTGCTGGTCTACACCATGGTAGAAGGCGATTGCCGTCACCTGAAAACCTGGATGATGAGCATGCCGCCACCCCAGGCGGGTACTGCATACCTCAATTTCATTGCCTCTCATGACGGCATCGGCCTGCGGCCGCTGGACGGATTGCTCGACCAGGAAGATATCGACCGCATGCTCGACTGCATGCGCGAGTGCGGCGGTCGTATCACCATGCGCAAGGCGCGGGAGGGTTACGACAAGCCCTACGAGATCAATATCTCGCTGTTCAGTGCCCTGCAGGGCACCATCGACGACGGGCCGGATGAGTACCAGGAAGACCGCTTCGTTTGCGCCCATGCCATCATGATGGCGCTGGAAGGTATCCCCGCCTTCTATATCCATAGCTTGCTGGGCACTGAGAACGACAGCACCCGGGTGGAAAACACCGGCCGTGCCCGCACCATCAATCGACACATCTGGAAAGAAGACGAACTGCGCGCCGCGCTTGAAGATGAGAGTCGCCATCACGGTCGTATCTTCGAGCGTCTCACCCGGCTGATCGGCCTGCGCAGCGCGCAGCCTGCGTTCCACCCCAATGCCACCCAGTTCACCATGCACCTGGGCACCCGCATCTTTGCCTTCTGGCGCCAGAGTATGGACCGCAGCCAGAGCATCTTCTGTGTGTTCAATGTCACCAGGGAGATTCAGTGGGTGAACCTGTCGGATATCAACCTGACAGGCACCGAGCAGTGGCGCGACCTGGTAAGTGGCGTGGAATATCACGACCAGAAGGGCGTAATAGCGCTGGAACCCTACCAGGCCCTTTGGCTGACTAACCGCTTCTAGAATCGCGGCCCGACCGGTCCGCGACAAGCAGTACGCTCTTCTTTGTGTTCGCCGGCCGGGGACTTCTGCTTGGCCATGGTGTACATAGCCCACTGCTGGATCGCGAGCAGGATGCCGCTGGGCTGTTGCAGCAAAAATATATGGTGGTGAATGTTTTGTGACAGCCTGAGTCAGTTGTTTTTTCGTTTCGCCTATCTACACTGGGGTGAAAGCACGCCCACGAGGCCCACATGGATTTGCACAGGGACGGTTGCAATTGACGGCCGTCGCCCTCGACCAACTCGGCATGGAATTCGCCGGGACCCCGGTTCTCACCGATATCACCGTCAGCTTTCCTGAAGAATCTGTCACCGCCGTCATCGGCCGCAGCGGCAGCGGCAAGTCGACCCTGTTGCGTTCCATTAACGGCCTGGTGCGACCCACACAGGGGCGGGTGGAAGTGCTGGGACAGGCCATCGACTACGAGCGCCTGCCGGCGCTGCGGCGCAGGATCGGCTACGCGGTACAGGGTACGGGGCTGTTCCCGCACCTGTCCGTCAGGTCGAACATCACGCTACCGGCGCGACTGGCGAACTGGGAGGCGCCGCGTCTGGAGGCCCGCGTCGAGCGCCTGCTGGACCTGGTGCACCTGGATCGTGAACTGCTGGACCGCTACCCCTTTGAGCTGAGCGGCGGCCAGCAACAGCGTGCCGGACTGGCCAGGGCGATGATACTTGAGCCAGCCCTGTTGCTGCTCGATGAACCCTTCGCTGCGCTCGACCCCCTCACGCGTCTCGACGTGCATGAACAGCTTCTGGAGCTGCAGCGCGAAGAGCCGCGCTGCATCCTGCTGGTCACCCACGATATGCGCGAAGCCATGAAGCTCGCCGACCAGGTCGTGGTGCTGGAACAGGGCCGGCTGCTGGAGACGGCCTCGGTTGAGGAACTCAAGGCGCGCCACCCCAACGAGGAGCCGGAGCGCATTTTGCTGAAGCTTTTGGGAGAGCAGGCATGAGGTTTGCCACCCTCGCCCTGTTGGCTGGCCTGCTCGGTGCGCTGCCAGCCATGGCGGCATCCGCCGAGGCTCTCACTGTGGGATCAAAGACCTTCACTGAGAGCCATGTGCTGGCGGAGATTGCGGCCCAGACCCTGGAGCTGGAAGGGTTTACCGTGGAACGCAAACAGGGCCTGGGTGGCACCATGGTGTTGTGGGAGGCCCTGCAAGCCGGCGAGATCGATGTCTATCCCGAATATACCGGCACCCTCGCACAGACCATCCTGCAGCGGCCGGACGCGGACTCGATTGCGCTGGCGGCCGCCCTCGCCGAGCGCGACCTGGAGATCGTCGCCGAGCTGGGCTTCAACAACAGCTATGCCATCGCCGTCGATCGCGCCCTGGCCGAGAGCCGCGGTATCAATGCCATCAGCGATCTCGCCAACCATCCGGACCTGGAGCTTGGTTTTTCGCTGGAGTTCCTCAACCGGGCAGACGGCTGGCCGCAGCTCAAGCTGCACTACGGTTTGCCCCATGAAGTCTCCGGGCTGGAACATGCGCTTGCCTACCGGGCGATCGCCAGCGGCCAGCTGGCGGCGACCGATGCCTACACCACCGACGGCGACCTGCAGCTTTTTGACCTGCACCTGCTGGAAGACGACCGCCACTTCTTCCCCCGTTACGATGCGCTGCTGCTGGCGCGTCGGGACCTGCCGACGGCGGCGCGCGAGCGGCTTGCTACCCTGGTGGACAGTCTCGATGAAAGGCAAATACAGTCGCTCAATAGAGCCGCCAGCGAGCCGGGGGTGTCGCCGCGAACCGTTGTAGCCGCCTACCTCGGGCGTACCGATTCCGGTGAGGCCAGCATGTTAAGCCAGATGCTTCGCAACACCGCGCGGCATCTCAAGCTCACGGGCATGGCCCTGCTGTTTGCCTGCGCCCTGGCGTTACCGCTGGCAATTTACCTGAGCCAGCATCCGCGAGCCGCGGCCTGGGCGGTGTATCTTGCGGGCCTGCTGCAGACAGTGCCATCGCTGGCGCTGCTGGCGATATTGGTGCCCCTGCTGGGCCTGGGGCAGGTGCCGGCGGTGCTGGCCCTGTTCCTGTATTCGCTGCTGCCGATCATTCGCAATACCCTGGCGGGTATCCAGTCGATTGACCCGCTGCTGCGCGACGTGGCCGAGGGCATGGGGCTCAGCACGGCCCAGCGCCTGCGCCATGTGGAGATTCCACTGGCCCTGCCGATGATTCTCGCCGGGGTGAAAACGGCGGCCATCATCAGTATCGGCACAGCCACCCTGGCGGCCTTTGTCGGCGCCGGTGGACTGGGTGAACCGATCGTCACCGGGCTCAACCTGAACGACCACGGGTTGATCCTGCAGGGAGCGATTCCGGCGGCGCTGCTGGCCATCGCAACCGAATTTTTGTTTGAATGGTTGGAACGGGCACTCCTGCCCCCGCATCTGGTGGCTGTAAAAACATGAACCTCGCCGAACGATTTACCCGCGTGCGCACGGACTCCGAGCGCTTTTGCGAGCCCCTGGAAACCGAGGACTACAGCCTGCAGGCGATGGCGGATACCAGCCCGCCCAAGTGGCACCTGGCCCATACCACGTGGTTTTTCGAGACCTTTATCCTCAAGCCCTATGCCGAGGACTACCGCGCCTTTCACCCGGCTTACGAGGTGCTGTTCAACTCTTACTACAACGGCATCGGCGACCAGCACCCGCGCCCGGAACGTGGCCTGCTGTCGCGCCCGGTGCTGGAAGACGTGCTGGCCTACCGCGAACACGTGGACACCTGGATTGGCGACCTGTTGGCCTCCGGCCACCCCGAGCTCGACACCATCACTCGCCTGGTGGAGCTCGGCACCCATCACGAACAGCAACACCAGGAACTGTTCTTCACCGACATCAAGTACAGCCTGTCCCGCAATCCACTGTATCCAGCCTACAGCGATGGCAGGCTCGCTGCGGCCGGGTCGCGGCCGATGGGCTGGCGCGAGCACTCGGGTGGCCAGGTGGAAGTCGGGCATGTCGATGGGGGTTTCTGTTTTGACAATGAGCAGCCCGCTCACGCGGTGCTGCTCACTCCCTTCGCCCTGGCGGATCGGTTGGTCACCAATGGTGAGTACCAGGCTTTTATTGACGACGGCGGCTACCAGCGCCCGGAGCTGTGGTTGTCCGACGGCTGGGCCACGGTAGGCGAGCGGGGCTGGGAGGCGCCGCTGTACTGGGTCAGGAACGGCGACAGCTGGCAAGAGTACACCTTGTACGGCCTGTGCGCGCTGGACCCGGCGCGGCCGGTTACCCACGTCAGCGGTTACGAGGCAGACGCCTACGCTCGCTGGGCGGGCCACCGCCTGCCCACGGAGTTCGAATGGGAAGCCATCGCTGCCGGTACCGAGCTGGATGGCCAGTTTGTCGAGTCCGGGCGCCTGCACCCCGATGCCGCCGAGCGCGCTGACGACTGGCAGCTGCACGGTGGCCTGTGGGAGTGGACCAGCAGCGCTTACGGCCCCTACCCCGGGTATAAGCCGGCGGCGGGAGCCGTGGGCGAATACAATGGCAAATTCATGGCCAACCAGCTGGTGCTGCGCGGGGGCTCCTGCGTGACCAGTCGCAGCCAGATGCGTACCAGCTACCGCAACTTCTTCTACCCACCGGATCGCTGGCAATTCACCGGCATAAGGCTCGCCAAATGGCTCTAGACGACCAGCCCCTGGCCGACGTGCACCTGGCCCAGCGCGAGGAGTTGCTCGCCGGCCTGCGGGAGCCGCCGCGCTCCATCAATCCCAAGTTCTTCTACGACGAGCGGGGTTCAGAGCTGTTTGCCAGGATAACCGAACTCGACGAGTACTACCCGACGCGCACCGAGATCGGCATTCTCGCAAGCCAGGGTGCAGACATTGCCGCCACGGTGGGTGCCGGCTGTGAACTGGTGGAGCCCGGCGCCGGCAACTGCGAGAAGGTGCGCTACCTGCTCGAGGAGCTGGCGCCTGCGGCCTATCTGCCCTTGGATATTTCCCGGGACTTTCTGCTGGATGCGGCTCAGCGCCTGCGCGATGACTTCCCGGGGCTCGAGGTGCGGCCGGTGGTGGCCGACTTCAATGCCGAGTTTGACCTGCCGCCGGCCAGTGGGCGACGGGTGGTGTTTTATCCCGGCTCCACCATTGGCAACTTCGAGCCTGCTGCCGCTCGCGATTTCCTCTCTCGTGCGGCCGCACTGGTAGGGCAGGGCGGCGGCCTGTTGATCGGCGTCGACCTCCACAAGGACAGTGACGTACTGGATGCCGCCTACAACGACAGTGAGGGCGTCACCGCCGCCTTTAACCGCAACATCCTCCACCATGCCAACAGCCTGCTCGATGCCGACTTCAACCCCGAGCAGTTTGACCACGTGGCCTTCTACAACGTCCCGGCCCAGCGTATCGAGATGCATCTCCAG
>JASJBK010000116.1 GCA_030066555.1 Halieaceae bacterium
CGATTCCGGCAAGCGGCCGGTCAGCAGGTGGTACTCCAGCACTCGCAGCTTGACCCCGCTGACGCGTCCAATGTCATCGGACAGCCTGGCGCGTACCACGTAGTCCGTGAAAATTGGCACGGCCACCATGGCCAGCATGGTGAGCGCCGCCAGGGCAAACAGTAGCTCGAGCAGGTTCAGTCCCGCCTGGTGAGGTCGTCGGATGTTAGCTGACAGTGTCACGATGGAGCGCCGCCTCAGGCCTGTGGTTCTTTGCGGGTTTTGAACCATCGCAGCAGCGAGGCGAGCTCCTGTTGCTGCTCACTGGTGAGGTCGCCGTCCGCCAGTTCCTGGATGCGCGCGATCCGGGCCTGGTAGTTGTCCAGCACCCCGTTGACTGCTTCGGCCACCTCGACAAAGTGGTCGCCGTCACGCAGGGTCAGACGCTGGTAGATATTGCCCTCGCTCATGGATCCCAGCGTGCGCTCAATGGCATAAACGGGGCCGGCGATCTGAAAGCTGATGCGTTTTGACACGAAGTAGACCACCGCCACGGCGATGATCTCCATCACCGCCACCGAGACGGTAAAGACGTTGACGACGCTCGCCGATCTGCCATAGAAGTTGTCCAGCAGGGTGGCCACCATGATGATCAGGTTGAGGGTAATCAGGGTGATCAACAGCGTCGAGAGAATCAGCCGGTGCTGAAACTCGTTCTTGATCATGGTCTTGCTGCGTTGTTCGTTCATGTGCAAACCTTTTGCGTCAGTCACCAGGGGTAACGCATCCACCACGGACACACCGGCAGCGCCAGCCGCCATCGCAGACGATGGCCTGGTGCCCGTGAGGCCCGGGTCGTTTCGTTGTGAATCGCTATCCATATCCGCTCCCGGCCTATTGTTATGCCGACCTATCTATATATTTATGTAGGTCTAATAAATCAGGGCTTACGGCGGATACCAAATCGAATTGTCGAATGTGTGACCCAGTCGCACAATAGGCATGTGCAGAAGGGCTATTTCTTCTCCTGCAGGCGTTGCCGGAACCTGTTGCGGGCCAATTGCTGCATGTCTTCAACCGTGTCGCTCTCGTCCATGATCTCGCGACCGAGCAGGGTCTCCAGCGCATCTTCGAGGGTGACGATGCCGGCGGTCTGGCCGTAGCTGTCCTCGACCAGGAACAGGTGCTCGTGGCGCTTCAGGAACTGGTCCAGCAACAGCAGCACCGGCAGCTCCTCGGAAACGCGGAAGATCGAAGAGGAGAATTCTTCCAGCTTGCGCTCGCCTTCCCCGTCGAGCTGCGCGGCCAGGATACGCGGCCTCAGTACCAGCCCCATGACGGTGTCGATATCACCCAGGTAGACAGGGATACGGGTAAAGACCGAGGTCTCCAGGGCGCTCAGGGCCTCGTTCACGGTGAGCGTCGCGTCCAGCGCCGTGACCACCGTGCGCGGCGTAAGAATGTCCTCGGTGCGGGTTCCCCGCAGCTGCAGAATGTTCTGCATCAGCTCACTCTCCTGCCGGCCGAGCGCACCCTCCTGCTTGCCCAGCCTGGCCAGGGCTGCCAGCTCCTCGCGGCTGATGGCACTGGCATCTTTCTTTGAGAACAGGCGCGTCATCTGCGCCGACAGCCAGACGAAGGGGTACAGCAGCTTCACCAGCAGCCGGATCACAAAGGCCGCGGGGAGCGCCAGCTGCTTCCAGAACGTGGCACCGAGGGTCTTGGGAATGATCTCCGAGAAGTAGAGGATGGCCAGCGTCAGCAGGAAAGCGATGAGGGTCTCGTACCGCGCCCCAAATACCTTGAGCGCCTGGGCGCCGACGCCGGCCGCACCCATGGTATGCGCGAAGGTATTGAGAATGAGAATGGCGGAGATGGAATGGTCGAGGTCGTCCTTGACCGTCTTCAGCACCTGCGCCCGTCGCGGCCGCTCATGGAGCTGGGACTCAACAAACCCCGGCGTCACCGATAGCAGTACAGCCTCGAGGATCGAGCACAGGAAAGAAACGCCGATTGCGATCAGCAGGTAGATGACCAGCAGTGTCATGGAGACCCCGTTACGCCCTGGATACCATTGTAACCAAAACCGGCCTACCCGGTTTATTGATGGTTCTGGAGCAGGCGGCTCCAGCTGTCTCTATACTTAAGGCAAATAAAGAAAACAGGACGAATCCATGAGCCGCATGCCCATTACAGATGCGATGTTCCTCATCAACGAAACCCGCCGTACGCCTATGCATGTGGGCGGCCTGCACCTGTTTGACCTGCCGGAGGGAGTCGATGCCATAGAATTCCTGGCCGAGCTGGGAGACATCCTCAGCTACGACGGCGACCTGCGGCATCCCTTCGGCGAACGCCTGAAGATGGGGCCGCTGGCCCAGTTCGGCCCGATTTCCTGGGAACAGGACCACCAGCTCGATATGGATTACCACATCCGCCACTCGGCGCTGCCGGCACCGGGGCGCTACCGGGAGCTGTTTGCGCTGGTATCGCGCCTGCACAGCACCTTGCTGGACCGCTCGCGGCCGCTGTGGGAACTGCACCTGATCGAAGGCCTGCAGAACCGCCAGTTCGCCATGTATATGAAGACCCATCACTGCGCCATCGACGGCGCCAGCTCGATGCACCTGCTCAACAGCATGTACTCCCCCAACCCGAACGCACGCATCCAGTATTCCCCGTTTTCACAGGAAGCCTATGAAGCCTACAAGGAGGCCCTGCTGCAGGCGCGACCGCGGCGGGTACGACCCAAAGAGAGCGAGATGAAAGCGGTGCTGGAAGTCCTGCGCGAACAGCTCGGCGGCGCGGTGCAGATCGGCAAAGCGTTGCGGGATTACGCCGGCGTCTGGTTGGGGCGCAACACGAAGCTGGCGGCGCCAGTCTACAAGAGCCCGCGCACACCCCTGAGCCAGCGCATCACCGGCGCGCGCCGCTTTGTGGCGCAGTCCTGGGATTTTCAGCGCGTGCGCACGATGAGCAAGGCCTTCGACGGCACCCTGAACGACGGTGTGCTGGCCATGGTGTCTGGCGCCCTGCGTCGCTACCTGCTCGACCAACAAGCCCTGCCGAAGGAGTCGCTGACAGCGATGGCGCCTATCTCACTGCGGGCGGCCGATGACATCGACTCCGCCAACGCGGTGGCCTTCATCACCGCCAACCTCGGCACCGCGCATAGAGACCCTGCCAAACGCATGCGTGTGATCCAGGAATCCATGCAGGCCGGCAAGGCCCAGCTCGCCGGCATGAGCCGGCGCGAGGTGGAGATTTATACCGCGTTGACCCAGTTGCCAACGCTGCTGACCTTCCTCACCGGCAGCATGGACCGCTTCCCCGCCTTCAGCACCGTCGTGTCCAACGTGCCCGGGCCGCGCCAGCAGATGTACTGGAACGGCGCCCGGCTGGCCGGCCTGTACCCGGTATCCATTCCCTTCGACGGCTTCGCGGCCAACTTCACCGTGGTCTCCCACGACAAGAGCCTGGACTTCGGCATCGTCGCCTGCCGCCATACCATGCCCCAGGTGCAGCGCATGATCGACTACATGGAAGAGTCGCTGGTCGAGTTGGAAGAAGCCGCAGGGCTGCGCAGCAAACCCTCAAAACGCCGAACAGCGGCGAAGAAGAAGCCGGCCGCGAAAAAGTCCCCGGCAAAGAAGGCAGCGGCCAAGAAGGCGAGCAAGAAGCCAGCTGCGGCAAAGAAGAAAGCAGCGAACCGCAAAACAGCACCACGCAGGAAGGCCGTTCCGAAATCCGCGAGCAGGTAGCCTGGAGCCGCAGGAAATCATGAAGGAGCGAGGCGCCAGAAAAACGACGAAGGCCTTCATCACGATCCTGGTAGTCTCTCTGTTCACCGGCTGTTTGCAGGTGCAGCTTAACGGACCGGTGGCGGGTGCAACTGTAACGGTCACTGAACTGCGCAATCCCTCCCAGGTGCTCCTGGAAGCCAGCTCCTGGACTGAGCAGGACGTACGCGAGATCTACGGCGCTGAAACCTGGGACAGCTTGGGCGCGCTGCTGCAGTACTTCCTGTATGGCGGCACGCGCCTCGACACGACAGGCCTGGAGGACGACGAGCTCTACCTGCTGACCGCCAGTGGCGGGAGCGATATCGACGCCGCCAACCGCGACCTGGTCCGGGACGAAGAGTTCACCCCGGTAGCGGGGAACTGGCGAGCCATCATGTCCGGCGCGCAGATCAAGTCACTCGGCCCCAAGGTAAGCGCACTGACCGAGGTCGCCTACCTGTGGCTAGAGCCACATCTGGACACGCTCGATGATGCGCGCGTCACCAACAACCTGGACCTGCTGGCCCAGAGTCTGCTGCAGAGGGACCTGACCGGGGACCAGCTTATCGATGCCTGGGACATCATCCGGTGGAGCAGGATGCTGGACGGCGACAAGCTGATGCTGCCGACGGGCAGCGTCAGTGCCATCGCGGATAGCATCATCGCGGGAGCCAGCGAGGAGAGCCGCTCACTGCTGGCTGACACTCTGATCAGTCTCGAGGTCACCAGCGATTACCCCCTGGGTGGCAGCCCGGCAGAGCAGGTCAGGGATCAGCTCCGGGGCCTGGATTTCGATGCGTTCATGCAGGCCTCTTTCGATGCCGTCCTGTACCGCTACCCGGAGTGGATTGTCGAGCTTGGACTTGAAGGTTACGAGCTCGATGGTGACGAGCTCAACGACGTTTCCGACGCCTACGCCCGCGACACTTTTGATGTGATGGAGGCCATCCTGGCGGCCCTGTCCCGCTACGACAGGGCCAGCCTCAGCGACGAGCAACAGGTGTCCTACGACGTGTACCAGTGGTACCTGGAAGACGTCCTCGCGGAAGAAGCCTCCATGCTGGTGAGCTATCCGGCCAGCTCCTTCATCACCGGCGTGCCCTACCAGACCGCATTCTTCTTCACGGACATCCAGCCGATGGTGTCGGCCCAGGACGCACGCGATTACGTCGCGCGGCTTGCCGGCGTAGCAAACAAGTTCGACCAGCTGCGCGCGGCCGTGGCAGCGCGTGCAGAAGCAGGCGTAATCGAGCCCGCCATCACGCTGCGCTGGGCGACCGATTACTACCAGTCCTTCGCCACGTCGGCGCCGACCAGCAGCCCCTACTACGCCAGGCTATCGGCGGCATTGAATTCCATCACGGGCCTGAGCGACAGCGAACGCGCCGCGCTCCGCAGTGAGGCGCTGGCGATTGTCGACCAGCAGGTCATACCGTCCTACCGCGCGCTGCAGCTGGATCTCCTGGAGCTGCTCCCTGATGCTCCCGACGCCATCGGCATCGGGCAATTTGAACGGGGTGACAAGGCCTACCAGTACGCGCTGCAACATCACACCACCACTGACCTGAGCGCTGAAGAGATTCACCAGCTGGGCCTGGATGAGATGGCTCGCGTGCAGCAGGAAATCAATGCAGCTGCTGTCGCCCTCGGTTACGAGGACGGTATCAGCCTGGGCGACCTGTTCTTCCAGGTCTACGGCGACGGCGGCATCCTGAGTGGCCAGAATATTCTCAGCACCTATGAAGACCTGATCGAGTTTGCCTACGGTGGACTCGAGGCGGCCTTTGACCAGCTGCCGCAACAGGAAGTGGTGGTGATCGGCGGCCAGTTCGGCGGCTTCTATGTTGCCGGGTCGGACGACGGCTCCCGCCCCGGCGCCTTCTACGCCCGCACCGTGGGCGACGAGGGTTACTACACCATGCCCACCATCGCATATCACGAGGCGGTTCCCGGCCACCACCTGCAGATAGCCCTCGCCCAGGAACAGGGCCTGCCCGCCTTCCAGCGCTTTACCAACTTTACAGGCTACGCCGAGGGTTGGGCCCTGTACGCCGAACGCCTGGCCTACGAGCTCGGCTGGTACCAGGACGACCCCTACGGCAACCTGGGCCGACTGTACTGGGAGGGTATCCGCGCGGCGCGCCTGGCTACCGACACCGGCATTCACTACTACGGCTGGTCATGGCGCGAGGCCTTCAACTTCTTTGTCGAAAACACCGGCATGCCCGATTCTTTCGCGCGCGGTTCGATCGGCCGCTTCATGCGCTGGCCAGGGCAGGCCACAGCCTACATGACAGGCTTCAAACGTATCCTCGATATGCGCCAGCAATACCAGCAGGCTCAAGGTTCAGGCTACGACATCAAGGAATTCCACAACCTGATCCTGCTGGGTGGCTCCATGCCGCTGCCCGTATTGCAGGATGTGGTGAACCGCGAAATCGGTAACTGAAAGCTGGAAAACAACCCACTAGATGGAACGCTTCACAGCCTTCAGCACCGTGGTCTCCCACGACAAGAGCCTGGCCCATTGACTTCTGGTTCATTGATCTCCTTCCGCGATCCAGCCATGACAACCCCGGGAAACCGCTCGCCTCACGCACAGACGAGTCCGCCACCTCGATCATCGATCAATGCACTCTGGCTATGTCAGCGCAACTAATCGCGCAGAAACCGACAAAAACTATGTGATTTGTGCTAACAGGGGCGATCATGGAGTTTGCCCCCGTGACCCTGGATAAGCCCTTATCGACCCATATCGCTGTCATTAAATGGGGCCACCAGATCCATAAGCCGGCGGCTGTCTACTTGCTCAAGGTCAACCCACCTGGTGGGTGCATCGCTGGACTCGTTGTGCGCATCAAAGGGGATATTGGGAAAGGAACTGTAGCTTCGAAAAAGCTGCTCGTTGCTGGTACGAAATTTTTCGTAAAAGTCAGTGGCCTCTCCGTCAGAAAGTAATCTGCTGGCGCCAGTCCTGGAAAACATGTCTCGAAGCTGATGTAACAGTTGCTGGTGCTGGTCCCTGTTAAGAGGCAGTCGATTCAGTCTGCGCAAATAAGGCATGGCTTCAGCCGACAGGCTGACATTAGACGGATACTTTCTTCGCTTCAAAGATAACTCTGCACAGAGTTCGGGCTTAACCACACTCAGAATATCTTCGGTGACGTCACTTTTTACAAACGGTGTGCCATATGGCCTTATAACTATGCTGGCAGCGCCAAATAACTCTGCCCAGTTATCAGCGATCCTGTTGTAATCGAATCTGCGAAAAACATTGTGTTTTTCTGCAAAACTATCGATGGAGCCAGAGTACCTCGTCTCGTACATCCTTACGTGTTGGTTGTAAGAAGACTCCAGATATTCATCTTGCCTTCTCACGTACATGATGATCCTGGCATCGAATGCCTCAGCAATTTTCCTCAGAGGGCTCAAATCATCGATGTATTCAAACACTTCGGAGCTGAAAAGCATCGTGTCAGTTCCGCTGGAAAACGTGTTCTCGATACATGAACGCACACTATCAATGCACTTCATGTCCAACTTGTGCTTTCGATGCCCACAAGCCCAGGCAAGCTTGTGATGGGCGCTGCCTTGCATAGCAACGGAAGGATAAACAACGCCGTTATTGGCTAGAGTCTCTCTGTTCTCAAAAAAGAAGTCTTGAATCGCGGTACTGCCGGTTTTGTGTGTACCGATGTGTATGAATAGCGACGTCATTTAAGCGAAGGGAAGTGGAGGCTGGAGTCGGAATCGAACCGGCGTACACGGAGTTGCAGTCCGCTGCATAACCACTCTGCCATCCAGCCTTAGAGAGCAGACGCCGGCGGGGCCCCGCCGACAGAGGGCGCAATTATACAGAAACAGACCCGCCCCGCAATGTGGTCAGGCTTCGCGCTCGCTGCGCTCGAGGATGACTTTCCAGGCCGCCCGCAGGTAGATGACCATTGACCACAAGGTCAGCACCGCCGCCGTGTAGAGGGTGGCCACGGCGATGCCCAGCAGCCAGGTTTCCACATCCGGCGGCAGGGCCAGCAGGGCGGCGATGGCGATCATCTGGAAGGTGGTTTTCACCTTGCCGATGTAGCTCACCGCCACGCTGGCGTGTTCGCCCAGTTCCGCCATCCACTCGCGTAGCGCCGAGATGACAATCTCGCGGCCGATGATTACACAGGCCGCCAGGGTAAAGACGATATTGCTGTGCTGCTCGACCAGCAATACCAGGGCCACCGCCACCATCAACTTGTCCGCCACCGGGTCGAGGAAGGCGCCGAACTCGGTCATCTGCGCCAGCCGCCTGGCCAGGTAGCCGTCGAACCAGTCGGTGATTGCCGCCAGCCCGAAGATGCCCGCCGCCACCAGCTTGTGATTCTCGAAGGGCCAGTAGAACACCAGCACCAGCACCGGGATCAGGATGATCCGGCTGACGGTCAGGGAATTGGGGATATTGATGGCCATGCCTGGGGCTAGTTGCTGTGCAGCTGCTCGTAGATGTCGCTAGCTATTTTTTCATTTATGCCAGTAACTTTCATCAATTCTTCCCTGGTGGCGCGCTGGATGCCCTTCAGGCCCCCGAAGTGGCGCAGCAGGTCGCGGCGGCGCTTGGCGCCCACCCCGGGAATCTCGTCCAGCACTGAGCCCTTGCGTTTCTTGTCGCGGCGCGCGCGGTGGCCGGTAATCGCAAAGCGGTGGGCCTCGTCGCGGATGTGCTGGATCAGGTGCAAGCCCGGGTTGTCGCCATTGAGCTGGATTTCCTTACCCGTTTCCCCCAGCACCAGGGTCTCGAAGCCGGCCTTGCGGGTGGTGCCCTTGGCCACGCCGATCACCATCACATCGTTGATCTGCAGCTCTTCCATCACCCCCAGGGCCTGGGCCACCTGGCCCTTGCCACCGTCGATGAAAAGAATATCCGGCAGCGTGCCCTCCCCAGCCTTGAGGCGCTTGTAACGCCGCTCCAGGGCCTGCTGCATGGCCGCATAGTCGTCGCCGGCGGTGATGTCCTCGATGTTGAACTTGCGGTAGTCGGACTTGCGCGGCCCGGCGTGGTCGAACACCACGCAGGAGGCCACCGTGGCCTCACCGCTGGAGTGGCTGATGTCGAAGCACTCCAGCCGCTCGGGCAGCTCCGGCAGCTTGAGGCTGTCCTGCAGGGCCTGGAAACGGTCCAGCGATGTCTGGCGCGCGGCGAGCTGGGACTGCAGGTTCTGGCTGGCGGTCTGGCCGGCCAGTTGCAGCCACTTGGCGCGTGCCTCGCGCACCCGGGTCTTGAGGCTGACCTGGCGCTGGGCGCGCTCGCCCAACACCGACTGCAGGGCCTCGCGGTCTTCGGGGTCGTGACTGAGAATCAGCTCGCGGGGAATCTCGCGGGCGCCGGTCAGATAGTACTGGGCCAGGAAGGCGTTGATCACCTCGGCCTCGTCTTCGGCGAGCTTGAGGGGCGGGAAGTAACTCTTGCTGCCCAGCACCCGGCCGGCGCGCACGAACAGCACCTGCACACAGGCCTTGCCCGCCTCGACGCAGGCGGCAACGATGTCGAGGTCACCGGACACACCCTCGATGCCCTGGCTGGCCTGCACCTGCTGCAGCTGGCGCAGCTGGTCGCGATAGACGGCGGCGCGTTCAAACTGCAGGTTGGCAGAGGCCGACTCCATCTGGTCGGCCAGGTCCTTCATCAACTCCCGCGAGCTGCCGTTGAGGAACAGCACCGTGTGTTCCACCTGCTCGGCGTAGTCTTCTTCGCTGACCAGGCCCACGCAGGGCGCGGTGCAGCGGCCGATCTGGTGCTGCAGGCAGGGCCGCGAGCGATTCCGATAGTAGCTGTCCTCGCACTGTCGCACCTGGAATACCTTCTGCAGGAAGGTGAGGCTGCGGCGTACGGCCCCGGCGCTGGGATAGGGCCCGAAGTACTGGCCCTTGCCGCGCTTGGCGCCGCGGTGCAGTGACAGGCGCGGGAACTCACCGTCAGACAGGTAGATGTAGGGGTAGGACTTATCGTCCCGCAGCAGGATGTTGTAGACCGGCTGGTGCTTCTTGATGAGGTTGTGTTCCAGCAGCAGCGCCTCGATCTCACTGTCGAGCACCGTGACCTGGATGTCGGCAATCTTCGACACCATGGCCATGGTCTTGGCCTCCAGGCCGCTGGCCCGGAAATAGCTGGACACCCTGTTCCTGAGGTTTTTGGCCTTGCCCACATACAGCAGCTGGCCGTCGGCGTCGTACATCTGGTACACGCCCGGCCGCTTGCTCAGGGTCGGCAGGAAAGACTCGTGGTCAAAGGCCTGGCTCATTGTTCGAAGATACCGTAGCGACGGGGTTCCTGTTCCAACAGGATACCGAAGCGCGTCTTCACAGCGTCAGTAATCTCGCGGGCCAGCGCACTGATTTCCCGGGCCGGCCGCTGTTCCGGGTTGATGATGACCAGGGCGTGCTCGGCGTCCACACGCACCGCGCCCTCGCGCTGCTTGAAACCACACTGTTCTATGAGCCAGGCAGCCGGCAGCTTGTGGCCGGCGGCATCATCGTAGTGGGGCATGTCCGGAAAGCGCTCGGCCAGTGCCGCAAACCGCTCGTCCCCCAGCACCGGGTTCTTGAAGAAGCTGCCCACATTGGGCAATTCGGCGGGATCCGGCAGGCGGCTGCTGCGGATCGCCACCACCGCATCGAACACCTGCTCTGCGGAGGGATCGACGATGCTGTTGGCCTCCAGGTAGCCGGCGAGGCTCGGGTAGCTGGCAACCGGCCTCGCTACCTTCGGCAACCGGAAAGTCACTGACTCGATCAGCACCGCGTCTCGCAGGGCCTGCTTGAAGACACTGTCGCGGTAGCCGAAGGCACAGTCTTCCCGGTTCAACACCTCGG
>JASJBK010000117.1 GCA_030066555.1 Halieaceae bacterium
CACACCTCGGGGTCGGCGCAGTCTCCAACCGCGCTAACCATGGCTTCGCGAGGGAAACCCTCGGCCACCAGTTCGTCTATGAAGGCATTGAGTTTGTCGCCGTCGCGCCCGGTCATTACCACCCGCGCGCCCTCACGCAGCAGCTGCGGAGTGATAAAGCTGCCGATGGAGCCGGCGGCGCCGGTGAGGATTACGGTCTTGTTTTCCAACCGTCGGCCAGTGCGGCTGTCGGTGATGGCAAGGTCTTGCAAATTGGTCATTTCGTTCATCGCAGCGCTCCAGCGGATCCGGTATCAATGCGTTCAAAGGTTTCGCCACGCTCTTCGGCGTCACGGATGGCCCAGGCGCGGTAGAGCTCGTCCCGGGTTTTCAGGCCCAGCCGCGGCAAGGCGTGCAGGGCGACGTAGTTGGCGCCGGCATGGCGGTTTTCCCACATGGCCTGGTGCGCCTCGGCCACGCCACTCATGCCCACGGGCACCGGCGGCATGATGTCGATAAGGCCGGCGGCGATGCGCTCCTGCATCTCAGAAAACTCGCGGGCGGTATTGAGGTGAGTGCCGCGAATCTCTGCGCTGGGCATGAGAATCCTGCGCTGGCGCATCCATACCTGCGGCGCATAGAAACTGAGGCGGCAGCCCGCCAGGTCCTCGGCGTATACCACCTTGCCGACGTTGGGTTTCACCAGCGACGTGGCCAGCGCCAGTCCGTCGCGGCCACTGCGCTCGAATACCACGTCGGGCAGGCCGCGACGGTCGAGGGTGTTGCGCAGCAGCGGTGCGATCGCCGAACCCACCGGCTTGAGCGTGCGGTCGGAGAAGCGGCGCACCGCCTCCTTGAAGGCCGGCGACTCGGTGAACGGGTCGGGCAGCGGGGCAAAGGGCCCGGGCGGGTCGAACTCATCGCCAAAGCGGCGCTTGAGTTCCTCGATGCTGACCACACCGGTCATGCGGGTACCGAAGCCCAGGGAGCTGACGAACTCGCGCTGGGGTACCGTGTCGGTGAGCACGGCGACCTGGGCGCCCAGGGTGCAGCCGACTTCGATCGCTTCCACCGCTACCGGGTCGACGATGCCGTCCTCGGCGCCGGGGCCATAAACCACCAGCAGGCTGTTGCCGGCGCGCAACCCGGCGCGGGCAAACATGTCGGCTGGGCGAGAGGTTCCGGGTTTACCCATGAAGGAGAAGCGATAGCCCGAGGAAGCGCCGTAAAAGGTCAGTACCCCGTTCTCGCCCAGCAGCTGGAACGAGCGGGAAAAGGCGGTTTCACCGGCGTGGGACACCACGTAGTCGAGCGGGCCGCCGGCCAGCTGCTCCGCCTCCCGAACGAAGGCCTCGCCGGCACGCTCCCAGGCAGGCCAGGCGGCCGGGTCGTCGGGAACCGGCGTGAAGATATCTGACCAGCGCGGGTCCTTGCGATTGATGGCGTGGCCGCCCTCAGCGCGCACCCGCTCGCCGCGGTCATCACTGGATACCATACCCAGTGCCGTGAGGCCGGAGCGCAGCGCCGAGCGCAGGCAGTCGTAGCCGGTGCCGGTAGCTGCGCCCTCCACGAACAGCCGCCGCCCGGGCTGGATATTCAGCGTGGTAAACAGGGCGCGATGGATAGTGCCCATGGTCAGGCCATAGGAGCCGGCCTCTTCCAGGGTCAGCCCCGGCAGCTTGGCGTGCAGCTGCGGGCCCTGCACCACCAGGAACTGGGCGTGGCTGCCATCATTGCGTTCATAGCCCTGGATGCGGAAGTCGGCTGCCATCGGGTCCAGGCCCTGGTCGGGTGAGAGCAGCTCGCTCTGGCCCGAGTAGATGGTGACGATGTCGCCCACGGCCAGTCGCCCCTCGCGCACCAGCTCCTCGCCCAGTTCAGCTACCAGGGCCACGCCGCCGGAGCCGGTCACCTGCACATCGGCGTCGCGCGCATCGAAGGGTGACACGGGAATGCCGGTGATGGCCCAGATGTCGTTGAAATTCATCTCTGAGGCCAGCACGTAGACCAGCGCCTCGTTGGGGCCGGGTCGCGGGGTTTCGAACACCAACAGCTTTTCCGCGTCGACGGGGTCGCCGTGGGCCGGCTCACCGTTGTCGGGATTCCTGGCCACGCCCAGACCGTACTGGTACTCCGGGACCGGCGTCACGCCCGGGAAGAAGCTTGCGCCTGGAGCTAGCAGTCGGCCCGCCTCGCCCAGCGCCTTGCGCGTGTCCTCGTCGGGATAGGGGGGCACCTCGGTGTACTTGACCGGCAGTGCCGCCGAGCGACGTTCGAGGAAAGCGCGGATTCCGACCGGACCGGACTGCGGATCACAGACTGCCTGGGCAAACAATTCCGCCTCGTGCTTGAGGCCCGCCGCCTGGCCCGCGGTGGCACCGGTGCCGATGGCGTCGAGAATGCGGTCTATCACATGGCCACGCCCGGAGGCCCTGGCCTGGGCCAGGGTAGGCGCCAGCCGCGCATCGGCCAGCATGGCATCGTCGTAGGGCAAGGGTTGTTCGAGACTGCCCAGGTAGGCCTCGCGCTGCTCCATGGCCGCCACCAGCGGTCCGCCGCCGGCAAAGAAGGCGCGCAACAGGTCCATGGAAACAGCAACCGGGCCGCGGCCGTCGTCGCCGACCACGGTATCGACCAGGCCGGCTTCCCGGGCTTCGACCGCGTCAAGGGTACGGCCATTGGCGATGATGCGGACCGCCTCCAGCATGCCGTCGCGGCCTCGGCGATGGTGCAACCGGCGTGGCAGGCGCTGGCTGCCGCCGTAGCCGGGCAACAGGTTGAGGTTGATCTCCGGCTGGCCGAAGCGGGCATTCTGGTCAGCCACCACATAGCCGCAGGCCAGCACCAGCTCACAACCGCCGCCGAGTGCTGGGCCGTTGACCGCGGCAATCACTGGCTTGCCAATGTTCTCAAGGGTAGAGAACGCGGTATGGGCAGCGTTCGGCGGCGTGCGCGCCGAGTCCATATCGCCGGCCTCGCCCACTTCCAGCAATTCCTTGACGTCGGCTCCGGCTACGAAGGCACTGCGGGCCCCGGTAACCACAATGGCGGCAATGGACTGCTGATGGACCAGGTGCTGCAGCACCGTGTTGAACTCGTCCAGCGAACGCTCGTTGAGGGAGTTAACCGGTGGGGAGTCCACAATCAGCAGCGCGACATTCCTGCCCGCTGCGATCTCGTGGGTCTCTACCCGCAGGTAGCGCCAGGACTGGACGATCTGCCGGGCCTCGGCGAGGCGGCCGAAGGCCTTCCACTGTTCCACCGCCTTGCTGATCTCCTCAACCACTTCGGGGTTGCGCAGCGTGGACAGGTCGCCGAGCGGCTCTTCCAGCAGGATTGCGCGCAGGGTCCTGCGCATGTACTTGCCGGAGCGGGTTTCCGGGAAGGCCGATACCACCAGGAAGTCCGAAGGCACCGCGGTGGCACCTTTTTCGCTGCGCACCAGGCCCTGCAGTCGTGCCAGGTCGTCATCGGTGAGCTTCTTGCCGGGCGCAGCGACCAGGAAGGCGACCGGCGTCTCGCCTTTCTCGTCGTGCGGAGCCCCCACCACCACGGCGTTGCCGACCGGAGAGTCGGCCCTGAGGGTCTTGTCCCGCAGCAGGGCGCCTTCAATTTCCTCGGTGCCGATGCGGTGGCCGCTGACATTGATCACATCATCGGAGCGGCCGTGCAGGGTAAAGGCGCCGTCTTCATGGCTGCGGGCATAATCGCCCTGGGTATAGGCGAGGTCGCCGGGCCAGCGGGAAAAATAGACGTCGTGGAAGCGCTCGATATCTCCCTGCCAGTCATCGTCGCCAAGTTTGTCAGCCTGGCCCCAGATAGTGCGTGCCAGGTACGGGTAGGGACGGGTGATCACCAGCTCGCCCTTCTCGCCCGCCTCAGCTCGGCGCCACTCGCTGACGCGGCCTGTCTCATCGTTGGCGGTGGCGACCCGCACTTCCGCCTGGATCCACGGCAGGGGCCAGGTCTTGGCATCTGCCGCCAGTGGCTTGAAGTCACCCCAGGGACAGGAAAACACGATACCGCCGTGTTCCGTGGCCCAGTAGGAGTTGATGTAGTGATTGCAGACCCGATCCATCGCGAACTGTTGCACCGCCGGAGACACCGGCTCCGCGCAAAAGGTGCCCGCGTGCAGGCTCGACATGTCGTAGGCGGCCATATCCTCGGTGCTGGCCGGGTCGGTCATTACGGCTTTCAGGAACGTAGAGCCGGCCTTGAAGACCGTGGCACCGTGGCGCTCGATGATCGAGGAGAAACGGCCCGCATGGGGAAACAGTGGCGAGCCTTCATGGATGATCGTGGTCATGCCGCGAGACAGCGGAGCTGCCAGCAGGTAAGCCTGCCCGGTAATCCAGCCCGGGTCGGCAATGACGTAGAGCCGGTCATCGACATCGGCGTTGAACACCGTGCGCATGGTGTGGGTGATGCCCGCTAGCCAGCCGCCGTGGGTGTGCACCACGCCCTTGGGCTTACCGGTTGAACCCGAGGTGTAGATGATGAACAGGGGCCAGTTGGCCTCCACCGGGAGGGCCGGTTGGCTGGCATTCAGGGCTTGCCAGAGGGCTGCGTCGTCGAGCGCCTCGAGTGCGTCCCGATCTGCACATCCCGCGGCGGCCAGCACCCGCTCGGTGGCCTCGGCCTGCAGGTCGTGCGACCAGCGGTCGCGGGCCTGTTCAACCACATCCTGGCCCGTGTAGCGCACAACTACCACGGTTTCCACGTTGTGCCCGGCATCGGCCAGTTGCCGGGCAACGGCGGTGCGCAGCTCCGCTGATTGCTCGGCAGGCAGGCCGTGCTCCCGGGACAGGGCAGAGCCCAGTTCGCGCATCAGGTCGCTGCGCTCGATGGTGATCTCGCCGGCCAGTGTTGTCGCCACCGACTCGATGAGCCTGGTTGCCGTATCACCGAGGTGGAACTGACCCAGCGCTTGTTCGAAGGTGGTGAGTGCGGTTTTCAGCGGCAGGTAGTTGTCCAGTGCGGGATCGGTATAGGTTTCCTTGTAGGCCACCACCTCGGCATTGCGGTAACCGCCGTCGGCGGTGACTACCACCCTGGCGCCGGCGTCGTAGATGCGGTCCGACAGGGTCTTGGCGGAGAAGCCGCCGAACACCGGCGTATAGATGATGCCCAGCCGCTTGGCGGCGAGCGTGTAGTAAACCTGGTCGAGGATATTGGGCAGGTTGAACGCCACCCGGTCGCCGCATTGCAGTCCCAGCGAAGCCAGTACCTCGGCGCGCAGCACGGTCTCGATCAGCAATTCGCGGTAGCTGATTTCGCGCTCAAATACAGGCCCGCCCTTGCCATCGTGCTTGGAGGGGTCCCAGCGGTCCCCTTCGAAAATGATGGCGGTCTGGCTGCCGCGCCCCGCCAGCACGTGGCGATCCACTTCATTGAAGCAGGCATTGGTGTGAGCGCCACAGAACCAGCGGAAGAACGGGGCGTCAGATTCGTCGAGTGCGGTTGTCCAGGGGCGCCAGTCGGCTGACAGGTCGTCTGCTGTAGTTCTGTTGCCGCCAGACCCACTGATAGCGTGCCAGGCATCGTCTGCTGGACTGCAGTTGAGCCAGCGTTGGCTCGCAGCGTCGTACCAGTGGAGCTCTGCAGCAGCGATGTCACCGTGATAGTCGCCCGGGTCGGCGATGGCGCGCTGGCGTTCGGCGTCTTCACCCTGCTGAGTCTCCAGGAGGCCCCACTTATTATTCGCTTCGGCCACCTGTCTCTCCTTGTCCACGCTCTGATGGACAGTATTCATACAGAACGTAGGGGTAATATACGGCGCTGCTACTGATCGGATTGCAAGAAATCCCTTTCATATACCAAGCCGCGTTTGGTATCCGTCTGTACTATCCTTAGGCGCGTTTGCGGATTTATGCTCCCACCCCATAGCTAGCAGGAGTTCATCATGCCCATAGCACGCACCCGGCTGTTGCCCATTCTCGTGGCCGTAGTAACCACGCTGTCAGCGGCGATGTCCCTGGCGGACACAGCACTGGTGGGCGGCCGCCTGATCGACGGCTTCGGCCATCGGCCCATCGCCGACAGCGTGATCCTGGTGAAAGACGGGGTTATCGAGAATGTCGGCACCATGGATACCTTGCCGGTGCCGGAGGGTTACCGGGTCATTTCCACCGAGGGCATGGACGTGCTGCCGGGACTATGGGAGAACCATGCCCATCTGATGCTGGCCGGTCATGCCAACTACCGCCACTGGGACCCGACCTACATAGACCGTTTCGGCAGTGAGATCATGCCGGCGGGTGCGGTGCAGCTGCTGCTGGCTGGGGTGACTACTGCCCGTGACCTCGGCGCGCCCCTGGAGCCCTCGATCTCCGTGAAGCAACGCATCGAGTCCGGGGCGATACCCGGGCCGCGTCTGTTTGTGTCCGGCCCCTTTATCCAGGACAAACCCTACCCGGGCACGGAGGCCTTCCGCTGGGGCGTCAATGGCGTCTCGGACGCGCGACGCAAGGTGAAGCGCCTGGCTGACGCCGGGGTCGACATCATCAAGCTCATCGACCAGGACAAGATGACCCTGGAGGAAGCCCAGGCGGTGGTCGACGAGGCCCACAAGCACGGGCTCAAGGTTGTGGCCCACTCACACCGGCCCTCGGAAGTGCGCCGCGGCCTGGAAATCGGCGTCGACAATTTTGAGCATACCGGTCTGACCACTGCGCCCGAGTATCCGCCGGATGTGATTGAGAAACTCCGCGAGCGCACGGCTACCGGCCGGGTTGCCGGCGGCCCGCTGTTCTGGACCCCGACGGTGGAAGGGCTGTGGAATTACCCCGAGACTGTCGACAACCCCGAGAAGCTCGATGACACCTGCTGGCATCGCGGCCTTGAACCAGACACGATCGCCGATATCCGGCAATCCATCGAACAACCTGGCCAGCTCGCCTATATGCAGCTCACACCGCTGCGCAAGCCGACCCTGAAGCGTAAGATTGCCCAATTGCGGGAGGCGGGCGTTGTGTTCCTGGTGGGAACCGATAGCGGCATCCCCATGAAATTCCACTGCCAGAGCACCTGGAACGAGATAGACGTGTGGGTGCGGGTGATGGATATTCCCCCGATGGACGCGATCCGCGCCGCTACCTACTGGGGCTCCGTCATGATGGGCGTATCGGATCGCTGGGGTACTGTCTCAGCGGGCAAGTACGCCGATATCATCGCCGTGCGCGGGGATGTGCTGCGGCATATCAACCTGCTGTCCCGGGTGGACTTTGTCATGAAAGGTGGCGTTGTCTATAAGCAGGACGGGCAGCCCGTCGAAGCTGCGCTGGCGGGTCGCTAATCGACCCGGGAACCCCGACCGTAAATCCTGATCAAAGGCACGATCCGAGTATTTCCAGATCGTGCACTCTAACCCTGCAAGTATTGATGGAGACTTCATGAACCAAGCCTACGAACCCCCCAAGGTCTGGACCTGGGATAGCGAAAGCGGCGGCCAGTTCGCCAACATCAACCGCCCCATCGCCGGCCCGACCCACGACAAGGAACTGCCGGTGGGGAAACACCCGATCCAGCTCTACTCACTGGGAACCCCCAACGGTGTCAAGGTGACCGTCATGTTGGAGGAGCTGCTGGCGCTGGGCCACGAGGGCGCCGAGTACGACGCCTGGATCATCAATATCGGCGATGGTGACCAGTTCTCTTCGGGCTTTGTCGACGTGAATCCCAACTCCAAGATCCCCGCCATGGTGGACCACAGCGGCGATACGCCCCTGCGCCTGTTCGAGTCTGGCGCCATGTTGATCCACCTGGCCGAGAAGTTTGGTGAATTCCTGCCCACGGACACCGCCGCACGTGCCGAGACCCTTTGCTGGCTGATGTGGCAGATGGGTAGTGCACCCTTCCTGGGTGGCGGCTTTGGTCATTTCTATGCCTACGCACCGGAGAAGTACGAGTACCCGATCAATCGCTACGCCATGGAAGTCAAGCGTCAGCTCGACGTGCTGGACCGCAACCTGGCCGAGCGCGAGTACCTGGCAGGGGATGACTACACTATCGCCGACATGGCCACCTGGCCCTGGTACGGGGTGCTGGTGACCGGCAAGATCTACGAGGCCCAGGAGTTCCTCGACGTCGAGTCCTACAAAAACGTGATGCGCTGGGCCAACCAGATCAAGGAGCGCCCTGCCGTGCAGCGCGGCCGTCGGGTGAACACCGCCTGGGGCGACGAGGAACTGCAGGTACCCGAGCGCCACGACGCCAGCGATATCTCCTGATCCCGGCCGGACGCGCATGAATATCGGACACGCCTTCTACCGCTACCTGCTGAACCCGGTAGCGCGCTGCCTGCTGCGCTCGCCGCTGCACGGTATAGCCAGCAAGAATATCGCGATCCTGCACTTTACCGGACGCAAGAGCGGGCGTGCGTTGGATACACCGCTCAGCTATACCCGCGATGGTGACCTGGTTCGGCTGCTGTCCAGCACCAACACCAGCTGGTGGAAGAATTTCCGTGGCGGTGAGAAGCCCGTGGAAGTGGAAATCGACGGTGAGCGGATGGCGGGCACGGCCACGCTCTACGAGGGCGACAGCCCCGACCTGCGGGCCGGGGTAACGACGTTTTTGACCGCGCTCCCCCGCGACGCCGTGGTCTATGGCGTCAAGCTGGACGGCGACCGCAAGCCGGTCGCCGCCAGTCTGGCGGAGGCCGCGCCTCGCCTGGTGCTGGTGGAGGTTTTGCTGGGCAAGAGCTGACCCATTTGCCCGTTTCTCGCGATTCCCGTGAACTGGTTCACAAAACGAGAAAGCATTTCGGTCCAAATTCACAACCCTGTGCTAAATCACTTCACATTGCTAGTGAATTAGGTCCTAACGATGGCCAAGCCAGACAAAAGAAAGGGCATGCCGCCAGTACCGATCAATCTCGATCGTTACCTGACGCCAGCGCAGGTGAGTGGTCTTGACCGGGCCCTGAAATTTGGCTGGTCAGTGAAGTTTGTGCGACGGCCGACGATCGTCCTCGAGTATGAGGACGGGTCAGTGCTCGGGGTTCTCGAGGAAGACGGGACGCTGAACAGGAATCACAGCATCCGCGAGCGCCAGGCCGCCAACGACTGAAGCACCCCGGGTAACTCGACGTAGTCACCACGCGAGTCCCTAGATGAGTCACTAGACCAGTGGCTAGAAGGGGATATCGTCGTCGTAGGCGTCCGCCGGTGGCACGTCCTGGGGTGGAGCACCCGCATCCGCGGGCATTTCATCTTCCGTGACAATCTTCCAACCCTGCAGGTTGTTGTAGTAGCGACCATTGTATTCGCGGCCGCGGATATCGAAGCTGACGGTGACGGTCTGGCCCGGCTGCAGGTTTTCCAGCAGGCCGACTTTATCCTGCACGAACTCCAGGTTTATCTCCTGTGGATACTTGCCGTCGTCGACAATCACCACCATCTCCCGCTTGGTAAAGCCGCTGTCGAAGATTCTGGGTTCCTGGAGAAGCTTGATCTTCCCGGTGAGTTCGTATGCCACAGTGTCTGGTCCGGTTGGTCGGTAGAAAGCTCCGTAGGTTAAAGCAAACGCCGGCGAAGCGCAGCATCTCCAGCCTGCCCGCGCAGGTGCCCCGCTGCCATGGTCTATACTCGTCCAGAAATCGATGAGGGCTCGCTATGGTGGTCTTGATGCGAAATTGCCTGTTGCTGGCGGTTGCGGTGCTTCCAGTCGCGGCGGCCTCACAGGAGCAACAAACTCTCGAGGCACTGTTTAGCTGGTCTGGCAACGGCAGGGTATTCCAGTACGGCATCGAGCAGCAGGAATTCCTCGGGATGATCGAGGGTGTGTTTTACACCCGCACCGCTGAGGGTGAGCTCGACGATGCGTTCATGGAGTGCACCGCCAAGCTGCAGCTGAATCACGCGACCAGAGCCACCCGGGCCAATGGCAACTGCGTCATCGTCAAGTCGCCCGATGACAGCGCCTTCGGGGAGTACAGCTGTGAAGGCGAATTTGGTGCCTGTCATGGGACGTTCACCCTGACGGGAGGCACCGGCCGCTTCAAGGGCGTCACCGGTGGCAGTGAAATTCAGGTGCGGTCACCGCTGCGTCACCTGGCGGCTTCACTAACCGATGCGGAAGAACTGGTCATATCCAATGGCATGATGCACTTCTCTGCGCTGGAGTACCGGCTCAAGGGCAAGGGGGGTAAATGATGAAGCTACCAGTTGCAGGTGGGCTGGCAATTGCGGCCGTGGTTGCCGGTATGGGTATTCCCCAACCGGCCGAAGCTTCCACACTGCGTTGTGGCGTGCACCTGATACAGGGCGGCGGCCGCCATGGGCCGACAAGCTTTGAAGTACTGCGCAAATGCGGAGAGCCTGCCGAGCGGCGGGCCTATACCTGGCTTTACCGCCAGGGCGGCAGCAAGTGGGAGTTGCGATTCAGCAGCGAAGGCATCCTGGAAACCGTGACCCAGCGATAGCCCGCTTCGAAGATTGCGGTCTGGCTGGAGTTGCTTCTCAATCCCCGCTGTTCCCGAACTGGGCGCAACCGGCGGGAACCAACACTGGTCGGTCAGCCGCAGCTTCGCGCAGCAGAGCCCCCTGCCGGTCTTCCTGTATGGCGGCGGTTCAGGCCAGCTTCAGCGGGCCGTGATCGTCGCAGTGATCGCCGTGGGGGTGGTGCAGGTGACCATCCACCAGATAGCAGACGTGGTCTCCGTGGGGTACCGCCGGGTGCCCGCAGCCGGGCCCGTGCACATGGTCTGGGTCATGGCCTGCGCAGTTGTGCGGCTTGCAGCCCTCCGGGTTCTCGTCTGAAACCTCGATAACGTGCTCGTCGTAGTGGTCC
>JASJBK010000118.1 GCA_030066555.1 Halieaceae bacterium
CGGAAATTCTCTCTGAGCTGAGCGCGCGTTTCTCCGAGCGCGGGGTACACGTGCTGCTGTTTACGCTCGATCACGAAAGTGACGTCAGCCGTATTCTCGACCAGGTGTGGCAGTACCAGGTGGACGGCGTCATCGCCGCGGCGCACCTTGCCGCCGAGCAGGTGGCCCAGTTCCAGGAGCGTCACATTCCGCTGGTGTTCTACAACCGCTCCTATCAGGACCTGCCGGTGTCATCGGTGTGTTGCGACCAGGTGGAGGGCGAGCGCCAGCTGGTCAACCTGCTGGCGGGCAGTGGCTCTCACAAGTCTTTTGCGGTGATTGCCGGCCCCGGCGATTCGGTGGTCAGCATGCAGCGCACCCAGGGTGCGATCGACCGTTTGCGTGACCTGGGGATTGACGACATCACTGAGGCGGCTGGCGACTATTCTTATTCTTCCGGCCGCCGCGCCCTGCAGGAACTGGTGGCAGAGCGCGGTGCGGCGCCCGATGCGGTGATCTGTGCCAACGACATGATGGCCATGGGTGTGATGGATGAGCTGCGCTTTCATATGGAGCTGGACGTGCCCGGCGATGTCTCCGTGGTGGGCTTTGATGGCGTGCGCGCCGCCCACTGGTCGAGCTTTGATCTTGCCACCATCGAGCAACCGGTGGAGAGCATGACCGAGGCCGCGGTTTCGATGTTGATGGAGCGCATCGACAACGATGCACTGCCCCCTGAGAAGCGCACCTTCTCCGGGGTGCTGCGCGCCGGCAGCACCGTTCGCGGCGAATGAGCGACGGCGGGGGGCTGCTGCTGTTGCCGGGGATGATGTGCGACCGGCGATTGTGGCAAGCGCAGCTCGAGGCCTTCGGTGCCGACTACGACTGCCGGGTGGGCGATATCACCGGCGCCGAGACAATAGCAGAGATCGCTGCGCAGGTATTGGCCACAGCCCCCGGTAAGTGGTCGGTGGCAGGCCTGTCCATGGGCGGCATCGTCGCCATGGAAATGTGGCGCCAGGCGCCAGAGCGGATTACCCGACTGGCGCTGCTGGATACCAACGACCGAGCGGATACGCCGGAGAAGCGTGATATGCGTGATGCACAGATGCAGAGCGTACTGGCAGGCGGGCTTGCCGAGGTGCTGCGCGAGGAACTCAAGCCCAACTACCTGGCCCGCGTGCACCGCGACAATACCGCGCTGCTTGACGAGGTATTGGCCATGGGCATGGACCTGGGTCAGGAGGTATTCATGCGCCAGTCACTGGCGCTCAAGTCACGCCCCGATAGCCGAGAGACCTTGCAGGGAATCGCTTGCCCGACGCTCGTGCTCTGCGGCGACGAAGACACGTTGTGCCCGCCAGCGCTGCACCGCGAGATGGCCGAGGCAATTCCCAACGCACAGCTCTGCGCCATCGCAGACTGTGGACACCTTTCCACCATGGAACAGCCCGAGGCCGTCAACGCGGCTTTAGCGGGCTGGCTCACCCGCACGAGTAATAGACAGGACAATAACAATGCATAGCAGCAGCGACAGAATTCTTACCACCCACGTGGGCAGCCTGCCCCGATCCAAGGAAGTCACCGACGGTGTCTTCGCCCGAGAAAACGAGCAGCCATACGATGAGGAGGCCCTGACAAAAACCATCGCCGATGCGGTAGACGAGGTGGTGCGCAAGCAGGTGGAGGCGGGGGTTGATCTCGTCAGTGATGGTGAGATGAGCAAAATCAGCTACGCCACCTACATCAAGGACCGTATCACCGGCTTCGAAGGCGACAGCGAGCGCAACCCGCCCTCGGACCTGGAAGAATTCCCCGGTTTCCTGAAGCGCCAGGCCAGCTCCGGTGGCACCCCAAGCTATCGCCGGCCCTGCTGTGTGGCCGAGATCAACGTAAAGAGCTCCGCGCCGCTGGAAGAAGACCTGGCGAATTTCCGCAGCGCCGTCGATGCGCACAAGCCGGTGGAGGGTTTCATGAATGCGGCCTCCCCGGGGGTGATTGCCCTGTTCCAGCCCAATCACCACTACGCTGACCACGAGTCCTATCTCAAGGCGCTGGGTGAAGCCATGCGCCATGAGTACGAGGCGATCGTCGAGGCGGGTTTTGTGCTGCAGCTCGATTCCCCGGACCTGGGCCTGGGCCGGCATATGATGTTCAAGGACCAGCCGGACGATGCCTACCAGGCGCTGGCCAACCTACACGTGGATGTGCTCAACGATGCGCTCCGCAACGTGCCGGCGGACAGGGTGCGACTGCACGTTTGCTGGGGCAACTACGAGGGCCCGCACCACCACGACGCGCCGATGGAGCTGGTATTGCCCATCGCCCTGCGCGCCAAACCCCAGGCGCTGCTGTTCGAATCCTCCAACCCGCGCCACGCCCACGAGTGGGAGGTGTTCGCGAACACCGATATCCCTGAAGACAAGATCCTGGTGCCAGGAGTCATCGACTCCACCACCAACTTTGTTGAGCACCCGCGCCTGGTGGCGCAGCGCATCACCCGCTTTGCCGATATCGTTGGCCGTGAGCGCGTTATCGCCGGTACCGACTGCGGTTTCTCGACGTTCGCGGGCTTCGGTGCCGTCGATGAGGACATCGTCTATGCCAAGCTCACCGCCATGGCCGAAGGCGCAGCTCTGGCCACCGAGCGGCTCTGGGGTAAGGCCGCATGACATTCCGGGAGCGGGTGCGCGGCGGCGAGCTGCTGGTCGGCACCTGGGTAAAAACTCCGTCGCCCATGGTCTGCGAAGTGTTGGGCCAGACACCATTGGATATGCTGTGCCTCGATGCTGAACACTCGCCGTTCGACCGCGGCGCTATCGATGCCTGCCTGGCAGCCACCCGCGCGGCCAATATGCCTGCGCTGGTAAGGGTTCCATCCGCCGCCCACGAACACACCCTCAACGCCCTGGACTGCGGTGCCACCGGCGTGGTGATTCCCCATGTCACCAGCGCGGCCATGGCGGAGTCGGTGGCCAGGGCCGCGCACTTCGGCGCCGGCGGCCGCGGCTACGCAGGTTCCACCCGAGCTGCCGGTTACACGTCCAAACCGATGGGTCAGCACCTGGCTGACTCCGCTGCAGAATCCACCGTCATCGCCCAGATCGAAGACCTGGAAGCCCTGGAAGCTATCGAGGAGATCGCCGCCGTCGACAGCGTCGACTGCCTGTTTATCGGTCGCATCGACCTCACCGTCGCCATGGGCGCCGACTCACCGGCCGACGACAAGGTAGTCGCCGCAGTGGAGCACATCTGCGCGGTTGGCAGAGAGGCGGGCAGGACAGTGGGCATGTTCGTCGGCAACGTCGATGAAGTCCCGCGCTGGATCGAGGCCGGCGCCAGCCTGTTCCTGCTGTCGTCCGACCATGGCTTTATGTTGCAAGGCGCGAAGCAGCTCGCCCAGACTGTGAAGGGCGCTTAGTTTTTGAGGTGACTAGAAACACAAGGTAAAACCAACAGCCGATGAATACCTTCGTCATCCTGTTTCGAGGTGTCAACGTGGGTGGAAAGAACCCTCTGCACGCCCCGGATGGGATTGGTCGATCAAGACTGGTTGCGAACATCGAGGATTGTTTGAGGGTCGTGGCTACACCACAGGGGAAGGTTCGCATTGAATTTCTATAGAGTTGCCGCTTCTGCAATAGCCACCGTCGCCCACTATCGATTGCGCCTCGCAAAAGCACTGGCGATCCCGTTTGCAATCACGGTGCTTCTCGACCTGCTTACCTATTTCAGCACATCTGCAATTGGTGTGTTCGTCCTTAATGTGCTGAATGGCGCCGTATATTCGATCTTCGCCATCACCACGCACAGGATCGTGCTGATGGGCAACGACGCTGTATCTGAATGGGGCATTACATCCTGGTCGAAGCGTGAAACAGCCTTCGCGCTGCACTTGATCGGCGTCAGTCTGTTGGTTATCCCCGCCAGCCTTCCTGCGGCTATACCCTATGTGGGTATCGTGATCACTATTGTTCTCGTTTGCTGGCTCGTGGGACGATTGTCACTGGTGTTTCCTGGCATTGCTGTAGAGAGTGGCGTGTCGTTTCGTAGATCGTGGGAACTGACAGCAGATCACCAGCTGCTGATGTTTCTTGTTGTCCTTGTCATTCCCGTAATCCTGGCACTACCGGTATATGTTCTTGCAATGATTCCATACACATTCCTGGTGATCTCAGCTCTTTCCACGCTGCTCATCGTATTTGAAGTCGCTGCTCTGTCCATGGCTTATCGGCTGATTACCGAGTCCCCTGGGCAGGCCCCTGGTATTGAAGCCTAGTATGTGAGTGGCACTGGAATGGGTTCGGTGCTGGAGTTTTACGACCATGTAGACAGCTTGGAAGCGAGAGAAGCGTGAAGTTGAAACAACACTAGCCAGGTCTCTTTTGCTGTACCGGCAGTATCTGCAAACTCTCCACTGTGCTCAATGCATGGCTGCCTTCGCGGCAAACCTGCCTTGCTTTCTATCCCCTTGGGTCTCCACGGCTTGTCCCATTTCTGCTCGGGCTGCCAGTTCCTTGCAGTTGGCAGCGGACTAAACGAAAGATTACTTGTAGAAAAGCGTTTAGCTGTTTTACTTGAAGCTGAAGCGCTTGAGATTGCTGCGCTCGATGTCCAGACGCGCAGCGGCATGCTCTCAAAAATGGAATGTGGGGCGTGCACCCTGGGACGACAGGGGCCGGTCAAGCGGTAGTCGATTGGAATGGAGAGCCAGCCATGCGTGTAAATAAGTTCACCGTCGGCCCCATCGTGGGCGCCACCGATACCAAATCCACCCGAATTTTCGGCCGCGGCGAGTACGTCGTCGATGGCGGCCAACTGCGGCGCGGTCACGCCATTATTCGCTGGCGTAAAGCGGGCGGCAATTTTGGCAAGCCAAAGTACTTCAAGCTGAACCCCAATTTCGATATGTCCGCCGTGTGCGTGGTCGAGGGTCTGTCAGCAAACTCAAGCTACGAGTACCAGGCTGGCTACGTCTACTCGGATGTCGATTCAGCAGACATAGACGTATCTGCAGTGCTCGATTGGTCCAGCATACCCGTCAACAGGGTGACTACCGGAGCCTCTGGTAGTGCGTCCAGAACGCTTGTGGTGGGTTCCTGTCGCTACCTCCTGCGCTTCCTCGGCGGAACGTTTTTTGATGACCGGGGTGACAAGACCTTTCGATCCATCAAGAAGCTTAAAGAGTCAGCGCCCGTGCATGCGCTGGTGATGACGGGCGACCAGATCTACGCCGATGACCTGAACATCCTGAACCCGGACCAGTCGGTCGATGAATACCTGAAGCGTTACCGCCAGGTGTTTTCCCAGAAGCATATAGCGGGCCTGATGGCTGAAGTGCCGACCTACATGACGCTGGATGATCATGAGATAGAGGACAACTGGCCCACGCATTCCAGTCAAAGGGACTATGTCACCAAGTTCCCCGCCGCCATGCACGCCTACCAGACCTACCAGACCAGCCACAGCCCGCTGCACCCGGTAGTCAATGGTCGGGTAGACTCGCCGCCGGACTATCTCTGGTATACCCACTCGGACGGCTGCTGCAATTTCTTTGTTATGGACACGCGCACCGAGCGTCGGGTTTTGGAGGGCGACCCCGCCATAATCTCCGACGAGCAGATGGAAGCGCTGCTGGAGTGGCTCAGCAGTGACCCCAGCAAGGTCAAGGTAGTGGTGACCGCTGTCCCATTCTGGGAGTCTGACTCAGAGGACAAGTGGGAAGGCTTCCTCGCTCAACGTGACCAGATACTGGAGCACATCGACACCCTCGGCATTCGCAGGGTGCTGTTCCTGTCAGGTGATGTGCATGCCTCCATGTCCAGTGAGCTGGAGTTGCCAAACTCCAAGATTGTGTCGGTCGTCAGCTCTGCCTTCTACTGGCCCTATCCGCACCCGGGGAAGAAGAGCTTCGTGCTGTCGGGGAATATCAAGACCGGGCTGGGCAAGACCTTCAGGGTGAAAAACGCCAGCAAAGTTCACGCCACCGATAACTTCGCCCGATTGCAGGTGGATACCAACCAGGTGAAGGTCGAGGTGTACTCACGGAAGGGCAAGCGCCAGGGCACCAAGACGCATCAATTCTAGCGCTACCCCTCTAGTGCTACCTGAGCCTGGTTGAGCCTTGCTTGTCCGGGTGCCGTATAAACGACAAGTGAAGCTTACAAATTCGGTGATACACGAACAGCATGTCCGAGCAATCAACTCACTTTGTAGAGATATTCAAAGATCCTGAGCACGCCGCCCAGTATGCTGACGGCCCGGCGAAATTCATGCCGGGTTTTGATGCCGTGCACCGTATGGCCGGTGTTCTGATTCGAGAGCATGCGCCGCCTGATGCTCATGTGCTGGTGCATGGAGCAGGCGGTGGACTGGAGATTGAAGCCTTTGCCACGGAGAATCCTGCCTGGACCTTTGTCGGTGTTGATCCAGCAAAGCCCATGCTGGATGAAGCGAGGATACGACTGGGCGACCTCAACGAGCGGGTCACGCTTCACCATGGCTATGCAGACGACGCGCCCGCGGGGCCTTTCGACGCCGCCACCAGCTTCCTGACGCTCCATTTCCTGGAGGCTACCGAACGCCAGAATACAGTGTCTGAGATCGTCCGTCGGCTCAAGCCCGGCGCTCCGCTGGTGGTGGCACATTGCAGCTTTCCGCAAGTTGCTGAACACCGGGATGCCTGGCTAGCCAGGCACCGGGAGTTCTCCATTGCCTCCGGTGTTGATCCTGAACTGGCTGAACAGGGACGCAGAGACATCTCAGATAGCCTTGCAGTGCTCGATCCCGAGATCGACGAAAGCATCCTGCGTGATGCGGGTGTGGCAGACGTCACATTATTCTACTCAGCATTCACCTGGCGAGGCTGGTTTGGGCGTGCTCCCTGAAAATTGATAGTACGCTGCTACGCAAAGGAGAGGTAAGCGAAGAACATCTTCGCGTGCAGATAGAGGAGCGGTACATGCACAAATCAGCATTCGCCATCGCAATGATGGTGACCACAATTTCATTTCCTTCCCTCGCCGCGGACGGCCCCGACGATCCCGACGCTCCAGTTGGTCCCGACTGGAACTATGTCGAGGCCAGCTACATCGAAACTGATGTCGATAACCTGGGTAAAGAGCTCAAGGGCTGGGAGGTGGAGGGTTCCCTGAAATTCTCGGAGTGGGCCTTCCTGCGAGGGTCCTACTCTCAGCAAGAGGAAGAGTTCGATCAGGACGTTGACCTGGACCAGTTCTCAGTCGGCGTCGGCGGTATCTGGACACTGTCTGACACCACCCACTTGTACGGCGAGGTTAGCTACGAGCACTGGAGCCTGGACAGTAATGATGTGAACCTCGATGGTGATGAGTCTGGCTCCCGACTTGGCATAGGCGCGCGATCTGTTGTGTGGCGCGGGCTGGAATTGAATGCGGAGCTGGGCTACATCGATATAGATGACTTTGCCAACGGCGAGGCATACTTTGAGGTCGGTGGGCTCTACACCTTCTGGAAGGGACTGGGTCTAAGTGCCAGCTACGAAGAAATTGATGATCTGGACACCTGGCGCGTCGGCTTGCGCTGGTCCTTCCGCTGATTCGCAGGTGCTCGCTGTTGGGTAGACTGGCTTATATACCCGCCAGATAAAACTCTTCTGCATTTCCTGCAAACATGGCGGAGCGGTCGTCACCAGAGTAGCTGCTGGTAAGCCTGTCGTAGGTTTGCCAGTACGCGGCGTAGTCTCGATAGAGTTTGTCCACCGGGAAGTTGGAGCCGAACATGACGCGCTCCGGTGTGAATATATCGATCACCGGTTCCACGATTCTGGCGAGGTCTGCCTCCGTCCAGTCGGGATTGAACATGCCCAGGCCGCTGATTTTGCAGACTGTGTTGGGTAGCGCCGCCAGTTGTTCCAAGCCTCCTCGCCAACTTTTCAGGCCTTCCTCGGACTGATCCCAGGGCGAGCCCGCGTGGCAGAGGGCCACCTTGAGGTCGGGCACTTGCATAAGGGCATTCAGCACCGCGGGCATCTGCGGCGGGATCATCTGCAGGTCGAAGGACAGCCCTCTGGTCACGAGTGCCTTGAGGCCGTTGATCCACGCCTTGCTCTCGAGCAGTTCGGCGCTGCCGTGTTGGCCGTCTTCATCAGCGTGGCGACCGACGATCTGCCTGATGCTGCGGACTTTCGGGTACTCCAGCAATGCATCCAGCCGGGCTTCCACATCCGGCGCTGACAGGCCGCAGAAAGCGACCACGGCGGCGGGGCAGTCCTCCAGGCTGTGCAGCCACTTCGTCTCTTCCAGGCCGTCGTCGGCGCCGACCTGGATGTGGACCGAAGCTTTGGGGCGGTACTCGGCGGACTCGTTGAGGAAATCCTCCGGCAGGTAGTTCTTCTGGATGGGGGTGGGGTCACCGAAGAAGCGCTTCACCCCCCTGGCCATCAGCCAGGGGTAGTGCACCGCCTCCAGGTCCCAGAGGTGGTGGTGCGCATCGACGAACTCGGGCAGCGCCATAGGGTATCTACTTCTGGCGAGCCCGGTGCACCTGGGTCAGCACGGCGAGCTCGTCGAACACCAGCCACTCTTCTACCACCTTGCCGTTGATCATGCGGTACTGGCTTTCGCCCAGGATCAGGATAGGTGCACCGGTGGGGGCGCCCCACAGGGTGCCGCCGGTGTGGGTGCCTGCCAGGGTCCAGCGCGCTGCCACAAAGTCGCCGTCGTCGCGCATGCTCTGGCTGCAGGTGTAATCCACCGCCAGGCGAGCATCCGGCAGGCAGCTCATCATGTCCATGTAAAAGCGCGCGATGGCGGTTGTGCCGACCGCGTCTTCGCGGGCCGAGGCGTGCAGTACCGCATCCTCGGCGTAGAGCACGTTGGTATCGCCCACCATGCGAGCATTCCAGATGTTGTGGAGCGCCCTGGCCACCTGCAGCTCGCGATGGTCGCGGGGATCGCCGGGGTAGGGAGATCGCTCCCGCGTTACGTTGCCCACGCGTGCCGCTTCGCTGGCCAGCCACTGTGCAAAGGGGCTGTTGGGATCGAGGGGTTCCGCCGCTTTCTGTGCCGCCCATTCGTCGTGGTCTACACCGAGCTGCCGGGCCAGTGACAGGTTGTCCCGCACCAGCCACTCCTCGACGATGCGGTTGTCCTTGCACACGCAGTGGGCGATGACCTGGATGGTGGCCTGCTTGCCGGTGGCAGGCCCGAATTCGCTGGGCCCCAGGTTGGTCATGTGGGTACTGATCAGGTGCGAGCTGTGGTAGCCGGCCTCGGCGTCGCCGCCCCAGACGATGTTATCCGCGTGCAGAGTGCGGTCGGGAAAGCCGCCCAGGGTGCGGATAGTGTTCTGCATGACGACCTCGGCCCCCTCGCTGTAACCGGCCAGGGTGTAGACCGGGCAGTCCTCGGAGTAATAGTCGTGGCACAGGCCCACCTGCTTGCCCTCCCAGATGCGGTAGGTGATGCGCAGGATGTAATCGACGATGTCCTTGAACTCGGGATCGAAGCCAGGAAGGCCATTGGGCTCGCCGTCTGCGGGGGCGCTGTCGTAGTGCTGGGGGTCCATGGGTGGTGACAAAAGCTCGCTGGTGGAAGAAATTCAGCGCGTATCTTGACTCAGCTTTGCATCCGAATGCAAACTCAATCATCGCAAGGAGAACACATGTCTTATCACGCCGTCAGGTCCCTGCCTTCAGGCGGGCGAGGGGCCGTCAATGAGTGACCACCAATTTTCCAAGGCGCTGATCTGGCGTTTCCACGAGGCCCTCGATCATGCCGTGCCGGAGGCCGTGGCCGACCTGCTGCACGATTACACCACACCGGACTTTCACCTCTACGCCGTGCACCCCTTCGGCAAGCTCGAGGGTGCCGCGGCCGCTGCTGCGGTGTATGCACCGCTCAAGCAGAGCTTCACCGCGCTGCAGCGGCGACCCTTCATATTCATGGCCGGTACCAGCGAGATCGACGACACCGAATGGGTGATCAGTACCGGCCATTTCATGGGCCTGTTCGATGAGCCGTGGCTGGGTATTCCCGCCACCGGCAAGATCGCCACCCTGCGCTATGCCGATTTCCATTGCGTTCACGACGGCAAGATTACCCGCGCCGCGTTTTTCTGCGACATGATCGACCTGATGGAACAGGCTGGGGTGAATCCGCTGCCGCAGAGCACCGGCGCCCCGGGGATCTTCCCCTCGCCGCGCACCCAGGACGGCCTCATACACGGCCCCTGTGACCCCGAGGAGGGCGTCGAGACCCTGGCGCTGATCGATCGCATGGTGCACGACCTCAACACCCTCAACCAGACCGGTGAAGACCACTGCCCACCAGAGTACCTGGCGCGCACCTGGGCCAACGATATGGGCTGGTACGGCCCGGCGGGCATCGGTGCCACCATGACCATCCGTCGCTACCAGCACCAGCACCAGTACCCCTACCGCGAGGGGGTGCAGGACAAGGTCTTCAACGGCCACCTGTGCCGGTTGGCGGAGGGCATGTACGGCGGCTTCTTCGGCTGGCCCAACCTCACTCATAACCCGGTGGGCGGGTTGATGGGGCTGCCGGGTGCCGACAAGCCCGTCGATATGCGAGTGGTCGATATCTATCGGCGTGAGGGCGACAAGCTCGCCGAGAACTGGATCATCATCGACATCCCCTGGTGGCTGAAGCAGCAGGGTCTGGACGTGTTTGCGCGCCTGGAAAGCCTCAGATCAGGGCATCGAAACTGAACAGGAACACCAGGCAGGCCACGAAGAAC